>JBHIWE010000075.1:0-17099 GCA_041987645.1 Acidovorax sp. | reverse complement strand
GTCCGGCGCCTGCTGCATTCTCGCCAAAGCCGTACATGGCTCGCGCCGTCACCGGGCCAAAGCGGCCGACGTACTTGAGGGAGTTGTCGAGGCGGTAGGAGCCGCTGCTGGCGCCCGCGCTGCCGTACTCAATGCCCAGGCCGTGGCTGCTGAGGGCGGTAGTCGCGATGTTCGGGTTGAACGACGCGAAGCGCATGCCGGCAGGATCGACCGGACTGATGGCATCGGCGAGGACATTGGTCTGGCGGCCCGCAGTGACAGTGCCCCAGCCGCCGCCCAGGCCGACGATGGCCGCGCGGTCAAAGAACTTGGTCGCGTTGGCCTGGGTCCCGGTGTCGAGGTTCAGCCCGGTTTCGAGGTTGAAAACGGCATGCAGGCCGCCGCCCAGGTCCTCACGCCCGCGAAAGCCGAAGCGGCTGGTGTTGTCCACGCCGCTCGAGACCCCGGTGGTCGAGAAGGGGCTGGGCGCGTTGGCGGCCGTCATGCCAGAGGTTCGGCGGATACCGAGATCGGCGATGCCGTAGAGAGTGAGGTTGGTCTGCGCCGATGCCAGGATCGGTGCGCAGACGGCGGCGACTGCCGCGATGCACTGGAGTTTCATGCTGTACTTTCTGAAGTGGTCACGCTGGACCAGGCCCCACCGGCTATCCGGCGCTGCGGCCCGCGCATGGAGTGAGGGAGTGAGGGAGTGTGTGGGGGCATGCCGTTAGGCAGCCCTGCATGCGTGCGGAATCAACGTGCCGCGGCAGGCTCCATGCCGGTGCTGCGCACGATGGAGGCCGCAGCCGGCGCGGCCAGGAAGCGGATCAGCTGCCGGGCTGCCTCAGGCTCCTGCGCGCCTGTCGCAACGCCTGCCGAGAAGAACACGCGCTGCTGCACTTCGTCTGGCAGCGGGCCCACGAAGTCCAGTTCCTTGAAGGGCAGCAGTTCGCTCACCTGCTGGAAGCCAATCTCCGCATCGCCGCGCAGCACGACCGCGCCGACCCGTTCGCTGTAGATCTTCTTCGCTTTGTCCTTGATCTGCTCTGCAACGCCCAGGCGCTGGAACAGTTCGGTGGACAGGTAGGTGCCGCTTGCGCTGGCCGAATAGGCGATCGACTTGGCGTTCAGCAGGGTCTGCCGCAGGGCGTCAACAGTGCTGATGTCCGGCCGCGGCGTGCCCTTGCGCACACTCATGCCAATCATCGAACGGGCGAGATCCACGCGGCTGCCCGCCTGCACTTTGCCTTGCTCGGTAAGCTTGTCCAGTGCCGAATCGGCCAGGATCACCACGTCGAACTGCTCCCCCCGCGCCATGCGGCTGGGTATGGAGTCCGGCGCATTGCCGATCGAAGCGCCGCGCGCCGTGGTGACCTTGTTGCCGGTGGCTTGCTCGTAGAGCGGCACGAGCTGGTCGTAGGCGGCCGAGAAGCCGCCGGAGGTCACGACGCGGATTTCGGCTGCCTGTACGGCGGCGGGCGTCACTGCGCCCAGGCCCAGGGTGAGGGCTGCGCCCAGCAGCGCGCCCAGGGTGCGGCGGCGCAGGCTGGAGGCCGGCAGGGAGGGGGAAAGGGTATCGGGCATGGTTTGTCTCCTGTATGGTTGTTTGTAATACGTCGCTTGCGCGTCAGTCCGCTGTGATGTTGCGCTCGCGGATGATGCGGGACCACTTGTCGTTTTCAGCAGCGATGAACTTGCCCAGTTCTTCGCGGCTTCCCGGTGCGGCCGTCTGGCCGTGTTTGAGCAGGTTGTCGCGCACGTCCGGCGAATTCAGCACCTTGACGAGCTCAATGTTCCAGCGGTCGAGCAGCGTCTTGGGCGTTTTGCCGGGCGCCATGAAGGCGTACCAGTTGGTGGCATTGAAGCCGGGGTAGGTCTCTGCGACCGTCGGCACGTTGGGCAGGTAGGCAGGGCGGGTCAGTCCGGTCGTGGCCAAGGCCACGAGCTTGCCCGACTGCAGGTGCGGCAGTGCGGTGGGCGGCGCGGCGTAGAACGAGGTGACGCGCTCGCCAAGCACGTCCTGCAGTGCTGGTGCACCGCCTTTGTAGGGCACATGGACGGTGTTGATCTTCGCGATGTCGTTGAGCAACTCACCTGCCAGATGGGCGGCAGAGCCTGGGCCCGTGGAGGCGAAGTCGAGCTTGCCTGGCTCGCGCTTAGCGCGGGCCACGTATTCGCCCAGCGTCTTGATGCCGGTGCTGGCCGGCACCACCAGTACGTTGGGAAAGGTCACGCCCATCGTGATGGGCGCCAGATCCTTGAGCGGGTCGTAGCCGACCTTCATGAAGTGGGGCGAGATGCTGAGCGGTCCGATCGAGCCGAAAAGAATCATCGAGCCGTCGGTGGGGCCCTTGGCGACCTGGGCATGGGCCAGGTTGCCGCCGGCGCCCGGCTTGTTGTCCACCACCACGGTCTGGCCGATGTTCTCTCCGAGCTTCTTGGCGATCACGCGCGCGGCGATGTCGGCAGAGCCGCCCGCCGCGAAGCCCACCACCATGGTCACCGTCTTTTTGGGAGGGAAGTCCTCGGCGTTCGCGGCTGCGGCGATGAGGGAAAGGCCGGCCGCGAGTGCGGCGGTCAGGGTGAGTGTGCGTCTTTGCATGTTGTCTCCTTTTGTGGTTTCAGCCTGTTGGCTCGGCGAAAGGTGGCCATGCTAGGCAGTCCGTAATATTCTGTGAATTGCAATTTATGGAGGTACTGTTGCATGCGGCGCATCAAATTCGATATGGGGGAGCTGATGGCATTCGTGGTCACAGCTGAAAAGCAGAGCTTCCGACTCGCAGCAGATGCGTTGTTCGTTTCTCCTTCGGCGCTCAGCCGTCGGGTTGAGCGTCTGGAAGCCGCAGTGGGCGCCCAATTGCTGGCACGCACCACGCGCCACGTCGCACTGACTTCCGTGGGGCACGATTTCCTGCGGGAGGCCCAGGCTGCTCTGACGGGCCTCGATGACGCCATCCAGCGTGTGGGCGATCAGCTCCAGCGCCGGCGGGGGCGGATCGCCATCGCCTCCATTCCGTCGGTGGCGGCGAATCTCTTGCCGGCTGTGCTGCGGGACTTCGCGGCCAGCGAGCCGGAGGTGCAGGTACATCTGATGGAAGACAGCGCACAACAGGTGCTCGATGCAGTGCTGCGAGGCGACGTGGACTTCGGCCTGGGCTTCACGGGCAGCCAGGAGCCGGTCTTGCGGTTCGACGCACTGATGCGCGAGCGCTATGTGCTGGCGATGCCGAGAAGCCATCCCTGGGCTGCTCGCAAGGAAATCGGCTGGCCCGAGCTCGCTGGGCAGCGCCTCGTGTCGGTTTCCCATCAGAGCGGAAACCGCCTGCTGCTGGACCAGGCCGTGGCTGAACTGTCCGAAAAGCCAGTGGCGTGGCACGAGTGCAACCACCTGGCAGGTGCACTGTCGCTGGTGGAGGCCGGGCTGGGGCTCGCGGCGATCCCTCAGCTAGCGCTGCGGCCCAGCCACCCTGAGGTTTGCAGCGTGCCGTTGACCGACCCTGCAGTGTGGCGCACGTTGGGCTTGCTGCAGCGCCGCGACCATGTTCTCGGGCCCATGGCGGAGGCTTTGCGGCAGCGGCTGTTGCAGGGGCAGGCGCAGATCTGATTGCGGGCTTGCCCCGGGCCCGGCGAGGAGGCTTCACCTTGGGCAGCGGTGGACCTGCTGGCCGCGCGTTCACCAGCCCAGATGGCACATGGCCTTGGCGAGCACGACGATCGCCAGCACGTGGATGAAGACGCTGCGATGCAGTCGGTGCGAGAGCCGGCCGTTGAGCATTCCGCGGCGGCGCCAGTACATGGCCGTGCTGTACGAGGCGCTGGCGCAGGGCTTCGTTGGTCAGATCCGGCGCGCCGCCCATGCCGATGCAGCGGCGCTGCGCTGGTCGGATGAGCGGAACCAGCGTTACGTGCTGCTGGCGGCCGGCCAGCTGCCTGCGGAGCTGGCCGAGGCGGAACACTGCATGCCCACCTGCAGTTGCCTGTGCGGCCGGCCTCCCGCGAGCGCTGCCGTACGCATATTCACTCTGGAAGAGCTGCAGGCCGTACCCGCTTCATCCGTGAGGTCGTAAGCCGGGCCTGTGCGCGCAGGCTGGCTTCACCAGCTTGCTGAGCGTGCCCCTGCGGCTCAAGGACCGCCTGCTGGGCGATATCGACTTTTTTTACCGGAAGCCAGCTCCGCTGGCCGACGCTGACCGCTCGTTGCTCGAAACGCTGGCCAGTCATCTGGCCTGTGCCATCGAGGTCTCGCGCGTCGATGCGCCGCGCCGCGAGGCGGCCGTCTCGGAAGAGCGGAGCCTGATCGCCCGCGAGCTGCATGATTCCATCGCCCAGGGTCTGGCTTTCCTCAAGATCCAGAGCGGCTTACTGCGCGATGAGGTGGCCGGCATGCCCGCAGGCCAGACCGAGCGCTTGCGGCACACCCTGGCTGAGCTCGATACGGGCATCCGGGAGAGTCTGGCCGATGTGCGCGAGTTGCTGCTGCACTTCCGCACCCGCGGCGATGACGAGGACATCCTGCCCGCGCTGCACACCACGCTGGCCAAGTTTCAACACCAGAGGGGCTGCCCGCGCACATGGAGGCGGATGGCGAGGGCCTGGCCCTGCCGGCGGATGTACAGATCCAGGTGCTGCATGCGCTGCAGGAGGCGCTGTCCAAGGCCCGCAAGCATGCCTGTGCAAGCCAGGAATGGATCGACGTGAGGCCGGCGCCGCAATGGATCATCGAGGTGTGCGACGACGGTACCGGTCTGGATGCCGGTGCCTGGGCTCCGGACGAGACCCATGTGGGCCTGCGCATCATGCGCGGGCGGGCGGGCGGCCGGCTGGCATCGGCGCGCAGCTGGACATCCACAGCGTACCCGGCGCAGGTACCAGCCGCATCTGGAGGTGGTCGGCGAAGCGACCGACGGCGGCGAGGCGCTGCGCCGTGCTGCCATCCTGCAGCCCGACGTGATCCTGCTGGACCACCACCTGCCCGGCGTTACCGGCGTGAACGTGCTGCAGGGCCTGCGTGAGGCGGCTCCCGCCGCGCGCGTGCCGATGCTGACCGTCAGCGAGGAGGGCCGCACCCTGGCGGCGGCGCTGCAGCGCGGCGCGCGCGGCTATCTGCTCACGACGGTGGACAGCGACGTGCTGGTGACGGTGATCGAGCGGGCCCACCGAGGCGTCTCGACGATCAGCCCGGAGATGACCGACAAGCTGGTCAACGCCTTCCGGGCCGCTGCCGCGAGCGGGGCCGCAGGGGCTCCGGTGGCAGAGGAAGTCCCCCACGCCGGGATCGGCGGGCTGTCGCCACGCGAACGGGAGATCCTTGGAACGATCGCGGCAGGGGCTAGCAACAAGGAAATCGGCCGCGCCCTGTCCATTGCCGAGACCACCGTCAGGATCCACGTCCAGCACATCCTGCGCAAGCTGGGGCTCAGCTCCCGCGTGCAGGCCGCAGTGCTTCTGGCTGAACATGGCTGTGCAGGCAATGCCGAGGCGAACACGCCGGACTGAGATGCACCCCGTTTCCCGAGGAACCCGCAGCCTGCACCCAAGCCGCGGCGGTCCTGCGGATGATTCATCCTACGACTCGCGCCATTGGGCATGCCGCACGCCTAGCTGCAGCTGCTGGATGCGACGGTGGATGGTGGAGCGGCTGACGCCGAGTTGGCGCGCGGCCTCGGAGACGTTGCCCTGGCATTGCGCCAGCAGGTGCTCCAGCGCCTGTGCAGCGGGCGCGCTAGTGTCGTCGGCTCGGACGGTTGTGCCAGGTGCGGTGCTGTTCAGCGCATCGGGCAGATGTTCGGGCTCGATGCTTCCGTCGCCGTCGTGGCCGCACAGTGCGGCGGCGTAGCGAAGCGCGTTGTGCAGCTCGCGCAGGTTGCCAGGCCAAGCGTGCGCGGCCAGCGCGGCGCGGGCTGCCTCCCCGAGGTGCAGATGGCCGCCTAGGGCGGCCAGCATCTGGTCGGCGATGGTCTGCAGGTCACTGCGCTGGCGCAGCGCGGGCAGGTGCAGTTCAGCGGCGTTGAGGCGGTAGAGCAGGTCTTCTCGGAAGTTGCCGCGCCGCGCCAGCTCTGCCAGTGGCCGGTGCGAGGCGGAGATGAAGCGCACGTCCACCGACCGTGGCGCGCGGGCGCCCAGGGGGGTGACTTCGGATTCGGACAGCACCCGTAGCAGCTTGGCCTGCAGCGCCAGCGGCATGTCGCCGATCTCGTCGAGAAACAGCGTGCCTTCATGGGCCGCGGCGATCAGGCCTTCGCGGCCTTTGGCTGTGCCGCCGGTCCAGGTGCCGGGCAGGTAGCCGAACAGCTCACTCTCCAGAAGGGCCTCGGGAATGGCGGCGCAGTTGATGGCGATGAAGGCGCCGCAGCGGCCGCTTGCGGCATGGAGTGCGCGGGCCAGGTATTCCTTGCCTGCGCCAGTTTCTCCTTGCACCAGGATGGGCAACGCTTGCGGCGCGAGACGGGCCGCCTTATGCAGCAACTTGTGCAGCGTGGCGTCGCCCGTATCCAGCGCCTGCAACGCTGCGGGCAGGGGAGGCTGTTGCCGGAGCTGCGGTGCCTGTGCGCGCTGGCCACGCATCAGGCGCTGCGGCTCCATGGCATGGGCGAATAGGATGCTGCCGTCTCGGGCGCGGATGATGCGCTCCTGCGCCGGGCGATTGCGGCGCAGCTCGGGCAGATGGCGCAGGTCCACGTCGAAGAAGCGCTGGAGCGGCTGGCCAATGAGCTTCTGGCGCTGGCGCCAGTCCAGCTGCGCCGCGGCAGCCAGCAGGCGCGCGCCCGCGTGGGTCATGCCGCGGATGCGGCCCCGGGCATCGACGCTGATGGAGGCGTCGGGATCGACATCAAGGAAATCGGGTGACTGCGCCAGTCGCACCACCCAGTCCTGGCCGGACTGCGCCATGAGGTTGGCGTGCTCCACACGCCGGGCCGCGGCCATGACGAGGTTGAGCGCCAGGTTCTGGCTGGCCCGCGCGGCGGGAGAGCGCAGCAGCGATAGATCCAGCACCGCTGCGAGCTCGCCGCGCATGTCGTAGATGGGTGCTGCGGTGCAGGACAGCCCGGTATGGGTGAAGTCGAAATGGTCGCTCTGGTGTACGGTCAGCGCTTCGCCCGTTTCCAGGCAGGACCCCACGGCCGATGTGCCCGAGTGCTCCTCACGCCACTGCGCGCCCAGATACAGGCCGGCGCGGCGCAGGTCGCCCGCGTCAGCCTCCTGTCCCAGGAAGTCCACGGCCACGCCATGCCGGTCGGCCAGCAGCAACACGTAGTCCAGGCCTTTGAGCTGCTGATAGAGCCGCTCCAGCGCATGCCGGGCGATGTGAATCAGCGGCTCGGACTCTTCCCGGTGTACGCGCAACTCGCCATCGGGAACGATGTGCGCTTCGCTGGTATGTGCGGGATCTAGCCGGTGATGGTCGATGCAGCGGCGCCAGCTGCGCAGCACCGCGCGGTCGCGCTCTTGCCCGTGGATCGGGTAGCCCTGGCCAAAGGCTTCGATTTCCTGGATGTGGGAGGCGTAGGACTGCAGGGTCATGGTCTGGAGACGATGAGGCTTTGAACGTGCCGCCAGGAATTGTGTGCCCCGTGCCGCGCAGCGCCCATCGAGGTTTACCCACCGCCTCTGCTGCGCTGCAGCAAGTGTCATGCGACAGGTGTCGCACGGTGCATCGCCTGTCGCGTGCAGCCACCGTGGCCAGCTACACGCAAGGCACGGGGTTTGTACGCACGTCTCGCAGGTAAGTCCTTGATGGGCATGGCAACGCTTGCGGCCGAGCAGCATGGCATGGCGATTGCCTCAGAGCCAATGCCCGGAAGAAAAACCAGCGGGCATGACAACCATCAAGGAGACACACATGACCGACACGACGGCCGCCGCTCGCGCACAGGCGCTGCTCGACTCACTCAACCATGCCCTGGCCGACCGTGACTTCGCGGCCGCCAGCCGCCTGTTCGCAGACGAATCCTATTGGCGCGACCTGGTGCTGTTCACCTGGAACATCAAGACCATGGAAGGGCAGGCACAGATCGCCAGCATGCTGGCGGCGCAGCTGGACGCCGCGGCGCCCGTGCGCTTCTCGCTGGACGAGCGCGAGGCCGTGGAGGAGGCGGATGGCGTGCTGTCTGCCTGGATCGTGATTGATACGCGGCATGCGCGCGGCGGCGGCCATGTCCGCATCAGGGACGGGCGCATCTGGACGCTGCTGACAGCCGCCCAGGAGCTGAAGGGGCACGAGGAGCCCATGGGCACGCGCCGCCCGATGGGGGCCGAGCACGGCATTCGGCGCGGGCGCAAGACCTGGGCGGAGCGCCGTCAGCAGGAGGCCGAGGAACTGGGCCGTGAGAAGCAGCCGTTCGTGCTGGTCATTGGCGGAGGGCAGGGGGGTATCGCGCTGGGTGCGCGGCTGCGCCAGCTGGGCGTATCTCACATCGTCATCGACCGCCAGGCGCGGCCTGGCGATCAGTGGCGCAACCGCTACAAGTCGCTGTGCTTGCACGATCCGGTCTGGTATGACCATCTGCCGTACATGCCGTTTCCGGACAACTGGCCCGTGTTCGCCCCCAAGGACAAGATCGGCGATTGGCTGGAGATGTACACCAAGGTGATGGAGGTGAACTACTGGCCTTCCACCAACTGCCTGAACGCCCGTTTCGACGAGGACCAGCAGGAGTGGGAAGTCACCGTGGAGCGCGATGGCGAGACGCTGGTGCTGCGCCCCAAGCACGTGGTGTTCGCCACGGGCATGTCGGGGAAGGCCAACGTCCCCAAGATCAAGGGCCAAGACGTTTTCCAGGGCGAGCAGCAGCACTCGTCCCAGCACCACGGCCCGGACACCTATGCCGGCAAGAAGGTGGTGGTGATCGGCGCCAACAATTCCGCGCACGACATCTGCGCGGCGCTCTGGGAGCACGGCGCGGACGTGACCATGGTGCAGCGCTCGTCCACCCATATCGTGCGATCCGATTCGCTGATGGACATCGGCCTGGGCGATCTGTATTCGGAGCGAGCCGTGGCCAGCGGCGTGACGACCAAGAAGGCCGACCTGATCTTCGCCTCGCTGCCCTACCGCATCATGGCCGACTTCCAGGTGCCGGTGTACGACCGCATCCGCGAGCGCGACGCTGAGTTCTACCGCAAGTTGGAGGCGACGGGCTTCATGCTGGACTTCGGTGACGACGGCTCGGGCCTCTTCATGAAGTACCTGCGCCGTGCATCGGGCTACTACATCGACGTGGGGGCCTGCGATCTGGTGATCGACGGCAGCATCAAGTTGCAGGCGGGCAAGGAGATCAGCCATCTGTCGGAAAACGCGGTGGTGCTTGACGATGGCACCGAGTTGCCGGCGGACCTGGTGGTCTATGCGACCGGCTACGGCTCCATGAACGGCTGGGTGGCCGACCTGATCAGTCAGGAAGTGGCGGACAAGGTCGGCAAGGTCTGGGGCCTGGGCTCGGACACGACCAAGGACCCGGGGCCTTGGGAGGGCGAGCAGCGCAACATGTGGAAGCCCACGCAGCAAGAGGCGCTGTGGTTCCACGGCGGCAACCTGCACCAGTCGCGCCATTACTCGCTCTACCTGGCGCTGCAGCTCAAGGCGCGCCAGGAAGGGCTGCCCGTGCAGGTCTATGGTCTGCAGCCCGTGCATCACTTGCGCTAGCGCAAAGGCCGATGACGCCTAGCGGCTCAAGATGGGCGGCAGTGTGCCGTCGTACCGACCCAGCCTTACCAACCAGAAAGTCGAATCATGAAAGCAGCACGTTTCCACAACCGCGGAGATATCCGCATCGAAGACATACCCGAACCCGTGGTGGAGCCCGGTACGGTGGGCATCGAAGTGGCCTGGTGCGGCATCTGCGGCACCGATCTTCATGAGTTCATGGAAGGGCCGATCTTCATTCCGCCCTGCGGACACCCGCATCCCATCTCGGGCGAGTCAGCGCCCATCACGATGGGGCATGAATTTTCCGGCGTGGTCTATGCGCTGGGCGAAGGCGTTGACGACCTGCAGGTCGGCCAGCACGTCGTGGTGGAACCCTACATCGTGGCCGACGATGTGCCCACAGGACCGGGTGACAACTACCACCTGTCCAAAAACATGAATTTCATCGGGCTGGGCGGCCGTGGGGGCGGACTCTCCGAACGTATCGCCGTCAAGCGCCGCTGGGTGCATCCGATCTCCGATGCCATTCCGCTGGACCAGGCCGCGCTGATCGAGCCGCTGTCCGTGGGCCACCATGCCTACACCCGCAGCGGCGCCAAGTCCGGCGATGTGGCGCTGGTCGGCGGCGCGGGGCCGATCGGCCTGCTGCTGTCAGCCATCCTGAAGGCCAAAGGCCTCACAGTCATCGTCACCGAGCTGAGCGCCAAGCGCAAGCAGAAGGCGCGCGAATCCGGCGTGGCCGATCACATCCTGGACCCGTCTGAAGTGGATGTGACAGCCGAGGTGATGAAGCTCACCGGCGACAAGGGCGTGGATGTGGCCTTCGAGTGCTCCAGCGTCAACAAGGTGCTCGACACCCTGGTGGCCGCCACGAAATCCACCGGCGTGGTGGTGATCGTCTCCATCTGGAGCCACCCGGCCACCGTCAACGTGCACAGCGTGGTCATGAAGGAGCTGGACGTGCGCGGCACCATCGCGTACTGCAACGACCATCAGGAAACGATCAAGCTGGTCGAGGAGGGCAAGATCAACCTGGAGCCCTTCATCACCCAGCGCATCCAACTGGAGGACTTGGTGGCGCAGGGATTCGACACGTTGATCCACAACAACGAATCTGCGGTGAAGATCATCGTGCAGCCGCGGCTCAAATAGTCTGGAACGACGTATTGGCTGCCGATGGGGGCGCTGCGTGAGCGCCACCGCCCTCTGGCAAGGGGCCCTGTGAGGCAGTGACTCTCTGGCGCTCTCGATGGGCCTGTTTAAACCAACGGGTCTCCACGACTGCCGGAGCGGTTCAGCGCTTCATAGAGGGCGACGTACTGTTGTGCGGCATGACCCCAGCCGAAGTCCTGCTGCATGCCGCGTCGCTGAAGTGCCTGCCACGCCTGCGGGTTGCGCCACAGCGCCAGCACCGCGGCCAGTGCGGCATCGAAGGCTGCCTGCGTTGCCTGGGGCATGACGAAGCCAGTGCCGGTGGTTGGCGATGCAGTGACATCCGTGACGGTATCCGCCAGGCCTCCCGTGGCGGTGACGACGGGCGGAGTGCCGTAAGTCTGGCTGTACATCTGATTTAGGCCGCAGGGCTCAAAGCGGGAGGGCATCAGGAAGCAGTCCGCCCCGGCTTCGATCTGGTGCGCTAGCGATTCGTCAAAGCCCAGGGTCACATTGACTTGCTGTGGGTAGGCCTGTGCCAGTTCCAGCAGAGACGCCTCCAGTGCTGGATCACCCTTGCCCAGCACGACCAGTTGGGCGCCCTGGGCCAGCACCGGCGGCGCGCCTGCAACCACCAGATCCACCCCCTTTTGCTGCGTCAGCCGCCCCACCAAGCCCAGCAGCGGCTGGCCGCTTTCCGCAAGGCCTGCGCGCTGGCGCAGGGCCGAGCGGTTACCGGCCTTGGAGGCGATCTCATCGGCGCTGTAGCGGGCAGCGATCAGAGGGTCACTGCTCGGGTTCCATACCGAGGTGTCGATGCCGTTGAGCAGGCCGTGCAGATGCGCTGCGCGGCTGCGCAGCACACCATCGAGTCCGAAGCCCAGTTCGGGATGCTGGATCTCGCGGGCATAGGTGGGGCTGACGGTGGTCAGTGCGTCAGCCAGCTGCAGGCCGGCCTTGAGCATGGAGAGCTGGCCCCAGAATTCTGCGCCGTCCATGCCCCGATAGGCCTCGGGCACGTCTAACAAGTCGGCGGCGGACATGGGGAAGACGCCCTGGAAGGCCAGGTTGTGGATGGTCATCACGCTGCGCGCGGTGGAGGCGTGGCCAGACCGCCGCGCGTGATGGAGATACAGCGGCGCGAGCCCGCAGGGCCAGTCGTTGGCATGCACGATGTCTGCCTGCCAGCTGAGAGGGCTCTGGTCTGTGGCCAAACTCGCGGCCACATGCGAGAGCAGCCCGAATGGCAGCGCCGCATGCGGTGCGGCGTCTGCGCCCGTGGGGCCATACGGCGAGCGCACGTTGGCGAAGGCCCATGGGCAGGAGAGCAGGAGAAAGCGGCCGCCGTCCGCGTGTTCGACCTGCAGCAACTGCGCGTCCGGCCAGCGCGCCGTTTGCGGCACCTGGATGACGCGCTGGACCGCTCCGTCGATGGGCATGCCGCCGTAGGCCGGCATCAGCGTGATGACGTCGAGGCCCCGTGCGCGCAGTGCGCGGGGAAGGGCGGCGGCGACGTCGCCCAGTCCGCCGGTCTTGACGAAGGGAGCGCACTCGGGGGTGACGAACAGAATTTTCATGCGTCGGTTTGTACCGGAATCAGAACCGCAAAAGGCAGTCTGGCCGTGCCGTCATTGCGACTTCCCAACAGAGACGAGAGGGTCCAGGGTTGGTCGGTGTTGAAGGTTTCGCCGGTGAACCAGTCGCGCCACAGGCCCGCACGGGCAAGTGTTGGATGCGCCTGGGCGATGTCCAGCGTGGCGCGCGCCATAAGACTCGCGCCTTCGGGGTCGTGCTGCCGCAGCATCAATCGCGAGCTGACGACCACGAAGGCGTCCCCCTCGCGGATGCGGGCGAAGGCCAGGGCGCGTGCGCCCGCGGCCTCCTCGCCCCCGATGATGGACAGAGGCAGGTAGGTCGAATCACGGAAGAGCGCTGGCCATTGCCGGCGCAGCTGCAGCAGGCGCCAGGTGACGAGCTGCTTGGCGGCATCGGGCATCTGGGTGCCTTCGCCGAGCACCTGCCGCCATTCGGCCGGTGTGGGGAACCGGCCCTCCGCATACATCGAGCGTACGGCGGACAGGGACTTCGCCAGCGGCCCGAATTCCACCGGGCGGCGGTTGTCTGGGTCCACCAGCGAGAAATTCCACACCTCGCAGCCTTGGTAGATGTCAGGCACGCCCGGAACGGTGAGCTTCAGGGCTAGCTGGCAGAGGCTGTTGCGGAATCCTTGCGGCGCCACTCGCTGCACGAAGTCCTCCAATGTGCTGACGAAGCGCTCCGAGGACAGCGTCTTCTCGATGTATTGCGTCACCGCGCCTTCATAGGCTTCGTTGGGAAAGAGCCAGTTGGTGGCGAGCTTGGCCTCGCGCATGGCCTTGACCATGTATTGCTGCAGCCGCTCTACCAGCGTCGCGCGCTGCTCGGGCGTGCTGCGCTGCGCTGGCCAGATGCCCACCATGGCCTGGCACAGGCTCCAGAGGTCGTGCCTGCTAGGCGCATCGATGCCGTCTATCGTGGTGCCGAAGCGCTGGCCCAGGGCTTCCAGATCGTGGACCAATGCCTTCCACGCATGGGGTATCTCCGAAAGGACGTTGAGCCGGGCGCGCACATCTTCCGAGCGCTTGCTGTCGTGGGTGGATGTGCCCAGCATGCTGTGCGGCAGGTAGCGTGCGCGTTGCTGGTTGGCCTGGTGGAACGCAGCCACCGAGAGGCCGAAGCGGCGCGGCTCCGCGCCGACGTCATTGAGCGACACCAGCCGGGTGTAGCGGTAGAACAGTGTGTCTTCGATGGATTTGGCCATCACCGGCGCGGTGAACTGCTGCCAGCGGCGGATGAACTTGGCGCGCAGCTCGGGCGCGGCGCCGTCTTCGCCCAGCAGGATGGAATGCAGATAGGCCAGCACCCCGCCTTCGGAAGTGCCGATGCGCCGGCGTGCGGCGGCGATCGCCCAGGCGATGTGGCGGCGGTCCGCCTCGCTGGCCGGGCCCTTGCCGGGCACGATGTAGGTGCGATAGACGGGGAAGAACGCGGCCACCTCCACCAGCGCGAGCCGCAGCTGGTTGCGCGTGAAATCGCACACCGACCGGTCGGCGCGCGTGATGCGGCTGAGCGTATCGACCAGCCAGTTCAGGTCGCAGGCCAGCGCGCTCTGGATGATGAGCCGCTTGCATTCGTAGCCCGCCTCGTCGAAGGCCTGCGTGTCGCCGGTAAATTCCGCGTAGTGCGCGTCGAAGTCCGCCTGCGCTTCGGCCGCGATGAAGAGGCCCGTGACCAGGGTGCTGAAGCGATAGCCCGTGCCGCCATGCACGCGCCAGTCGGCGGGCAGCGGCTCGTGGTCGGCCATGATCTTTTCCACCAGCACGTAGAGCGCGCGCGGCTGGGCGACGCCTGCGGCCTGCTGCAGCGCCAGGTGGCGGCGCTGCAGCCGCTCGAAGTACTCGGCCGGGTCGGCCAGGCCGTCGGGGTGGTCGATGCGCAGGCCGGTGAGCTTGCCTTCGGCCGCCCAGCGCAGTGGCAGCGCATGCACAGCCTCGAACACTTCCGGATCTTCCATGCGAATGGCAGCGAGGGAATTCACGTCAAAGAAGCGCCGGTAGTTGATGTCGTCGCCTGCCACGCGCCAGTCTGCCAGCCGGTAGGCCTGCGCGCCTAGTACGCGGTCGAGCAGGTCGAAGCTCGCAGGCTCGCCGACCTTGCCGTTGATGCGCCCGAGGCAGTTGCCGATCCAGCCCGTCACCCAACCGTGGCCCACGGCCAGGCGCGCCAGCCGTTGCTGCAGCAGTGGCGTATCGCGCAGCCGGGCCGCCCGTTGGCCGGGGTCGGACGTGTCCTGCCGTGGCAACGCGGCAAAGGCGTCGATCAACGATTTCAGCTCTTGCGCGGCAATGGCCGATATCTCCGGTCCCGGCACGGGTGGCGGAATCTGCCCGAGCACGACGCCGTAGCAGCGCGGGTCCAGCGGAATGCTGCGCTCCCAGTAAGCCAGATGCAGCTTTCCGCCGGCTTCATCAAAACGTACCTGCAGCTCGCCCGCTTCCAGCACCCGGCCATAGTGGTCGCCCAGTACGGGCAGCAGCACCCTGTGGCCTGTCTGGGGCGTGGGCGGGTTCCATTCGATGTCGAACCGGGTGGCATGGGGCGATGCCTGACCGTGTTCCAGCACGTCTTGCCACCAGCGGTTTGCGGCGTCGTCGATGCCCATGTGGTTGGGCACCGTATCCAGCACGTGGCCCATGCCGCGTTCGGAAAGGGCGGCGCACAGGGCGGTGTGATCGGCCTCGGTGCCGATTTCTGCATTCAGGCGGGATGGATCCACCACGTCGTAGCCGTGCGTGCTGCCGCTCGCGGCTTGCAGGTAGGGAGAGGTGTAGAGGTGGCTGATGCCCAGGGCCTCCAGGTAGGGGACGATCGCGGTGGCGTCCTGGAACGTGAAGCCCGCGTGCATCTGCACCCGGTAGGTAGCGAGTGGAACGTCTGCTGTGTCCAGGGGAGGCAGTTCCGGCGGGCCAGCCAGGGCGGGGCGCGCCCGCTGGGCACGCACGGCCGTCGTGATGGCCACGAAAAAAGGATCGGCCGCAAGCTGTTCGAGCGGCGTGCCCATGCGGCGGCGCCAGTTGGGGTGCACGTCTTCCATCGTTCCGGGAACGTTGGGCTGGTGCAGCTGCCCCGTCAGGTCTTCGAGCTGCACGCCCACCAGCTGGCAGGGCGTAGTGGCCAGCATCGCGTGCACGGCAGCGGCCAGTGCGGGCGTCATGGTGGGCGCCGACTGCGGGTCGAGCGTCAACCCTTCGGGCAAAAGCCCGGCGGAATCCAGTGCGGCGAGCAACTGCGTGCGGCCTTGCGCACGCGCGACCAGGGCCTGCACATGGGCATCGCCTTGGCTCAGCCAGCCCAGGCGATGCTGGATGGCGATGTCGTCGGCGCACCAGAAGCCCGCCAATGTGGGCAGGTCGTGCGTGGTGACCACGGCCAGCGCCTGGCGGTGCCATTGCTCCGGCGGACGGAAGGCACCGCCTTCCAGACGTTCGAAGATCAGCGGGCGATAAGAGAGCACGTCGTGCTGCGCCATCGCCTCGCGCATGGCGGGCGCCACGTTGCCCAAATCTTCGCCGATGACCATGCACCGCAGCCGGTGGCTTTCCACTCGCAGGACGGCGAGCTGTGCCCGCAGGGGGTAGTGGACGTAGGTTCCGCCGTGCGCACCCTGCCAGTAGAGGCGCATGAGGCCCATCACGTGATCCAGGCGCAGCGCGCTGCAGTGACGCATGGCCGTGGCGATCAGTCGGCGCAGCGGCAGCAGCTCCGCATCCAGCAGCGCGACGGGGTTGACTGGGGGTAGGCCCCAGTCCTGGCCTTGCAGGCTCAGTGGATCGGGCGGGGCGCCCACGTTCATGCCGCGCGCATAGAGGCCAGGGTTCATCCAGGTCTCCGAGCCGCCGTCGCTGGAGCCCACCGCCAGGTCGCAGTAGAGACCCATGGGCATCAGCGCGCGCGCGCGGCCCGATGCCAGCGCCAGCTGTTCGTGAGCGATCCACTGCAGCCACATGCGATGCGCGACGGCGTCTGCATGCTGGGCCTGGAACGCGTGGGCGCCCGCGCCGGCAGGGTCTTTGAGGGCCTCCGGCCATGCGGGCCAACCCCAGATGCTGTCGTCCTGCGCGCGCAGGTGCATTTGGATTGCTTCATAGAGGGCATGCAGGCCGAGGGTGCTGGCGTGCCGGCGCGCGAAAGCCTCGAATGCGCGGCCGCGCTCCGTGCCCTGGCGCAATTCCTGCGCTGCGAAGTGTGCCCAGAGCAGCGCCAGCGCGGCCTCTTTCAAGGCCGCCACATCTTCATAGCGAACTGTGTCGCTGGCCTGCGCTTCGGCAAGCCGCTGCTGGAAGCCGGTACTCTGGATCAGGTCCTGCGCGGGCCGGCACTGCGCCAGCTCGGGGACTGCCGTCACGTCGATGTGAAGCAGATTGAGCGCCAGCCGACTGCTGGGGCTGTAAGGGCTGGCCAGGTGTGGCGCATCGGGCCTCAGCGCGTGCAGCGGACTCAGGCCGATGAAGGCCGCGCCCTGCGCGGCGGCGATGCCGGCGAGCGTCGCGAGGTCGGTGAAGTCGCCGATGCCCCAGCTGGTGGCCGAGCGCAGTGAATACATCTGCGCGGTGACGCCCCACCAACGCTCGCCCGAGCGCAGCGCCTGCGCCATCCAGCACTGCGCAGGCGCCACGATCACGAGCCGGTGCGGCTCGCCACCGGCGTGCAGGCGGTAGTAGCCGGCCGGCAGGTCTGCCGGCAGCTGCGCCTCGCGGCCGTGGCCTTGGACGATGGGATGGGT
>JBHIWE010000074.1:0-17266 GCA_041987645.1 Acidovorax sp. | reverse complement strand
CCAGGGCGATGGCGCCGCTGCCGGTGCCCAGGTCCACTACACGGGGGGCGGGCAGCAGGGCGATCGCTTCGAGCGCCCAGTCCACCAGGGTTTCGGTATCGGGGCGCGGGTCGAGCACGCGCGCGTCCACCTGCAGGGGCAGGCCGTAGAACTCCTTGGTGCCGGTGAGGTAGGCCACGGGCTCGCCGGCCGCGCGGCGGCGGCACAGGCGTTCGAAGCCCTCCTGGGCTGCGGAGCCGAGCGGATCGGTGTCGTGCGCCAGCAGCCAGGCGCGGTCGCCGTGCGGGCGGCCCAGCGTGTGCAGCAGCAGCAGTTGCGCGTCGATGCGGGCCAGACCTTGTGCCTGGGCTTGGGCGAGCGCCTGGGCGACCGTCTGCGGTGGGGTGGGGCTTGGTATCAATTTGATAGCGGAATGCGCAGGTTCTTGGCGGGCTGCAGGCTGTTTTGATGCGGGTCCATGGCTGGGGGAGCCGCAGGCCGCAAGGCTTCAGTGGAATTCCCGCTCGCGCAGCCACTTGGTGGCGATCCATTTCTCGCCGCGGATGACGGGCGCGCCGCCATGCAGGCTGCGGGTGGCGGGGTGGGGCCGGTCGTAGCTGAAGAACACGGCATTGCCGCGGCGCGGGGCCACTTCCAGCTGTACGTCGGGGAAGGTGGTGCCGCCGCCTTGCTCGGGGTCGTTCAGGTAGATCACCAGCGTGGCCACGCGCTGGCCGCCGCGCCGCAGGATGGTGGGCGTGCCGGGCTCTTCGGGGTCGAAATAATCGTAGTGCGGCTTGTACTCGGCGCCCGGGCGGTAGTGCAGCACCTGCAGGCCTTCGCCGTTCTCGACAGGCCAGCGCACCAGCTGCGCGATGCGGGCCTCCAGCCGCGCGACGACGTCGTTCTCGCCCCGCTGGAAGAACATGCCGTCGCTGGTGCGGTCGTCGTTGACCTCTTCGCCGCCGGTGCGCGTCGCCACGGTCAGCGAGCGCGCCATGCGCGGCTCGGCGGCGGCGATGAGCGCATCGCATTCCTCGGGCGAGAGCAGGTTGCCGAACAGCACGACCCGCGGCGCGTGCAGCGACATCAGCACCTCGACCTCGCGGTCGCCCACGTCGATGCGGGCGGGCGACTGGCTCAGGTCGGGCTCGGGGATGGGGTGGGGGCGTTGCGCGGTGCTCGGCGCTGTTGCAGTGGCGGGGGGAAGCTGCGTCTTCTTTCTCATCTCATCGGCCAGCGCCGTTTCCATGGCGTGCACGGCGACGGCCTCGTCCCAGCCTGCGTCCAGCATGGATTGCAGCACCACCGGGCCGGTGAAACCGGCCTCGGCCTGTTCGATGATCCAGGCGCGCAGTTCGGGCGTGATGGGCTGGCGCACGGTGGTGGCAGAGGCAGAACGGGAGTGGGAAGACATGGCGGTCGTCGTGCGTGCGTTGGCGTGGATCGGAGGCGGCTCGTGCCCCGGCGCTCAGCCGGTGGTCTTGCGGCGGAACACCAGGCGGTCGGGCGTGGACACGGCAGGGGCAAAAGCATAGCCCTCCGCATCAAAACCCTCGAGCTGGCGCGGGGTTGCCACACGGTGCTGGATGGCGTGGCGCGCCATCAGCCCGCGCGCGCGCTTGGCGTGGAAGCTGATGATCTTGTAGGCGCCGCCTTTCCAGTCCTCGAACACGCATTCGATCACGCGGGCCTTGAGCACCTTGCGGTCCACCGACTTGAAGTATTCCTGCGACGCCAGGTTGACCACCACCGGCGTGGCGTCGGCCTGCAGCCGGGTGTTGAGGTGCTCGGCGATGCGCGAGCCCCAGAACTGGTAGAGGTTGGCGCCGGCGTCGGTGGCCAGGCGCGTGCCCATCTCCAGCCGGTAGGGCTGCATGCGGTCCAGTGGGCGCAGCACGCCGTAGAGGCCGCTCAGGATGCCCAGGTGCTGCTGCGCCCAGTCCAGCTCGTCGGGCGTGAGGCTTTGCGCCTGCAGGCCTTCATAGACGTCGCCATTGAAGGCCATCACGGCCTGGCGCGAATTGGCGGCCGTGAACTTCGGCTCCCAGGCGGCATAGCGGCCCACGTTCAGCGCGGCCAGCGCATCGCTGATGTGCATGAGCGATGCGATCTGCTGCGGCGATTGTTCGCGCAGCACCTCGATCAGCCGGGTGGAGTCGCCCACGAACTGCGGCTGCGTGTGCGGCAGGCCGTCGGGCAGCGGCGTGTCGTAATCCAGCGATTTGGCGGGGGACAGCAGAAACAGCATGGCGGTGCGGGCCTGTCGTGAGTGAGTGGTGGGGGCGGGCGATGGAGGCGCCCCGCACAATGGGCTGCGGCCCGTGAAGGGCCGCAGAAAGGGAACGAGGAGGCAGTGTGCCTCAAGCGCGGGCCGGCCAGCAGGGCGGGGGGGCTTGCCCCCGGCTGCTGGCCGCCTGCGCGGCCACTACCGCGGCATCACGCCGTGGTGGAGGGCTGATGCGGCGCTTGCTGTTGCTGCTCGAACGGCAGCGTCAGGTCGCGCAGGTCGCGGCGGGTTTCCACCAGCACCAGTGGGCCTTCGTCCAGCACCACCACGGGGGGGCGTTCGCGCGGCACATGCACCGGGCGGGGTTCGGCGGCGATGGCGGCCTGTGCGGCAGCGATCTTCTCGGCGTCGGAATTGACCCATTCCAGGCCGGAGCCTTGGGCCACCGAGATCAGCTCCTGCACGGGCAGCTCGAAGGTCTGCACGCGGGGCATCGAGCTCGCGGCCGGAGCAGCGGCTGCGGGAGCCGGTGCTGCGGCAACCGGTGCTGGCGCTGCCGCCACGGCCGGAGCCGGTGCAGGCGCCGGTGCGACCGGAGCTGTCGCGACTGGCGCAGCTGCCACAGGAGCGGCGGCAACCGGAGCGGCTGCGGGCTCGGACGGCTGAGCTTCGGCTACTGGAGCAGGCGCTGCCACTTCTGCTGTGGCCTGCGCTGCCGGTGCAGCTGCAGCGGCCGCTGCATTGAAGTAGCTGCGGCGCGGTGCGTCCTGCGCGGCGTCGGCGCCTGCCTGCGGCTGTGCGGCTGCGGCGGGTGCATCGAAGGCTTGCGCTGCGGCGGCTTCTACCGGTGCCTGCGGGCCTTCGCCGGCTGCGGCCTCGGCGTCGCGCGGGGCGCGGTCGCCTCGGTCGGCTCGATCGCGGCGGTCACGGCCGTAGCGGTCGCGGGAGCGGCGCTGGCGGCCTTCCTCGCCGCCGTTGGCGGGGCCGGCGCTGGGGGCTGCCGTTGCGGAGTCGGGACTGTTCAGGTCCAGATCGGGCAGGGCGGCCAGGGGCGACACGGCTTCGGCGAAGTCGCCTGCAGCGGGGGCTGCGCCGTCGCCTTGGCGCGGTGCGCGTTCGCCGCGTCCACCACGTTCGCCTCGGCTGCCGCGCTCGCCGCGTTCACGGCCTTCGCCGCCACGCTCGCCGCGTGGGCCGCGCTCGCCGTTGCGTTCGCCATTGCGCGGGGCGCGCTCGGTGCGGGCTTCGCCGTTCGCGTCGTCCAGCGCCACGCCTGCGGCAGCGGCCACCGCTGCTGCGGGCATGCCGTCAGCGGACAGGGCGGCCGATGCGCTGCGCGGTTCGCCGCGTTCGCCGCGTTCGCGGCCGCCTCGGCCTTCACGGCCCTCGCGGCGGGCTTCGCCTTCGGGGCGGTCGCCACGGCTCTCGCGGCCTTCGCGGCCGTTGCGGCTTTCACGGCCCTCGCGGCCTTCCATGCCGTCGCGGGGCGGGCGGCTCTCGCGTCCCTCGCGGGCTTCACGACCTTCACGGCCCTCGGCGGAGCGGCCGTCACGGCCTTCGTTGCGGCGGCCGCGGCCTTCGCCGGTGCCGTTGCCGGCGGGGTCGCGCTGGCCTGGACGGCCATCGCGGCCTTCGTTGCGGCGGCCGCGGCCATCGCGGCGGGCTTCGCCACGTTGGCCGTTACCGGCTTCGGGCGAGGCAGCGGGTGCCGGGGCGGGGGCTGCGACCGGCGCAGGCGCCGGGCCGAAGCCGAACAGGCTCTTGAGCCAGGCGAGGAAGCCTTGCTCCTGCACCGGCGCCGGGCGCACGGGTGCGGCCGGTGCCTGGGCCGGGCGGGCTGCGGCGGCAGGCTGCGCAGGGGCTGCAGCGCCGTTGCGCGGTGCGCGGGTGGCGCCTTCGTGGCGGGGTTCGGCCACCGGAGCGGGCGCGTCGGGCAGCACGCCCTTGATCACCGGGGTCTGGCGGTTCGTGGGTTCCTGCGAGCGGCGCGTGACGGCGGTCGGGTCCTCGACTTCCTCGGCGAGCTTGTAGCTGGCTTCGATATGGTCCAGGCGCGGGTCGTCGTGCTTGAGGCGCTCGAGCTTGTAGTTCGGCGTTTCCAGCGTCTTGTTGGGCACCATCAGGACGGCCACGCGCTGCTTGAGTTCGATCTTGGCGATCTCGGTGCGCTTTTCGTTCAGCAGGAACGAGGCCACTTCCACGGGCACCTGGCAGTGCACGGCGGCTGTGTTGTCCTTCATGGACTCTTCCTGGATGATCCGCAGGATCTGCAGGGCGGAGCTTTCCGTGTCGCGGATGTGGCCGGAGCCGCCGCAGCGCGGGCAGGGGATGGACGAGCCTTCGCTCAGCGCGGGCTTGAGGCGCTGGCGGCTCATTTCCATCAGGCCGAACTTGCTGATGGTGCCGAACTGCACGCGGGCGCGGTCCTGGCGCAGCGCGTCGCGCAGGCGGTTTTCCACTTCGCGGCGGTTCTTCGACTCTTCCATGTCGATGAAGTCGATCACGATCAGGCCGCCCAGGTCGCGCAGGCGCATCTGGCGGGCGACTTCGTCGGCGGCTTCCAGGTTGGTGCGGGTGGCGGTTTCCTCGATGTCGCCGCCCTTGATGGCGCGGGCCGAGTTCACGTCCACGGAGACCAGCGCTTCGGTGTGATCGATCACGATGGCACCGCCCGAGGGCAGGGTCACGGTGCGGGCGTAGGCCGACTCGATCTGGTGCTCGATCTGGAAGCGGCTGAAGAGTGCGGCGTCGTCGCGGTAGCGCTTGACCTTGGAGGCATGCTCGGGCATGACGTGCGCCATGAACTGGTGCGCCTGCTCGTAGATGTCGTCGGTGTCGATGAGGATGTCACCGATGTCGTTGTTGAAGTAGTCGCGGATGGCGCGGATGACCAGCGACGATTCCTGATAGATCAGGAAGGCGCCCTTGCCGCCCTTGGCCGCGCCGTCGATGGCGGTCCAGAGCTTGAGCAGGTAGTTCAGGTCCCACTGCAGTTCGGGCGCCGAGCGGCCGATGCCGGCGGTGCGCGCGATGATGCTCATGCCCTTGGGGTACTCGAGCTGATCCATCGCCTCCTTGAGCTCGGCACGGTCCTCGCCCTCGATGCGGCGCGAGACGCCGCCGCCGCGCGGGTTGTTGGGCATCAGCACCACGTAGCGGCCGGCCAGGCTCACGAAGGTGGTGAGGGCTGCGCCCTTGTTGCCGCGCTCTTCCTTCTCGACCTGCACCAGCAGTTCCTGGCCTTCGCGGATCACGTCGTTGATGCGCGCCTGGTTGGGCGAGACGCCTTCGGCGAAGTACTGGCGGGAGATTTCCTTGAACGGCAGGAAGCCGTGGCGGTCTTCGCCGTAATCGACGAAGCAGGCTTCCAGCGACGGCTCGACGCGCGTCACCACCGCCTTGTAGATGTTGCCCTTGCGTTGTTCGCGCCCCTCGATCTCGATCTCATAGTCCAGCAGCTTCTGGCCGTCCACGATGGCAAGACGCCGTTCTTCGGGCTGCGTGGCGTTGATGAGCATCCGCTTCATGATGCGATTCCTTTTCGTTGTCGTTGCGGCGCGCCCGGCAGCTGCTGGCTTGTCGTGCTCAAGCTGCTGGCCGCGCGTGCCGCGGATTTCCAAACCAATGACGGGCTCTAGATGAGCCGTGATTGCCTGGACTGACGCATCGAAACGAAGGGAGGAATGGCCGGATGCCGCGCGGCTGCAAAGCGTCTAGCTTCGCAGGCGAGGTGGTGGCGCGTGGATGGGGGCGAGCCGGGCTGCGCAGAGAACCGCTACGAAAGGTATAGCGGCTGGCACTTGCCGGACGGGCGCTGCGGGCATGTCGCGCACCCATGCCAGAGGCGCATGCCTCTGCCAAAGGGTCGCAATCCAAGCCAGCAATGCCCACATAGTTGTCGCTTCGATCCGCCGACCTGTGGTGCCCGTGTGGGGCAACCGGCCGGCTTGGGGATTCCGTGTTCAGTGTTTCAATTCGTCAGCCTGCCGCGCGGCATGTGGGCTGCACAGGCATCCGGGCCTGCAATCCGCGCACACGACGCCCGTGGGCAATCGACCTCCTGCGCAGCATGCCGGGTTGGGTGGACTAAACTCCAGACAAATCAACCACTTACACAACGTAGCGCAGGTGAAACACATTATAGGGGGCAAACCGGTCCCAGACCCCGCCCCGGCCGCGACAGCACCGTCGGCCCGCATCGTGCAGGTCGATGCGGAGTCGGCCGGCCAGCGGCTCGACAACTTTTTGATACGCCATTTGAAGGGCGTTCCCAAGACCCACGTCTATCGCATCATCCGTAGCGGAGAGGTGCGCATCAACAAGGGCCGCGCCAGCGCCGACACCCGCGTGGAGGACGGCGACCAGGTGCGCCTGCCGCCGGTGCGCGTGTCCGACAAGGTGGCAGAGAAAGCCGAGCGCCCGGCGCCCGCGCGCGAGTTCCCGGTGCTGCTCGAAGACGACCATCTCATCGCCATCGACAAGCCCGCGGGCACGGCAGTACATGGCGGCAGCGGCGTGAGCTTCGGCGTGATCGAGCAGCTGCGCCAGGCCCGGCCGCAGGCGAAATTCCTGGAACTCGTGCACCGGCTGGACCGCGAGACCTCGGGCATTTTGTTGGTGGCCAAGCGGCGCTCGTCGCTGGTGGCGCTGCAGGACCAGTTCCGCGAGCGCGAGACGGGTAAGACCTATCTGGCCCTGGTGGCTGGCACCTGGCCGGCTAACAAGAAGGTGATCGACACGCCCCTGCACAAATACCTGCAGGCCGATGGCGAGCGGCGCGTGCGTACCACCACGGCCGACGACCCGGACGGCATGCGCTCGATCACCCTGGTCAAGGTGCGCTCGGTGCTGCCGGCGCGCCCGCAGCAGGGGCTGCCCGCCATGAGCCTGCTCGAGGTCACCATCAAGACGGGCCGCACGCACCAGATCCGTGTCCACCTCTCCAGCCAGGGGCACGGCATCGTGGGCGACGACAAATACGGCGATTTCGACCTCAACCGGCGGCTGCAGAAGCTGGGCCTCAAGCGCATGTTCCTTCATGCATGGCGGCTACAGTTCACCCACCCGGCCAGCGCCGAGCGCGTGGAACTGCGCGCCGAACTGCCGCCCGAACTGGCCGACTACGTTTCCGGACCCGCCTGATGAATACCTCCCTCCCCCGCCGTTTCGACCTGATCGCCTTCGATTGGGACGGCACGCTCTACGACTCCACCGCCATCATCGTGCGCTGCATCCAGGAAGCGGTGCGCGACGTGGGCGGCACCGTGCCCAGCGACCAGGCCGCTGCCTGGGTGATCGGCATGAGTCTGTCCCAGGCGCTGGCGCACGCCGCGCCCGACGTGCCGCCCGCCAAGCATGCCGAACTGGGCAACCGCTACCGTTACCACTATCTGAAGCACCAGGACGACCTGAGCCTCTTCGACGGCGTGATGCCCATGCTGCAGGCGCTGCGCGAGCGCGGCCATTTGCTGGCCGTGGCCACCGGCAAGAGCCGCCGGGGTCTGGATGAGCTGCTGCACACCGACGCGCTGCGCGGCGTCTTCGATGCTTCGCGCACCGCCGACGAGACCGCTGGCAAGCCCCATCCACTGATGCTGCAGGAGCTGATGGCCGAATTCGATGTGCCGCCCGAGCGCACGCTGATGATCGGCGACACCACGCACGACCTGCAGATGGCGCTGAACGCCGGCTGCGCCAGCGTGGGTGTGAGCTACGGCGCGCACGAGCCCGCGAGCTTTGAGCCGCTGAATCCGTTGTTCGTGGCCCACGACCTGCGCGAACTGCACGAGGGCCTGCTGCAGCGGGCCTGAGCGGGCGCGGCCCATCGAGCAAGATAGAACAGAAGGAAGCAGCCGTGGACCCGTCCACTCCCGCCCCCGCTCCGCTGCCGCCCGGTGCAGGCCCCGACGCCGAGCCCGCGCCGCGCGAGATCGAGCTCTGCCCGTCGGCCGATCTGGTCGAGGGCGGCCTCGCCGTGGCGTTCGACGTGGTCCGCTACGGCCAGGTCAGCCGCGCCTTCGCGGTGCGCTACCAGGGCCGCGTGCATGCCTACCTGAACCGCTGCACCCATGTGCCGATCGAGCTGGACTACCAGCCCGGCCGCATCTTCGACGACACCGGCAACTGGCTGCTCTGCGCCACCCACGGCGCCGCCTACCGGCCCGACACGGGTCATTGCGCAGGCGGCCCCTGCCGTGGCGGGCTGGTGAAAATCGCCCTCTCTGAAAGCGGCGGCATGGTCCGCTGGCATACTGCGCCCCACCTCCAACCCGTAGAGTTCTGATTCATGACCGATCCCACCCGCACCGATCCAACGGGTCCCGCGGAGAATCCGTCCCCCACGCCCGATCTGTGGGCGCAGGGTGCTCCTGAAAAAGTAGCGGAACCCGCTGCTGCCGTCGCCGACCGCCCCGGCTGGGAACGTGGCGTGCTCGAAAAGCTCGTCTTCGCCACGCTGTCCGAGCAGCGCTCGGCGCGCCGCTGGCGCACCTTCTCGCGGCTGGCCTGGCTGGTCTTCGCCATCGCCATTGCCTGGGTGGTGCTGCAGCGCGATACGGCCACCGTCAGCAAGTCCACGCCCCACACGGCCGTGGTGGACATCAAGGGCGAGATCGCTGCCGGTGCTGATGCCAGCGCCGAATTCGTCGTGGCCGCCATGCGTAGTGCCTTCGAGGATTCCGGCTCGCAGGCCGTGGTGCTGCTCATCAATTCGCCGGGCGGCAGCCCGGTTCAGGCGGGCATCATCAACGATGAGATCGTGCGCCTCAAGGCCAAATACAACAAGCCGGTCTATGCCGTGGTGGAAGAAAGCTGCGCCTCGGCCGCTTACTACATTGCCTCGGCGGCCGATGAGATCTACGTGGACAAGGCCAGCATCGTCGGCAGCATCGGCGTGCTGATGGATGGCTTCGGCTTCACCGGCGCCATGGACAAGCTGGGCGTGGAGCGACGGCTCATCACCTCCGGCGCGAACAAGGGCTTCCTCGATCCCTTCAGCCCCATGTCGGAAAAGCAGCGCGCTTTCGCTCAGCAGATGCTCGATCAGATCCACGAGCAGTTCATCGCCGTGGTCAAGAAGGGCCGCGGCACGCGCCTGAAGGTGAGCGACGAAACCTTCAGCGGCCTGTTCTGGACCGGCCAGCAGGCCGTGGAAATGGGCTTGGCCGACCATCTGGGCAACCTGGACTACGTGGCCCGCGAAGTGGTCAAGGCCGAAGACGTGATCGACTACACCCGCCGCGACAATGTCGCCGAGCGGCTGGCCAAGAAGTTCGGCGCTGCCATGGGCGAGACGGCGGTGCGCGCACTGCAGGCCGTGCCGGCCATCCGCTGAGGGCCGGAGCAGGGTGCATGCCCTGCACGCAAATCGCATCAAAAAAAGCGTGGAGCCTTTCGAGGCTGCCACGCTTTTTTGTTGTCCGGGACGCTATCGCCCGATGAGGAACACGGCCGGCGTGCGGTTGTCCGGCGGCTCCGGCTGCTGGCGCCACTGCCGCACCAGCTGACTGGCGGTGCGCGCCGTCGCCAGCGTGAGGCCGCTGGCAATCGCCAGCCGTGTGTTGGGCTGCAGCGTCTGCAGCAGCGCCTGCCAGAGGGCGGCGTTGCGGTAGGGTGTTTCGATGAAGAGCTGGGTCTGGCCCTGCTTGAGCGCCAGGGATTCGAGTTCGCGGATGCGTTGGGCGCGCTCACCGCCGTCCTGCGGCAGATAACCGGTGAAGGCGAAACCCTGGCCGTTGAGGCCGCTCGCCGCCAGCGCCAGGAGCAGCGACACGGGTCCCACCAGCGGTACCACGCGCACCCCCAGATCGTGTGCGGCGCGCACCACCGAGCTGCCCGGGTCGGCCACGGCCGGCATGCCGGCTTCGCTCACCAAGCCGATGTCATGGCCTTGCAGTGCCGGCGCCAGCAGCGGGCGGGCGTCGAAGGGTGCATGGCCGGCCGCGCCGTGGTCGCCCTTCTTGTGGACTTCGCGTGGCAACTCGGTGATCTGTTGCGCCTGCAGCGGCGCTGCCAGGGGGTGGAGGGCATCCACCCGCTTCAGATAGGCGCGGGTGCTCTTGGCGTTCTCGCAGATCCAGTGTGTGAGGCCGGATGCAGTGCGCAGCGTGGCGTCGGGCAGGGCGGAGCCCAGTTCGGCCTGTGTGTCGCAGCCGAAGTCCAGCGGTGCCGGCACCAGATAGAGCGTGCCCTTGGCGGTGGTCGCCGCGTTCATGGCAGCACCAGGCCGGCGGCCCGCAGCATGCGGCAGGTGCGGATCAGCGGCAGCCCGATCAGCGCAGTGGGGTCGTCGCTTTCGATCGCGTCGAGCAAGGCGATGCCCAAGCCCTCGCTCTTGGCGCTGCCCGCGCAGTCGTAGGGTTCTTCGGCCCGCAGATAGCGCTCGATCTCGGCATCGTCCAGGTCGCGGAAGCGCACACGCACCTCGGCCAGCTCCACCTGTTCGAAGCCGCTGGCCTGGCACATCACTGCCACGGCGGTCTGGAAGATCACCGTTTGGCCGCGCATGCGGCGCAGCTGGGCGATGGCGCGTTCGTGGTCGCCGGGCTTGCCCAGGGGCTCGCCCGCCAGGTCCGCCACCTGGTCGGAGCCGATGACCACCGCCTGTGGGTGCAGCGCGGCCACCGCGCGGGCTTTGGCCAACGCCAGGCGCAGGGCCAGATCGCGCGGCGCTTCGCCGGTGAGTGGGGTTTCGTCCACGTCCGGGGCGGCAACGTCGAAGGGCAGGCGCAGCCGGCCCAGCAATTCGCGCCGGTAGCGCGAGGTGGAGCCCAGGATGAGCGTGCGGGAAGAGGGGGTGAGGTCAGGCATGCGGGCGATTCTCTTACACTGCATCCATGACCAAGGAATACTCCCCGAACCGTCTGGATGTGAAGGCTTTCGCCCTCGCGGGCGGGCATCTTTCTCACCGCGATTCGCTATTGAAATACGAGCGCCTGGCCGAGGAGGCACAGGGGCTACATCCTGATCTGATGGTGGAGTGGGACGCTCACGGCGAAGTGCGCAGCACCCATGGAATCGGCGGGCAGGTGTGGCTGCGCCTGAAGGTGCGGGCCACGGTGCCCATGGTGTGCCAGCGCTGCTTGACGCCCGTCGATGTGCCGCTGGAGGTGGACCGCGAGTTCCGCTTCGTCGCCGATGAGGCTACGGCCGAAGCGCTGGACGATGAGAGCGAGGAAGACCTGCTCGCGCTCAGCCGCGAGTTCGATCTGCACGAACTCATCGAGGACGAGCTGCTGATGGCTCTGCCCGTGGTGCCGCGCCACGATGTCTGTCCCACACGTGTGCCGCTTGCATCCAGCGACGAAGATTTCGAAGAAGCCAACGCGCAGAAGCCCAATCCTTTCGCTGCGCTGGCGTCGCTCAAGAACGACAAAACGGGCGGCTGAGCCCGCCTCTGGCCGCGAAAAAGCAAGTCGGCTATAATCGAGGGCTTCGCGCGAATCCCCTCGTGTCTATTCAAGAAGATGGGCTGGGTGGCTGGGTCGCGTTTTACCAACCCTCTCCAAGACTCAGGAGCCGACCATGGCTGTTCAGCAAAACAAGAAATCTCCCTCCAAGCGCGGCATGCACCGTTCGCACAACGCCCTGACGACGCCGGGCACCGCCGTGGAAACCACCACCGGCGAAATCCATCTGCGTCACCACATCAGCCCCAACGGCTTCTACCGTGGCCGCCAAGTGCTGAAGAACAAGTCCGAAGCCTGACCGGACTAGGCGCCTTGCAGGCGGCCTGAGGCCCGTTGCTACATTCAGCGTAGCGCGGGCCTTTCTCTTTTCTGCCTTCTATTCATTTCATCAACGGATCGCTACGCCGATCCAGACAAGTCGCCCATGATCACACTGGCTGTTGACTGCATGGGGGGTGACCACGGCCCCAGCGTCACGCTGGCGGCGTGCCGCCGATTCCTCGAACAACACTCCGATGCCCGCCTGCTGTTGGTCGGCACTGCCGACGGCCTCAAGGGGCTGGAGCACGAGCGCGCCACGCCTGTCCTGGCGACCGAAGTGGTAGCCATGGACGACCCCGTCGAAGTGGCGTTGCGCCGCAAGAAGGACTCGTCCATGCGCGTGGCCATCCAGCAGGTCAAGGATGGCGCGGCGCAGGCCGCGGTTTCCGCCGGCAACACCGGCGCCCTGATGGCCATCGCCCGCTACCTCCTCAAGACGCTGGACGGCATCGACCGGCCGGCCATCGCCACGCAGATGCCCAACGCCAAGGGGGGTGCCACCACGGTGCTCGACCTGGGTGCCAACGTGGATTGCACGGCCGAGCACCTGCTGCAGTTCGCCGTCATGGGGTCGGCCCTGGTGTCGGCGCTGCAGGAGGGGGGTGAACCCTCCGTCGGCCTGCTCAATATCGGCGAAGAGATCATCAAGGGCAGCGAAGTCATCAAGAAGGCGGGCGAATTGCTGCGAACCGCCGGCAAGAGCGGCGATCTGAATTTCTATGGCAACGTAGAAGGCAACGACATCTTCAAGGGTGTTGTCGATATCGTGGTGTGTGACGGTTTCGTGGGCAACGTGGCGCTCAAGGCCAGCGAGGGCGTGGCGTCGATGATCGTCGGCGGCCTCAAGCAAGAGTTCAAACGCAATATCTTCACGAAAATCGCCGCCATCGTGGCTTATCCGGTGCTATCTGCTCTGATGCGGCGCATGGATCACAGGCGTTACAACGGCGCGGCGCTGCTGGGCCTGCGCGGGCTGGTGTTCAAGAGCCACGGTTCGGCCGATGCGTTGGCTTTCGAGCAGGCTCTGGGCCGGGCGTATGATGCGGCCCGCAACAACTTGCTTGACCGCGTCCGGACGCGGGTGGCGCACGCAGCGCCGCTTCTGGCCCCTGCCGAGACGCCGCCAGTGCCCGGAATGGCCGCGGCCACACATTGATGAGACGCTATTCCCGCATCACAGGCACCGGCAGCTATCTGCCTCCGCGCCGCCTGTCCAATCAAGATCTGGTGGCCGAACTGGCCCAGCGTGGTATCGAAACCTCGGACGAATGGATCGTGGAGCGCACCGGCATCCGTGCGCGACATTTCGCCGAGCCCGATGTCTGCAGCAGCGACCTCGGTCTGGAGGCTTCTCGCCGTGCCATCGAGGCCGCCGGCCTGCAGCCGCAGGACATCGACCTGATCATCGTCGCCACGTCCACGCCGGACATGGTGTTCCCCTCCACCGCCTGCATCCTGCAGAACAAGCTGGGCGCCAACGGCTGCCCTGCCTTCGACGTGCAGGCTGTGTGCAGCGGCTTCGTCTATGCGCTGACCGTGGCCGACGCCATGATCCAGTCCGGTGCCGCCAGCCGCGCGCTGGTGGTGGGGGCCGAGGTGTTCAGCCGCATCCTCGACTTCAACGACCGCACGACCTGCGTGCTGTTCGGAGACGGCGCCGGCGCCGTGGTGCTGGAGGCCTCCGAGCAGCCCGGCATCCTCGCCAGCGACCTGCATGCCGATGGCAGTCATGTCGGCATCCTCTGCGTGCCGGGCAATGTCTCCGGCGGCCAGGTGCTGGGTGATCCGCTGCTCAAGATGGATGGCCAGGCCGTCTTCAAGCTCGCCGTCGGCGTGCTGGAGAAGGCTGCCCGCGCCGCGCTCGACAAGGCCGGCCTGACCGAAGCCGACATCGACTGGTTGATCCCGCACCAGGCCAACATCCGCATCATGCAGAGCACGGCCCGCAAGCTGAAGCTGTCGATGGACAAGGTGGTGGTCACGGTGGACCAGCATGGCAACACCTCGGCCGCGTCCATTCCGCTGGCGCTCGACCACGGCGTGCGCTCGGGGCAGGTCCAGCCGGGCCAGCACGTGTTGCTCGAAGGGGTGGGCGGTGGCTTCACCTGGGGCGCGGTGCTCCTCAAAATGTAGCGGCACGCGCTTGCCAGGCAAGCGCTGCAGCCACTTTCTTTTTCGAAAAACCCAAGTGAACATGTCGAAAACCTTTGCTTTCGTTTTTCCGGGCCAGGGCTCGCAGTCCGTCGGCATGCTGGACGGCTGGGGCGATCACCCGGTCGTGGTGCAGACGCTGCAGGAAGCCTCCGACGCGCTGGGCGAAGACGTCGCCCGCCTGATCCATGAAGGCCCCAAGGAGGCGCTGGCCCTGACCACCAACACCCAGCCGGTGATGCTGGTGGCGGCCGTTGCCGCATGGCGCGTCTGGCGCGCCGAGGGCGGCGCTGCGCCTGCCGTGCTGGCCGGCCATTCGCTGGGCGAATATTCCGCGCTGGTGGCGGCCGAGGTGCTGAGCCTCGCCCAGGCCGCGCCGCTGGTGCGCCTGCGCGCTGCCGCCATGCAGGAGGCCGTGCCCGTCGGCACGGGTGCCATGGCCGCCATCCTGGGCATGGATGCCGCCAAGGTCATCGCCGGCTGCGCCGAAGCGGCCGCCGCGTTCGGCGCGGGTTCGCCCGAAGTCGTCGAGGCGGTCAATTTCAACGACCCCATTCAGACCGTGATCGCCGGCACCAAAGCGGCGGTGGACAAGGCCTGCGAAGTGCTGAAGGCGGCCGGCGCCAAGCGCGCGCTGCTGCTGCCCGTGTCCGCGCCGTTCCACTCCAGCCTGATGAAGCCCGCGGCCGAGAAGCTGCGCGCGGCCCTGGCCGGCCTGGAGCTCGCCGTGCCGCGCATTCCCGTGGTCAACAACGTGGACGTGGCCGTGCAGCAGGATGCTGATGCCATCCGCGACGCCCTCTACCGCCAGGCCTTCGGCCCCGTGCGCTGGGTGGAATGCGTGCAGGCCCTGAAGGCCCGCGGCGCCACCCACCTGGTCGAATGCGGCCCGGGCAAAGTGCTGGCGGGTCTCGCCAAGCGCATCGATCCCGAGCTGGTCGCTGCCTCCATCTATGATCCGGCCACGCTGGCCGAAACCCGAGAGCTTCTGGCATGAGCACCCAAGACAATACCGCTTCCTCCCCACAAATCGCTCTGGTGACCGGCGCCACGCGCGGCATCGGTGCGGCCATCGCTGCTGAGCTGTCTGCACGCGGCATGCGCGTGATCGGCACGGCCACGACCGCAGACGGTGCAGCCCGCATCCAGCAGGCCCTGTCGGCCCACGGCGGCAAGGGCGTGGCCCTGAATGTGACCGACGGCGCTGCCGTCGATGCGCTGGTCGATGCCATCGTCAAGGAATACGGGGGACTGCACGTGCTGGTCAACAACGCTGGCATCACACGCGACACCCTGGCCATGCGCATGAAGGATGACGACTGGGATTCGGTGATCGACACCAACCTCAAGGCCGTGTTCCGCTGCAGCCGCGCGGCCATCCGCCCCATGATGAAGCAGCGCTACGGCCGCATCATCAGCATCACCAGCGTGGTGGGTGCCTCAGGCAATCCCGGCCAGGCCAACTACGCCGCCTCCAAGGCCGGCGTGGCGGGCATGACGCGCGCCCTGGCACGCGAACTGGGTAGTCGCAACATCACCGTGAACTGCGTGGCGCCCGGTTTCATCGAGACCGACATGACCGCCAAATTGCCGGAAGAACAGCAAAAAGCGCTGCAATCGCAGATCGCGCTGGGCCATCTGGGCCGTCCTTCCGACATCGCTAACGCGGTCGCCTATCTGGCCTCGGCGGGTGCCGGCTATGTGACGGGGCAGGAATTGCACGTCAATGGCGGCATGTACATGTAATTGAAGAAAGTTGACGCCGGTTCTCCGTGCGGCGGGTCGTTCAGGGGCTTTCCCCTTAAGCGGCTAGAATCGCGGATTCATTCACAACCCCCTGAGGGAAACCATGAGCGATATCGAAGCACGTGTCAAAAAAATCATTGCCGAACAACTCGGCGTTGAAGAGTCCCAAGTGACCAACGAAAAGGCCTTCGTGGCCGACCTGGGCGCTGACTCGCTGGACACGGTCGAGCTGGTGATGGCGCTGGAAGACGAATTCGGCATCGAGATCCCTGACGAAGACGCAGAGAAGATCACGACGGTGCAGAACGCCATCGACTACGCGAACACCCACCAAAAAGCCTGATCCTTTTTGCGCGATGGCGCCCGGCCGGGCGCTGTGAACCCCTAGAAAGTTTGAACGCATGAGCCGTCGTCGCGTCGTCGTGACCGGCCTGGGATGCGTCAGCCCCGTGGGCAACACGGTGGCTGATGCCTGGGCCAACATCCTCGCCGGAAAGTCCGGCATTGACCTCATCACCAAGTTCGATGCGTCGAACTTCGCCTGCAAGATCGCGGGCGAGGTCAAGGATTTCGACCTGAATTCGTTCATCAGCGCCAAGGATGCGCGCACGATGGACACCTTCATCCACTACGGCATCGCTGCCGCGCAGGAAGCCATCCAGGACTCCGGCCTGCCCACGGGCGAGGCACTGAGCGAGGAACTGGCCACGCGCATCGGCTGCATCATCGGTTCGGGTATTGGCGGTTTGCCGCTGATCGAGAACACGCATGCCGAGCTGTCCAGCCGTGGTCCCCGCCGCATCACGCCGTTCTTCGTGCCTGCTTCCATCATCAACATGGTGGCAGGCCACGTGTCGATGCGGTTCGGCTTCAAGGGCCCCAATCTTTCCGTGGTGACGGCCTGCACGACGGGCCTGCACTGCATCGGCGAAGCTGCGCGCAAGATCGAATACGGTGACGCCGACGTCATCGTGGCCGGCGGCAGCGAAGCCACCGTATCCCCATTGGGCGTAGGCGGTTTCGCCGCCATGCGTGCGCTTTCCACCCGCAACGACGATCCGCAGGCCGCTTCGCGTCCCTGGGACAAGGGCCGTGACGGCTTCGTCCTGGGTGAAGGCGCCGGCGTACTGGTGCTCGAAGAGTACGAACACGCCAAGGCACGTGGGGCGAAGATCTATGCTGAAGTCGCTGGCTATGGCATGAGTGCCGACGCCGGCCACATGACGGCGCCCAGCATGGACGGCCCCCGCCGTGCCATGCAGGCCGCTCTGCGCAATGCGGGTGTGAACGCCGATCAGGTGGACTACCTGAACGCGCACGGCACCTCCACGCCGCTGGGCGACCTGAACGAGACCAACGCCATCAAGGCGGCGCTGGGCGACCACGCCTACAAGACGGTGGTGAGCTCCACCAAATCCATGACGGGCCACCT
>JBHIWE010000073.1:0-17432 GCA_041987645.1 Acidovorax sp. | reverse complement strand
TGCGCGCACGCTGCGCCTGCGCCTGGCGGTGCAGATGGAAGGCCTGGCCGGGCGCGGTTGCGGCGACGGCCACGGCATCGCTGGCCGGCCTAGCCGCCTTGCGGCCCCGCGAAGGCGCCTTGCGGCTGCGCGCATCGGCGCGGCGCGCCAGCGCCTGCAGCAGCTGCCGGGCGTTGTGGAAGTCCCCCGCCCAGAGCAGCCCCGTGCCTTCGCAGGCCAGGCGATACGCCGTGTCGGCTGCCAGCGTGTCGTCGGCCAGCTGTACGCGGCGCGGCGCGGGCGCACCGTTTTCCGCGCGCCAGGGCGCGCTGCGCTCCTGGCCGGTGGCGTCTTGCCAATGGATGGTGTTCATGCGCGCTCTGCCCGAAAAATGGGGGTTCTGAAAGGCAACATGCGCGCAACCGGAGCGGATGCGCGCATGCCAGAGAGGGAATGCGGCCCGGCCGTACACCCCACGAAGGGCGCCGGGCCACTGGCCCGGGGATCAGTTCAGCGGACGCTTCAGACGCACTTCCTCGATCTTCACGCCGCCGCCGACGGCCGTCTTGGCGGTGGACATCTCGCGCTTGAAGCCGGCCATTTCATGGAACCGCAGCGCGCGCTCGTTGCGCAGCGGCACCCAGGCGGTGACGTTGGTGCAGCCTTCTTCCTGGAGGCCGTCGCGGGCGGCGTCCCACAGGGCCACGCCCACGCCCTGGTTCCAGTGCGTGGGGGCGGCGTAGATGGCCCAGATCTCACCGGTGGTGGGACGGGACTTCTCATCGCGGGAACGATCGAAACCGACGAAGCCGACGATCTTGTCGCCGTCCACGGCAACCTGCACTTGCGGCTCGCAGTACTCGATGGCCTCGCGCCAGTAAGCCTGGCGCTTCTCGACGGAAGACATGGACTTCAGCTGGTCGTCTGGCAGCAGGCCGCGGTAGGCCTCGGTGGCGGATTGCGTGTGGATCTGGGCAATGGCTTTGGCGTCGCGGAGGGTGGCGGGACGGACCTGGATACTGGACATGGGAACGGAACGGGAACGGGTGGAAAAACGAAAAAGAGCGGCATTGTCGCCGCAAATGGTTTTTCGACTCAATCCTTCAGTTATAGGAGGCCCTCTGCGGCCTGCCCCGCAACCCTTGCACGCAGCCCGCGCGCCCTTCAACCCAAGCGTTTGATCCAGCCCAGGACCTGGTCAAAGCGCGCGCCATAGGGCGGATAGAGCAGACGGCCCAGCGACCAGCGCGACTGCGCCAGCACCGACTTCTGGTGGCAAAAGCGCAGAAAGCCCTGCTCGCCGTGATAGGCGCCCCATCCGCTGTCTCCCACGCCGCCGAAGGGCAGGTTGTCGTGCGCCACGTGCAGGAGCGTGTCGTTCAGCGTCACTCCGCCGCTCACCGTGCCCCGCAGCACGGCGTTGCGCGCTGCCTCGCTGCGGCCAAACCAATAGAGCGCCAGCGGGCGCGGGCCGGCGTTGATATGGGCGATGACGTCGTCCGGGCGCTCATAGGCCAGCACGGGCAGCACGGGGCCGAAGATCTCCTCCTGCATGAGCTGCATGGCCTGCGTGGCCCCGAAGACGAGCACCGGCGGCATCTGCCGGCCCACGCCGTCGCCGATGCTCTGCGGGGGCGGCGGGGGCGAGCCGGGCACCGGCTCCAGCACATGCACTTCGGCGCCCAGCGTCTGCGCCTGCTGCAGCATGGTGCGAAGCCGCGCCAGGTGCCGGGCGTTGATGACCGCCGCGTAGTCGGGATTGCCCTCGAAGTACGGGAACAGGCGCGCCACGGCGGCCCGGTAAGCCTCGGCGAAGGCGGCTTCGCTGCCGCGCGGCAGCAGCACATAGTCGGGCGCGATACAGGTCTGGCCGGCGTTGAGCAGCTTGCCGTGCGCGATCTTCAGCGCGGCCTCGTGCAGGTCGCAGTCGGCATCGATGATGCAGGGCGACTTGCCGCCCAGCTCCAGCGTGGTAGGCGTCAGGTTGGCCGCTGCGGCCAGCGCGACCTTGCGGCCGATGGCGGTGGAGCCGGTGAAGAAGAGGTGATCGAACGGCAGCGAGGCCACCAGCGCCGCCACTGCGGCATCGCCCTGCACCACGCAGAACTCGTCGGGCGAGAAGAACTGCGCCACCAGCAACGCGAGCTGAGCGGAGGTGTGCGGTGTGAGCTCGCTGGGCTTGAGCATGACGCGGTTGCCCGCTGCCAGGGCGGCGATCACCGGGCCCAGGGCCAGCTGCACGGGGTAGTTCCAGGGCGCGATCACGCCGACCACGCCCAGCGGCTGGCGCTCGATCCAGGCCTGCGCGGGCTGCAGCATGAGCGGCGTGCGCACCTTCTGCGGGCGCGACCAGCGCGCCAGATGGCGCAGCGTGTGCCGCAGCTGCGAATGCAGCATGAGCAGGTCCGCCACCTCGGTCACGCGCGGGGAGCGCATGCCGAAATCCGCCTGGACGGCCGCCGCCAGCACGGGGCCGTTTTCCTGCAGCAGCTTGCTCAGGCGCAGCAGGCGTTCACGCCGCACCATCAGTGGGACATCGGGCTGCGCGCGGCTGGCCTGGCGCTGGACTTCGAACTGGTGGCGGATATCGGCAGGCGTCATGGGAACATCATAGGCACCGGGCGTGCAACGGGCTGTAAAGCCGGCAAGCGCTGGCGCAGCGCGGCGCGCCGATGCGAGAGCCGCTCAAAAAAGAAAGCGCATGGCAGCCAATGCGGCCCCGGCTGTGCCCGGGCTGCAGTGACCGCCATGCGCTGCGGTGGCGTCAAGTTGGTGGATGCGGCGCTCAGCGGACTTCGCGTGGTTCGACCACGTCCACCACCACGTCGCGCGCACCAGGCAACTCGCGTGCTCGGGCGCCAGGTGTGGCCGGCTCCTCCGCACGGCCGCCACGCGCCGTCCAGCGCGCGGTGCTGCGATAGACCGTGCTCCAGCCTTCGCGGGGGTCCATGCGCATGGTCCAGGGCGTGACGGGCCGGCCAGTGAGCTGGGCCCAGAGGGCGCGCACGCCCCATGCGAGGGCCAGCACGGCGGCGGCAGCGACCAGGCTCAGGAAGAACACCAGCCCCACGACCACCACGAACAAGCGCAGCGTCCACCGGATCAATCCAGCTACGAAATCATTCAAAACCTTGCTCCTTTCTGGCGGTTGCGCGGTGCACATACGCGCCGCGCAACCCATATTGGAACCGGAGCTTCAAGCCCCCACGGGCTGCGGGGTGCCGAACCGGAACACGCCCGGCTCCAGTACCGGATCCACATCGACCGGAATCACGCTCTTGGGCGGGAAACGCCCTTCCAGCAAGAGCTTGGACAGCGGATTTTCGATGCGTTGCTGAATGGCGCGCTTGAGGGGACGCGCCCCGAACACCGGATCGAAACCGACCTTGGCCAGCTCGGCCACGGCGGCAGGCGAGACCTGCAGCGCGAGGTCCATCCTGGCCAGCCGGGCCTCCAGCAATTGCAGCTGAATGCGGGCGATGGCTTCGATGTTCTTCGCGTCGAGCGCGTGGAACACCACGGTCTCGTCGATGCGGTTGAGGAATTCGGGTCGGAAATGGTTCTTGAGTTCCCCCCAGACCGCCTCTTTGATGTCCTGCGAGTCCTGGCCGACCATGGCCTGGATCAGATGCGAGCCGATGTTGCTCGTCATCACGATCACGGTGTTCTTGAAGTCCACGGTGCGGCCCTGACCGTCGGTCAGGCGGCCGTCGTCCAGCACCTGCAGCAGCACGTTGAACACGTCGGGGTGGGCCTTTTCCACCTCGTCGAGCAGCAGCACGCTGTAGGGCTTGCGGCGCACGGCCTCGGTCAGGTAGCCGCCCTCCTCGTAGCCCACGTAGCCGGGCGGCGCGCCGATCAGGCGGGCCACGGAATGCTTTTCCATGAACTCGCTCATGTCGATGCGCACCAGGTGGTCTTCGCTGTCAAAGAGAAAGCCCGCGAGCGCCTTGCACAGCTCGGTCTTGCCCACGCCCGTAGGGCCGAGGAACAGGAACGAGCCCGTGGGCCGGTTCGGGTCCGACAGGCCCGAGCGCGAGCGGCGGATGGCGTTGGCCACGGCCGCGATAGCCTCGTCCTGGCCCACCACGCGCTCGTGCAGCTTGTCTTCCATCAGCAGCAGCTTGTCCTTCTCGCCCTGCATCATCTTGGACACGGGAATGCCCGTGGCGCGGCTGACCACCTCGGCGATCTCCTCGGCGCCCACCTGGGTGCGCAGCAGGCGGTTGGGCGTGGCGGCGCCGTCCGTGCCCTCTTCCTTGGCCTGCGCTTCCTTAAGTTGACGCTCCAGGTCAGGCAGCTGGCCGTACTGCAGCTCGGCGACCTTGTTGAAGTCGCCCTTGCGCTTGAGGTCCTCGATCTGCAGCTTCACCTTCTCGACCTGCTCGCGCACGTGCTGGCTGCCCTGGGCCTGGGCCTTCTCGGCGGTCCAGATGTCTTCCAGGTCGGCGATGTCCTTCTGCAGCTTTTCGATCTCTTCTTCGAGCAGCGCCAGGCGCTTCTGCGAAGCCTCGTCCTTTTCCTTCTTCACCGCTTCGCGTTCGATCTGCAGCTGGATCAGCCGGCGATCGAGCTTGTCGATGGCTTCGGGCTTGGAGTCGATCTCGATCTTGATCTTGGCCGCGGCCTCGTCGATCAGGTCGATGGCCTTGTCGGGCAGGAAGCGGTCAGTGATGTAGCGGTTCGACAGCTCGGCCGCAGCCACGATGGCCGGGTCGGTGATCTCGACGCCGTGGTGCAGCTCGTACTTTTCCTGCAGGCCGCGCAGGATGGCGATGGTGGCCTCCACCGTGGGCTCGCCCACCAGGATCTTCTGGAAGCGCCGCTCCAGCGCCGCATCTTTTTCGATGTACTTACGGTATTCGTCGAGCGTGGTCGCGCCCACGCAGTGCAGCTCGCCGCGCGCCAGGGCGGGCTTCAGCATGTTGCCCGCATCCATGGCGCCTTCGGCCTTGCCGGCGCCGACCATGGTGTGCAGCTCGTCGATGAAGACGATGGTCTGGCCCTCGTCCTTGGCCAGCTCGCTCAGCACGCTCTTCAGGCGTTCCTCGAACTCGCCGCGGAACTTGGCGCCGGCCAGCAGCGCGGCCATGTCCAGGCTCAGCACGCGCTTGTTCTTGAGCGATTCGGGCACCTCGCCGGCAACGATGCGATGGGCCAGGCCTTCGACGATGGCGGTCTTGCCCACGCCAGGCTCCCCGATCAGCACGGGGTTGTTCTTGCTGCGGCGCTGCAGCACCTGGATGGCGCGGCGGATCTCGTCGTCGCGGCCGATCACCGGGTCCAGCTTGCCGGCGCGGGCGCGCTCGGTCAGGTCCATGCAGTATTTCTTGAGCGCCTCGCGCTGGCCCTCGGCCTCGGCGCTGTCCATCTTCTGGCCGCCGCGCACGGCTTCGATCGCCGATTCCAGGCTCTTGCGCGTCAGGCCGTTGGAGCGGGCCAGCGTGCCCACGTCGCCCTTGGCGTCGGCCACGGCCAGCAGGAAGAGTTCGCCCGCGATGAACTGGTCGCCGCGTTTGATGGCTTCCTTTTCGGTAGCCTGCAGCAGCCGGCCCAGCTCAGGGCCGACCTGCACGCCGTCGCCGCCCTGCACCTGCGGCAGGCGCTGCATGGCGGCCTCGGCCGCGGTTTCGAGCCCGCGCACGTTGGCGCCGGCGCGCTCTAGCAGCGCGCGCGGGCCGCCGTCCTGGCGCAGCATGGCCAGCAGCAGGTGAGGGGCTTCGATGTAGGCGTTGTCATGCCCCAGGGCCAGCGATTGCGCATCGCCCAGGGCTTCTTGGAACTTGGTGGTGAGTTTGTCTTGTCGCATGGTGGAAAAACCTCCGAATTGCCATGGATATGCGGCCGGGCGGATGGGATTCAAGCCGGACAGGGCGCCTGTACCGCGCACCGGCCATGCCGGACAATGTCCGGACCCCATCACCCCAGGAGCCCCGCCATGCCCCCGATCGCCTCGCCCCGCGTGCCCGCGTTGTCCCGCCGTGCCTTCACCGCCGCCTCCCTGGCCACGGCGGCCGGCTGGGCCGGCGCACAGACGCAGGGCGCGCCGGTGCGCCTGCTGGTGGGTTTTCCGGCCGGCGCGGGCAGCGACGCTATCGCACGCCTGCTGGCCGACAAGCTCAAGGACCTGCTGCATGCGCCCGTGGTGGTCGAAAACCGCGCCGGCGCGGGCGGGCAGATCGCCGCGCAGGTGCTGAAGACGGCCGCGCCGGACGGGCACACGCTGCTACTGTCCCACGACCACACCATCTCGATCTTGCCGCAGGTCATACGCAACCCGGGTTTCCAGCCGGCGACCGATTTTGTGCCGGTGGCGGGCCTGGCCACCTTCGCCAACGTGCTGGCCGTCTCGGGCGCCACGCCTGCGCGCAACATGGCCGAGTACGTACGCTGGGTGAAGACCCAGCGCGGGGGCAAGGACACGATCGGCGTGCCCGCGCCCGGCTCGATTCCCGAATTCCTCGTGCGGCTGATGGCGCAGCGCTACCAGCTGGATCTGCAGGCCGCGCCCTACCGCGGCAGCGCGCCCATGACGGCCGACATGCTGGGCAACCAGATCGCGGCGGGCATCGCCTCGGTGCCCGACATGATCGAGCTGCACCGCGCGGGCAAGCTGCGCATCGTGGCCGTCATCGGCGCCCGGCGCCAGCCGCTGCTGCCCCAGGTGCCCACCTTCGGCGAGCTGGGCTTCGACCATCTGGACGACTACCCCTACTACGGCCTGTTCGCGCCGGCCGGCACGCCCCAGGCGGTCATCGACCGCTTCAGCGCCGCGCTGCAGCAGGCGCTGGCCATGCCCGACGTGCGCGAGAAGCTCACCGCGATGGGCCTGAACGTGGGCTTCGAGCCACAGGGCCAGTTCGCCGGGCGGGTGCGGACCTATACGGCAGCCTGGCAACGCATCATCCGGGACAGTGGATTTCAGCCTTTATGAGCCGCAGCGCTTGATGCGCGCGGGCATAATGCTATCGAATCAATAGCGAATCAGTGGGCAGTCGCATTCGCGGCGCGGATGCCCCAGCGCTCCAGCGCCGCATCGTCCGAGACGCGCGCATCCACCCAGCGCGCGCCCTCGGGCGTGGCTTCCTTCTTCCAGAACGGCGCCTGGGTCTTGAGGTAGTCCATGAGGAACTCGCACGCCTGGAAGCTCGCGCCCCGATGGGCCGAACTGACGGCCACCAGCACGATCTGGTCGAGCGGCGCGAGCAGCCCCACGCGGTGGATCACACGGGCGCCGAACACGTCGAAGCGCGCCAGGGCCTCGTCGATCATGGCCTCGATCGACTTCTCGGTCATGCCGGGGTAGTGCTCCAGCTCCATCGACGCGACGCTCTGGCCGTCGCTGCGGTCGCGCACCACGCCCACGAAGCTGCACACGGCGCCCACGCGGGCATCGGCGGCGCGCAGCGCGGCCAGCTCGGCGGCCACGTCGAAGTCGGCGGTCTGGATGGAAACGCGGGGCATGGCGGCACTCATGGCGAACGGTGCAGGCGCGGGGCGGACAGCGCCACGATCTGCTCGGCCACCACCGTCTCCAGCTGGCGGCCAGCCGCGGGAGCGCCGGGCGCGGCCAGTGCGGCCTGCAGGCGCTTGAGGTCGGCTACGGTGGGCGCCACGCGGATCTGCGCGGTGGCACCCGCCACGTTGCCGACCTTGACGAGCGCCATGATCTTCTGGGTCCATTCGTTGGGATTGCGGGCCATGCGGTGATGTCGTCTGCGAAGTGATCGAAAAGGGAAAAAAAGAACGCAGCCAAGGCCACGCCCGCAATGCCGCCCACGGGCGGCGCAGGTTTCGGAAATGCGTTGAAAGGGCCGGCCATGCCATCATCTGCGCCCGATCCTCAGACCTTTTCGCGCGCGGCAACCGCCGCCCACGGCCTGCAGCCCCGCACTTTAACGCTCCCGACATGGCGACACAGACCATCACCACCGACCGCTACAAGCTTTTTCCGTCGCCCCGCAACCAGCACCGCGTGGTCTTCGAGCACGAGGTCTTCGTGCCCCACCCCTACGCGATCATCGACCTGCCGAGCTTCGATCTGAGCGGCCGCTACAGCCTCTTCGCCGCCTGCCGCCTCTCCGACATGAAGATGGGCCAGCTCGTCACCTTCGAGCTGACGCAGGACATGGAGCGCTTTGAGTCGCGCTTCGTGCCAGACTGACCGAACGCGACCGCGAACGTGAACGCGAACGGAGACTGCCGAGCATGTCCGAAGACAACCAGATCCACGTCCCCCCGTCCTTCATCGCCGTCTATAGCGACACCCGCCAGCGTCTGACCGAGCGCAGCGACGTCGTGCGCGCCCGCTACGAGCTCTGCGAAGACCTGGCCTGCCATCTGGTGGAGCGCGCGCAGACGCTCTACCACACCCAGGCGCCGTCCGAAGCCGACATCCTGCGCGGCATCCATTCGGGCCTGAACACGGCAGATTCCGGCGTGATCGCAGCAGAAGCGCGCTGGATCACGCTGCGTCTGGCTGAACTACTGGAATGGCGCTGCCCCGAGCTGCCCACCGCCTGAAGCCTCTTCACGCGGGCATGGCTATACTGCCCGCCATGTTTTCGCGCACCCGCTGCCTACCCACCGCCGCCCAGCCGGCGTCAGTGCGCTGCGCGGGCAAAGCCAAAAAACCACAGCTCATCTGACCGGAGCTGCGGTTCCGTCCGGATGAGCGACGGAACCGCCTGGCAGCCCCACCCCACTCCCCTTGCCTTGATGCCGACCCTGGTCAGACTGCCCGAACGGTCGCTGTGCGCATGCATCCGGCGGTACTCCGAAGCGGTCGTTCTTCCGTCATCAAGGATTCGCCATGCCACATACCTCGCAGCCAGCAGCCCCTGCCACGTCCGATTTTTCCGGGCTCTGGATTCCCCTCGTCACGCCCTTCCAGAGCGGGCACATCGACCATGCCGCGCTGCGGTCGCTGGTGCAGCGCCTGCGCGGCAGCGGCATCGCCGGCTTCGTCGCCTGCGGCTCCACGGGCGAGGCAGCCGCGCTGGAGACCGATGAGCAGGACGCGGTGCTGAACACCGTGACCGCCGCTGCAGACGGCCTGCCGGTGGTGATGGGCCTCTCGGGCTACCACCTGGGCCATGTGCTGGAGCGTGTGCGTCACCTGAACCAGTTCCCGCTCGCCGGCCTGCTGGTGCCGGCGCCGCACTACATCCGCCCTTCGCAGGCCGGACTGCGCCAGTGGTTCGAAGCCATCGCCGAGGCCAGCGCCCGCCCGCTCATCGTCTATGACATTCCGTACCGCACCGGCGCGACGCTGGAGCTGGCCACGCTGCGCGCCCTGGCGGCCCACCCGCGCATCCGGGCGATCAAGGACTGCGGCGGCGATGCGGCCAAGACGCAGGCGCTGATCGCCGATGGCGCGCTGCAGGTGTTCGCAGGCGAGGATGGGCAGATCTTTTCGACCATGGCCCTCGGCGGCGCAGGCGCCATTGCCGCCAGCGCGCACTGGCGGCCCGAGCGGCTGGTGGAATGCATGCAGGTCATCGCCCAAGGCGAGCTGGACCGCGCCCGGCCGCTCTGGCAGGCGCTGGCGCCGCTGATCCCGGCCCTCTTCGCCGAACCCAACCCCGCGCCGGTGAAGGCGCTGCTGGCGCAGCAAGGCTGGATGGACGACGCCCTGCGGGCCCCGATGACGCCTGCATCGCCGGCGCTGGCCAAGCGGCTGCGGGAGTTGGTGGCCGCACAGGAAGCGGCGCTCGCGCGGCTGTGAGCAAAAAAAGGAAGGGCGCTCGCTCGCCCTGAGCCGGCCTCAGCCGCCCGTGACGGGCGGGAAGAACGCCACCTCGGCGCCCGCCTTGAGGGCGGCGTCTTCGCCGCTCATGGTCTGGTCGAGCGCCATGCGCACCGCCCGGCCAGGGGCGAGCGCGGTGGCCCAGGGCTCGCCGCGGGCGATGAGTTCGCTCCGCAGTGCGCCCAGGGTGGCGGCGCGGGTCTGCACGGTTTCGCTGCCACGGCCGATGGCTTCGCGGATGGAGGCGAAATAGCGCACCTCGACGGTGATGGCGGCGGCAGTGGTGTCCTGGCTCATGACAGCAGATCGGCGAAGGAGATGAAACGCACGGTGTCGCCCCGGGCGATGGTCTGGCCCGCAGGGTTGTCCACCACGCCGTCGCCCCACGCGGCGGAGGTGAGCACGCCCGAGCTCTGGTTGCCGAAGCGCTCCAGCCGGCCGTCCGCGCCCCAGCGCACGCGCAGGAATTCGCGGCGCTTGTCGGCGCGGGGCCAGTCGAAGCCGGCGGTGACGGCCATGGCGCGGGGCGCCACGTCGGTCGCGCCCTGCAGCGCCAGTAAAAAGGGGCGCACCAGCAGCGAGAAGGTGACGAAGCTCGACACCGGGTTGCCCGGCAGCCCCATGAAATGCGCGTCGCCGATGCGGCCATAGGCGAAGGGCTTGCCCGGCTTCATGGCGATCTGCCAGAGGTGCAGTTCGCCCAGCGCCTCGACGGCGGGCTTGATGTGGTCTTCCTCGCCCACCGACACGCCGCCGCTGGTCAGGATGAGGTCGTGCGCGGCACTGGCCGAGCGCAGCGCCTCGATGGTGGCATCGCGCCGGTCGGGCACGATGCCCAGGTCGGTCACTTCGCAGCCCAGCCGGCACAGCATGGCGCGCAGGAAGAAGCGGTTGCTGTTGTAGATGGCGCCGGGCGGCATGCGCTCGGGGGGCACGTCGCCGGGCATGACGAGTTCATCACCCGTGGAGAACAAGGCAACGCGCGGCCGGCGTGACACCGTGAGCCGCGCCAGCCCGATGCTGGCGGCCAGCCCCAGGGAGGCGGGGCTTAGCCGGGTGCCGGAGGAGAGCACCTGGGCGCCCCGCGTGATGTCTTCGCCCGCACGGCGAATCCACTGACCGGACGCAGGCACGGCGTTGATGCGCACGCGCTCGCCGCCCTCCAGCGGCTCGCAGTCTTCCTGCATCACGATGGCATCGGCCCCGGCCGGCACCGGGGCGCCGGTGAAGATGCGGGCGGCGGTGCCGGCCGCCAGCGGCTGGGCGGCGCTGCCGGCGGGAATGCGCTGGGAGACCGGCAGTTCGGCAGCCCTGGCGATGTCGCCTTGCGCGAGATCGGCCACGCGCACGGCGTAGCCATCCATGGAGCTGTTGTCGGCGGGCGGCACCTGCAGCGGCGAGGTGGCGCTTTCGCGCAGCACGCGGCCGTCGGCGTCGAAGCTGTCCACGGTCTCCACGCCGAGCCCGGGCACGGCCCGGGCCAGCAGTTCGGCGAGCGCGTCGTCCAGCGGTTTCAAGGGGGCTCGCATCAGAGGGCTCCTGCGGGATGAGATGGAACGGCCGCCGCGGGGGCTGGCACGGCCGGACGGGCGTAGTCGAATCGCGCTCCCTGGGCCAGCAGCCAGTTCGCCAGCGCGTGCGGGTCGCGCACGTCGAACACCGGCAGCGTGGTCGGCGCGGGCAGGCCGGCGGGCGCAGCATCGGTGGCGATCGCGACGATGTGCGGGTCCTCGGGGTAGCGCGCGGGGCGCTCGCGGTAATCGGGCGAGGGCATGCGCCACACCTCGACCTTGGGCAGGTCGCTTTCCTTGAAGCCTTCGACCAGCACCCAGTCCACGCCGGCATCGAGCTCGGCCAGCAAAGCATGCACGCTGATGGCGCCGGGCGACTCGAACTCGCGCATCACGGCCAGGCGCCGGTCGGAGGCCACGGCCACCTCGTAAGCCCCGGCCTCACGGTGGCGCCAGGTGTCCTTGCCGACGTGGTCGATATCGAAATTATGGTGCGCGTGCTTGACCACCGACACGCGCAGGCCCTGCAGCCGCAGCTCGGGAATCAATTGCTCGACCAGCGTGGTCTTGCCGCAGCCCGAAAACCCGGCAAAGCCGACCACCTTCATCCTGATTCCTTTTTGCTATTCAAACCATAGCTGCAGGCCCTTGATTTGCAAGGGCTGCAGTCTTCTTTCGCTTCAAACCGTTTCAGACCGCTTCCGGCACATGGCGGCGGATGTAGTCTTTGACCGCCTCGGCATCGGCAGGCATCACCTGCACCCGCTTGGGCAGGGCCTCGATGCCTTCAAACCTCGCAGGCCGCTCGGGCGGCTGGCCCAGGGCCAGGGTGATGGTTTCAGCGAACTTGATGGGCAGCGCCGTCTCCAGCACGATCATCGGCACGGCCCCAGGGCCGCGCTGCTCCAGCGCCACTTTCACGCCGTCGGCGGTGTGGGTGTCGATGGTCACGCCATGGCGCACGAAGTTGTCCTTGATGGTCGCAAGACGATCGGCATGGGTGCTCTTGCCGCTGGAGAATCCGTAGCGCGTGGCGGCATCGGCGAAGTGCGGATCGGCGCTCAGGTCGAAGCGGCCGTCGCGGGCCAGCGCGTCGCCGAACAGCGCCTGGGTGCGCGCGGCGTCGCGGCCCAGCAGGTCGAACACGAAGCGCTCGAAGTTGCTGGCCTTGCTGATGTCCATGGAGGGGCTGGAGGTTTCGTGCGTGTCGGCGCTGCCGCGCACGCGATAGACGCCGGTGCGGAAGAACTCGTCGAGCACGTCGTTCTCGTTGGTGGCTACCACCAGGCGGTCGATCGGCAGCCCCATCATGCGCGCGACATGGCCCGCGCAGACGTTGCCGAAGTTGCCCGAGGGCACGGTGAAGCTGACCTTCTGGTCGTTGGTCTCGGTGGCCTGCACGTAGCCGGCGAAGTAATAGACCACCTGCGCCAGCAGGCGCGCCCAGTTGATCGAGTTGACGGTGCCGATCTTGTACTGGCGCTTGAACTCCAGGTCGTTGCTCACGGCCTTGACGATGTCCTGGCAGTCGTCGAACACGCCTTCGATGGCGATGTTGTGGATGTTCGCGTCCTGCAGGCTGAACATCTGCGCCTGCTGGAAGGGGCTCATCCGCCCGTGCGGGCTGGTCATGAAGACGCGCACGCCCGCCTTGCCCTTCATGGCGTATTCGGCCGCGCTGCCGGTGTCACCACTGGTCGCGCCGAGGATGTTGAGCTGCTCGCCGCGGCGGGCCAGCTCATATTCGAACAGGTTGCCCAGCAGCTGCATGGCCATGTCCTTGAAGGCCAGCGTGGGGCCGTTGGACAGGGCTTCGAGCCAGAGGCCGTCTTCGAGGTGGCGCAGCGGCACGATCTCGCCGGTGCCGAAGACTTCGGCCGTGTACGTCTTCTCGCACAGGCGCTTCAGGTCGGCGGCGGGAATGTCGTCGATGTAGAGCGAGAGGATCTGGAAGGCGAGTTCCGCGTAGCCCTGCTCGTGGTAGGCCGTGCGCAGGCGGGTGAGCGCGGCGTCGTCGATGTGCGGATAGCGCTCGGGCAGGTACAGACCGCCGTCGGGCGCCAGGCCTTCGAGCAGGATGTCGCAAAAGCGCTTGCGGTCGGGATGGCCGCGCGTGGAGAGGTACAGCATCAGTTCAACTCTTCCTTGCGGATGCGCGTGATGGGCGCGAGCACCGTGGGCAGGGCCTGCATCTGGACGATGGCGTCGTTCATGGTGCCTTCGCGGGTCTCGTGCGTGAGGATGATCAGGTCGGTCTGCGCGGAACCTTCGCCGCCCACTTCGTCGGCCTCGCGCTGCAGCACGGCGTCGATGCTGATGCCAGCGCCGGCCAGCAGGCCCGTGACCTGGGTCAGCACGCCGGCCTGGTCGGCTACGCGCAGGCGCAGATAGTAGCTGGTGATGAATTCGCTGGCGGGCAGCACGGGCAAGGCGGCCTGGGCCTGGTCCAGGGTGTGCGGCTGGAAGGCCAGGTAGGGCACGCGGTGGCCAGGGTCGGCCGAGGCCAGGCGGGCGATGTCCACCAGGTCGGCGATGACGGCGCTGGCCGTGGGCTCGCTGCCCGCGCCCTTGCCGTAGTAGAGCGTGGTCCCCACCGCATCGGCCTGCACCACGACTGCGTTCATGGCGCCTTCGACGTTGGCGATCAGGCGCTTGGCCGGGATCAGCGTGGGATGCACGCGCAGCTCCACACCGTCCACGCCCTCGCCCGTGCGGCGCTTGGCGATGCCCAGCAGCTTGATGCGGTAGCCCAGCTGCTCGGCGTACTTGATGTCGGCGCCGGCCAGCTGGGTGATGCCTTCGACGTAGGCCTTGTCGAACTGCACCGGGATGCCGAAGGCGATGGCCGACATGATGGTGGCCTTGTGCGCGGCGTCCACGCCTTCGATGTCGAAGGTCGGGTCGGCCTCGGCGTAGCCCAGGCGCTGCGCCTCCTTGAGCACCACGTCGAAGTCCAGGCCCTTGTCGCGCATCTCGGACAGGATGAAGTTCGTGGTGCCGTTGATGATGCCGGCGATCCATTCGATCCGGTTGGCCGTGAGGCCTTCGCGCAGCGCCTTGATGATGGGGATGCCACCGGCCACGGCGGCCTCGAAGGCGACCATCACGCCCTTGGCGGCGGCGGCGGCGAAGATCTCGGTGCCGTGCACGGCCAGCAGCGCCTTGTTGGCGGTGACCACATGCTTGCCGGCGGCGATGGCTTCGAGCACCAGCGCCTTGGCGATGCCGTAGCCGCCGATGAGCTCGACCACGATGTCGATGTCGGGGTTGGCGATGACGGCGCGGGCGTCGCTCACCACCTGCACACCCTCGCCAGCCACGGCGCGGGCACGCTCCACGTCCAGGTCGGCCACCATGGTCACTTCGATGCCGCGGCCGGCGCGGCGGCGGATCTCTTCCTGGTTGCGTTGCAGCACGTTGAAGACGCCACTGCCCACGGTGCCAATGCCCAGCAGGCCTACTTGGATCGGTTTCATATCAAAAATCTCAGGTAAAACGGTCTGGAGCGCTTGATCTATCTGCGCTCACAGCTATCAAAAAAGGAGTGAATTCGCGTCAGGCGGTGGCGTGCCGCTGGCGGTACTGGGCGAGAAAGTCCGCCAGCCGGCCGATAGCCACGCGCAGGTCGCCCTCGTGCGGCAGGAACACGATGCGGAAGTGCTGGTTGTCGGGGAAGTTGAAGCCCGAGCCCTGCACCAGCATCACGCGGGTGGCGCGCAGCACTTCCATGAAGAACTGGCGGTCGTCGGCGATGGGGTACATCGCCGGGTCCAGGCGGGGGAACATGTAGAGCGCCGCCTGCGGTTTGACGCAGCTCACGCCCGGGATCGCCGAGATGAGCTCGTAGGCCAGATCGCGCTGGCGGCGCAAGCGCCCGCCTTCGGCCACCAGATCGTTGATGCTCTGGTAGCCGCCCAACGCGGTCTGGATGGCCCACTGGCCGGGCACGTTGGAGCCCAGCTTGAGGTTGGCCAGCATGTTCAGGCCTTCGATGTAGTCGCGCGCATCCTGCTTGGGGCCGGAGACGATCATCCAGCCGGCGCGGAACCCGCACGAGCGATAGGCCTTGGAGAGCGAATTGAAGGTGAGCGTCAGCACGTCGGTGGAGAGGCTCGCCATCGAGGTGAAGACCGCGCCCTCGTAGAGCACCTTGTCATAGACCTCATCGACCATCAGCACCAGGCCGTGCTCGCGGGCGATGGCAACGATGCCGCGCAGCAGCTCCGGCGGATAGAGCACGCCGGTGGGGTTGTTCGGGTTGATGACGACGATGCCACGGGTGCGCGGCGTGATCTTGGCGCGGATGTCGTCCAGGCTGGGCAGCCAGCCGTCGTCCTCGTCGCAGAGGTAATGCACGGGCTTGCCGCCCGAAAGCGAGACCGCCGCCGTCCAGAGCGGGTAATCGGGCATGGGCACCAGCAGCTCGTCGCCGTCATCGAGCAGCGCATTGGTGGCCATCACGATCAGTTCGCTGGCGCCGTTGCCGAGATAGATGTCGTCCAGCGTGACGCCGGCGATGCCCAGCTGCTGCGAGTAGTGCATCACCGCCTTGCGCGCGGCGAAGATGCCCTTGCTGTCCGAATAGCCTGCCGAGTCGGGCAGGTTGCGGATCATGTCCTGCTGAATCTCTTCGGGCGGATCGAAGCCGAACGGCGCCATGTTGCCGATATTCAGCTTGATGATCTTCTGGCCCTCGTCCTCCATCTGCTTGGCCGCATCCACGATCGGGCCTCGCACATCGTAGAGAACGTTATTGAGCTTGGCGGATTTGTGGACGGTCTTCATGCTGCGCGGTTGGCGGCGCCAAAGGCCGCCAGGAGAAGGGGAATCGGTCCTGCGGGGCACGGCGCACCCCCGGTGAAACCTATAATTTGACCACAGTTCTACACGACGGAACCGGGCCCGCGCCCTGCGGCACGCAGGGCCCCTGCACGGGGCCACCCACCCGGACATCCCCATGAAATTCCAGCCCGACCGATCCGACGCCCAGAGCATCAACGCCTACGGGCCCGGCTGGATCGGCATCGACGCCGAGCGCATCACGCACAGCGTGGTCATCACCTCCGGCGGCGTTCGCACCGAATGGCACTGCGCTCGCTATGAAGACCTGACCCCCGCGCACTTCGCGCAACTGGCCGAGCTGGACTGCGAACTGGTCATCTTCGGCAGCGGCGGGCGCAACCGCTTCCCGCCACCGGCCTGGCTGCAGCCGCTCATGGCGCGGCGCATCGGCCTGGAAACCATGGACACCCAGGCTGCCTGCCGCACTTACAACATCCTGGCCGGCGAGGGCCGCAACGTGGCCGCGGCCCTTCTGCTCGAGAGTGCAGAACCGGCATGATTCGTGCATTTTGGTTACAGACTGCGACCGGCGAAAGAGTGCGTTTCAGGGTAAAATACCAGGTTGCGGTCGGGGGCCTAGTCCAGCTGCAACATCACACCCGCACCCCCGATTTTCCAACGACTACCCTCCTGAGAGACTGAGTGCCATGGCGATCGTTGTCAACAAACCCCTCCCTGAATTTGAAGCCAACGCGACCGGCGGGATCAAGGTCTCCAACACCTCGCATCTGGGCCAGGTTCTGATCCTGTACTTCTACCCCAAGGACAACACGCCCGGCTGCACCACCGAAGCCATGCAGTTCCGCGACAAGTACAAGGACTTCGCCAAGGCCGGTGCCGCCGTGTTCGGCGTGTCGCGCGACAACATGAAGTCGCACGACGACTTCAAGGAAAAGCTCGAACTGCCCTTCGAGCTGATCGCCGACACCGAAGAGAAGATGTGCCACATGTTCGGCGTGGTCAAGAACAAGATCATGTACGGCAAGAAGGTCAAGGGCATCGAGCGCAGCACCTTCCTCATCGGCCCCGATGGCGTGCTGGTGCAAGAGTGGCGCGGCCTGAAAGTGCCGGGCCACGTGGACGAAGTGCTCAAGGCCGTCAAGTCCATCAAGGCCCTGAAAAAGGCCGCCTGAAAGGCAGCGGCGACTTGCCGAGCCGTTCACCGGGAATATGCATAATGGGTCAATGCCTCTGAGTGACGCAACGCCCCCTTCCCCCTCCAAAGCCGTCTGGGTCTCCAGGCGGCTTTTTGCTTTCTGACGCACGCCGTCCCACACCCTTCCCTTCCCCCAAGCGAGGCCACCGCCCCATGCCCCTGCCCCCCGCCCCCGCCAAGCGCGCCGCGCTGCTGT
>JBHIWE010000072.1:0-17717 GCA_041987645.1 Acidovorax sp. | reverse complement strand
CCCCAGCATGAGCATCGCCAGCGCACTGCGCAGTTGAATCCAGTCGGCGGCAGTCGCATCACTCGGCATCGCCTGGGCACCGGCGCGGGCGGCGCGCTCTTCAAATACTTCTCGGACCCGGGATTGCACCAGATCGAAAGCCGCTTCAAACCAAGAGTCCCAGGTCTCGCCATCTTCCGGTGTGGACTTCGCGTAGTCGAGGATCGCACTGATTACGTCTTGCTGCAGCGTCCTCGTGCCGTCAGTCCACCGGATCGCGCCGGCCGTCTCGCCCTGCTGGGGTGCGGAAGGCTGGGATGCATAGGTGGCGGCCGCACGGCCAGCCTCGAATGCTGCATGCGCCAGCATCCACTTGTCGTCGCGCAGCACCGTTTGGCGGCCTTCGGGCAGCGACACGAACCAGCTATTGCAGCAGGCATGCGCCACGGCTGGAGCCGCTGCGCTGAGTGCGGCAAGACCATCAGCGGCAGCTATGTGCTCTTCGTAGACCGCCTTCACCTCCGGCTCCCCGTTGTCCCATTCAGACAAGTAGCCGATGGTGTGGGCTGCCTTGAGTTCTTCCGCTGCTTCTCGCAGCAGTCGCTCGGCCATTCCCAGCGCTTCGAGTGCTTGTTGGTTTGTCACGATGGATCGTCCTGAATAAGCACCACATGGCAGGAGTGGTGCAGGGTGGATGGTTTTGAAAAGCCAGAGCGGCGCACCACGTACTGCGTGCCGCCTGGTGTGTCGCGCTTGTGGCCCAGAAACTCGTACAGGTCGCCCGTGCGCTTAAGTCGGAAGCGCTGCCCCGGTTGCAGGTTGCGCACTCGGTCAGCCATCAATCCCTCTTGCTTGCATTGATGGTGGGAGGGGCGGGCAGCGGGCGCCAGTGGGTGCCGGTCTGGCCGTGAATCCAGGTCGCATGCGCATAGCCAAGCGAGTCGAGCTGCGCCGTGTTGGGGTTGTGGACCTTTTGCCAGCCTGGGCCGCTGGGGCGCTTCGGTTGAATCAGCGAATGGAGCATGTGATCTCCGGGAATCCGTCGTGGGTGGTGCCGTCGAGCGTTCGGCCCGCGGCCTTCTTGCCGATGCGGCGCACGGTGGCGCCGTCGTCGAAACGGTGGTGCGGGCCCTCGCCGGCCGCCTCGCTGACCGATGCCCACTCTCCCCACTGCTTGAACAGGAAGGGCACGCCGGCCGCGGCGCACTGGTCGCGCAGGCTGCGTGCCCAGTCCGGGTGCATCGGGCGCGCGCCGGGGCCGCTTTCGCCGCCGACGATCACCCAGTCGATGGGATTTCCGTTGCCGGTGCCGCGGCAGTAGGGGCACCGTACATTCCATTCGGGCCGTCCGCGCTCGTAGTGCGTCGGGTCATCGCAGCGATCACCGTTGCAGCAGTGATCGCAGCTCGCGTAGCCTGCACTGTTCTCCCAGCGACGTGTCGGGAGCCAGAGGTTCACCGGGCCAAGCAGCGGCTCCATGCTCAGAAACCGAACGCCCGCCGGCACGGCCAGCAGCTTGGGGATGTCGCGGTCAGCCTCAGGCTGGTTGCAGATGGTGGCGCCGAGCCACACGTGCGCCGGCCAGCCGCCGGGCTCCAGCCAGCGCGCCGGCACCATCCTGCGCACGTTGCCGATGCGCTTAGTGAGAACGAGGAAGTCCAACTCGGTGTTGGTCTCCATCTCGGCGAACATGGCATCGCGCCATTCCTGCGGAACCTCGTTGTCGAATACATCCGACAGGCTGCTGCAGAAGACGCGGCGACGGGCGGCGATGTAGTCCACGCCACTGCAGTTCGGGCACATCGAGTGAGCGAACCCGCCATCGTCGGTGCGCTTGAAGTCACGCTTCTCTCCGCGCCAGCCGCACGACGCGCACTGCACGAACTCGCGCTTGTTCCAGCGGCGCAGGTTGTTGCGGTTGTGCTCGCTGGTCAGCCGGCGCGGCGCGCCCGGACCCCAGTTGATCGTCTGGCCGCCACCGAAACGCGCATTGCGGGTCTCGGCATAGCAGTGATCGCAGCCTGGGCCGACCTTTGTGCAGCCCTCCCACCAGTTGAGGGTGGAGTCGGTCCACTCGATCGAGGTATTGGCGCTCATGCGACTACTCCTGCTCGCCGAAGAAGAACGACAACTGCGACTGCAGCGCACAGTGCCACGACGCCGTTGCCGCCGCACTTGAGGCGCGCGGCTCGGCTATCAGCCATGCCAAAGGCCAGCCCATCAACCACGCAACGAAAATCGGATTCAAGCGCTGGTGCAAGTTCGGGCCGGATGGCGAGGATGTCGCCCCAGGCTGGGTGTTGGGGGCCGGGGGCGAAAAGTGGTGCGCCACGTAGTTCGGCCGCTGCTCGCCCTTCGACCCGCCGCCCCGGCTCTCCAGGCTCTCCATGTTGGGGCTGCGGTAGTCCCGGCTCGCCGGCGTGGGCCATTGCCAACTGTGCTCCACAGCTGCCACCGTCAGCGGCAGGCCGGCACCGTTGCCGTTCATCTTCTTGGCCTTCAACTTTTCGGCCCGGGCCCGCCACGTCTCCGGGCTCTCCCCGTCGTTCATCACCGCAGCGCTCGGCGTCGGCCAGTGCTGTGCCTGCGATTCCAGTGGCACCTGCGCTTTCGAGCCGTCCGCCTTCGTGCCCTTGGACGCGATCAGCGCAGCGCTGACCTTCCGGCCACCGTTCGGCACCTGGGGCGTCATCCATACCTCGCCGCCAAGCGAAGCAGAACCATCGAGCGCGGCCGTGCGAGGCACCCACGTCGGACGCGGATAGAGGCATGAATTCCGCATCCCAGCCGCGAGCGGCCAGTTCTCCCAGGACGCGGGCGGCCGCGCGTTCGAGTAGGCGTCCATCTTCTCCACCCACTGCAGCAGTTCCGTGTGCAGCGGCGTCGGCGGCATGTTCGGCGGCGCCGGCTTCGTCCACAACGGCGGCGGTGGCAGAAACGATGCCTGCGACGTTCTCCAGAACAAGCCATCGTGCATTGCTGTCATCGGCAATGTCGAGCAGTCGGAAGAAAAGGCCGGACCGCGTGTCCTCGTTGAGGCCGGCGCGCCGGCCGGCGACGGAGAGATCCTGGCAGGGGAACCCTCCAACGATCGCATCCACTCGGCCACGAAACGGTCGACCATCGAAGGTGAGAACGTCGGACCAGACAGCAGCCTCGTCCAGGCTTCCTTCCTGGCCACGCGCAACCAGGACTGCGGCTGCGTGAGCTTCCCGCTCAACGTAGCAGACGGTGCGATACGGGATGCCCAGGTACGCGAGCCCGGCTCGCAGTCCCTCGCCGAGCATGCCGACTCCGGCGAAGAGCTCGATGGCACGGATGGGGTGGGGATGTAGAGCCACATGGTCGTCAGGAAGGGGGAGGGTGTCGCGCTTCATGCTGCGGCGTCCCCGTCTGCCGCCGGCGCGGCGCTGGTGGCGGGCGCCGGGTACTTTTCGAACGGCAAGCTCTTGATGTGCTGCCCGAAGAACTTGCCGATCGACTCGGCACCGATGAAGGCAGCGTGCGTCTCCGGCTCCACGTTCGGGTACTGGTAGAGCGCCCCGCCGCCACGGGTGAATGTCACGGCCAGGGTATTCGTCTCGGGGCAGTAGCCGATGGCGGCCACCTGGTTGGACGTGACGGGCGTCAGCGGGATCGGCAGCGGCTGGCCGGCGGAGAACGGGGCGGGGGCGGTGTAGGTCTTCGACATGATGGAATCCAGGGGGATGAGGTTGAGCGGGGAGGTCAGGCGGTCTGCAGCTGGGTGACGCGCAGCGTGTGCTCTGCGATGGCGCGGCCGATGCGGGGCAGGTCGGCATCGCGGTAGAAGCGGCGGGCACCGTCGGCGCGCACTGGCTCGAAGCCCAGCTGCTTGAGGAACGCCGCGTTGACGTCGTAGCCCAACCGACGGTTGATGCCGCCGATCAGCAGCGTGGCGGGGCCGTCGTCGGCCGGCTCCTGCGCCGATGCGGGGGCCAGGGCAATGCCGGCGGACGCAGGCGCTGCGCCCTGAGCTGCGGCGATCGCTTGACGCGCTCCGATCTCGGCTACACCGGTGTCGCGCACGTGGGTTGCCACGCTGGAGAGATCGTCCAGCAGCGGGGCCGGCAGCGCCTGATCCTTTCGGGCCTGTTCGATCTCTGCCTGGCGCTCGCGCTCCTGCTGCTCCAGGCGCGCATGGGCCTCACGGTCGGCGCGCTCCGCTTCTTCCTGGCGGATGCGCGCGCGCTCGGCTTCGATGCGCGCGGCTTCCTTGGCCTCGTGATCGCCGATCCGAGACTTCACCAGCACTGCCAGGTCATCGGGCTGCTTGAGCACAATCTGCGCGGTGTCCGCGAACAGGAAGGCATGCGCACTGGCCTGCTCGCGCAGCGTGGTCAGGTTGACATGGATGCGGTCGGCGATCTCGTTTGCTGCGATCTTGGCGCGGGCCAGTTCGTCGTTGACGGCGCTGCGCAAGCTGTCCACGGTCCGCTTGCCCTTGATCACCCCGGCGAAGTCGGCGGGCACCGTGGGCATGTATGGCTTGCCGAGGCGAGCATTCAGGGCGGCGATGTGCTCACGCAGCGCGGCGACGCCACTGGCCGCGATCTCGCCACGGATTTCTTCCTTGCGCTGCGCCACCAGCTTTTCCCGCTGCAGCCGCGTCGCGCGCGCCAGCGCCCGGTAGTCGGCGACAAAGCGGCGCATGGTGTCCACGTCGGCCAGCTGCGCGAGGGCGTTGCTCTCGGCCGCCTCCAGCGCGTCCTCCGTCTGTTTCAGCGCCTTGCACGCTGCCTCAGTGTCTGCAAATTCCTGATCCGTGCTGGGCGCGGTTGGGATGCGGTCGATGAAGTTGCGCAGCGCGGTGCCGAAGGCGGGCAGGTTGGAGACGATGGCGAGCTGGCCGTCCACGCGGACGGAGACGGCGGGCAGCGTTTCCATGGGGGCGGCCACCACAGGGGCGGGCTTCGGCTCGGGCTGCACGTAGGCAGCCACATCGGCTTCCAGTTGTGCCCACCCAGCCACGATCTGCGCACGCAGCTCCGGGTTCGGCGTGTACCAGCAGTGGCGGGCTTCAATTATGTTGCCGTCGTCGTCCCACTCGCTGGCGGTGAACAGGATCTGTTCCGTGTCTTCTGCCACCATAGCCTGGTGCTCCATCTGCACTTGGTAGCAGAGAGGGAGGTCGGCACCCGTGCAGCCTTCGAACATGGCTTCGCGAAGCGCGGCATTCAAGCGCTTGTGTTCCCATGACCGAGTGCCCAGCAAGATCTGGCCGTCGAAGCTGGCGCCGTACTTGCCGGACGTGCCCACCAGCGGGGCCAGCTCTTCGCCCATGATCTTTTCCGCCATGGGGCGGGCGAGCTTTTCGAACAGGTGGCCCTTGTCCAGAATGTGGTTCTGCACGTAGTCCGAGAAGTCGCGCTCGATGCCCAGTGCGAGCTGTCGCACGAGGTCTGTGCGGCTCATGTTCGGGCTGCAGGCCATCATGGCCGGGGCGTCAGAGGCGTTCAGGTACTTGGCGCGGTGGGCCCGCCATTGGTCGGTGCCTTGGGTGATGTTGTGAACTTGCATGGAGAATCCCACTAAAAGTGATCGCAGCGCTTTGCTGTCGAGCGCTGGAAGCTATAAATTCAGTAGCAATTACGGGCGCTGCATCTGCAGCAGCAGTTGCTCGAAGAGGTCGTTGAGCTCCGTCTGCTGGACGGTGTCTTGAACCTGTCCGATGAGGGAGGCCGCGTCGTTGAGGGCGTCGGGGTCCTTGGCCGCGTTGAGCTTCTCCGCAACCTGGGCGAACGTCATCACCGGCCAGTCAGCGCCTTCTGCCTTGGGCTGGTCGGGTTTCTCTTCCCCCTTCGGGGTGACGTCGGTGGCTTCGGCGTTCTTCACCGGCTGCACGGCGCGCAGGCGGGCGAGCTGGTCCTCGCTGAACGGAGTGTTCGGGTTGCGTGACTGGGCGAACGCGATCAGCTCGTCCACAGTCTTGCGGCGCGACTTGATGACCTGCTCCCACTGCGGGAAGTTCTTTTCGAACTGTTCGGAGGGGTAGGGCTGTGGAGTTGGCTTCACCTCGTCGGCTGTCCCCATGTCTTTCGCGTGGCTGTAGTCAGCGGCTTCCTCGGCGCCGCCCATGCCTCGCAAGAGATCGGCCGCAGCGTCACGAGCCGCGAACCAGAACGCGCGCCATGCCATCTGGCGGTAGGGTGACGTGGTCCAGGGGCCCGCCTTCCCCCACAGCTGTGCCGTCTTCGCGTCGTCGATAGAGAACGTTCGTTCCACCGGGCGGCGGCCGGGCCGGGTGATCTTGCACCTGGCGACGCCGGTGGAGCGGATGATCGCGGCGTCGTCCTCTTCAATCTCGCAGCCCGCTGCCAGCAGCATGGCCTTGCCGGCGTCGCCGTAAATGCTGGGCTTGCCGTTCACCGCGGCGATGCTTTGTAGAGCCTGGAGCGGTTTGAGGCCGATTTCCATGCCCCACTGCATCGCGATCAGGCAGTCCCCGGCGCGGCCTCGGTACTGCTTCGGGACCATTTCGCTCTCTGCCAGGTAGTTTGCGAACGTGAGGGCCTGCTCGAAGCTCTGTGGGCTGAGGTCGAACTGTTGGCGAGGCGCAAGGGCGGTTGCGGCGGTCATGTGGTGCTTTCGGTAGGTGCGGGGTTGGAGGGGGCGGGTAGGGTGGCGAGGTACTGCCGGGTCAGGCCGACGAAGCCGGGCTCGTACTGGCCGTGGAAGTGGTCCTGCAGCTGAGCCAGCAGGGCGCGCAGGAACTGCTCGGGTGGGATGGGCGAGGTCATGGCTGGCGAGCCTCAACGGCGGCGATCACGCGTTGGCATTGCGCGACGTCGAACCACCCGATGTGGCAATGCTCGACGTCCGCGATACCGAGCTCTCCAGCCAGCCAGGCATAGGCCTCGCTGCGGGTCATGCGTCCGTTTTCCCAGAGCTGGTTGAAGACATACTTCGCGCGCTGTCGGGCCTCGCGCATCAGCGGCGTGGCCAGGGTGCCCAGCGGGATGCCGGTGTAAGGGTGCAGGCCCACGTAGGCGCGGCAGCCGCTGCAGAGAATGGCCCAGGGCCATTCGCCGTACGGGCGGCCGTAGATGTGCTCATTGCCGACGATGGCGCAGGCAGAGCCGCAGTGCTGGCACGTTTCGGGCACCGGCAGCGGGTTGCGCACGCGGGCTACAGCGCGCCGCGACGGGTTCCAGGGGGTCTTGCGGCCATCGGTCATGGCAGGTTCTTCAAGCAGCGGAGCGTCTTGTCGTCGAGCCATTCCGGCGTGGCGCGCGGGCCGCAGACTTGCTGCCCGGCCCACTCGCGGCTGCTCAGCGCTTCGGCGTCTTCGCGATCGGCCTGGGCCTCCGCATCAGAGCCAGCGACAGCACCGACGCCCAGCGTCATGACGAGGGCCGCGATCCACGCGGCGGTGTTGGTTTTGCTCATGCCGGTTCTCCCTGTTCGATGGATTCGCTGTCGAGGTCCGCGCCGATGGCGCGCGCTGCGGGTGGCAGCGGCTTGTGCGCGTCGCGCTTGGCCTCGCGCAAGGCGGCGATCAGGCCGTTCCCGCTGTTGCGGACGTCGATGCCGCCGCCGGCTAGTTCGATGAACTCCACGCCCTGGGCCGCGAGCCAGCGCAACAGGTCGGCGTATTCGCGATCGGTGGCGTCGAGGCGGCGTGCAGCTGCCAGCGCTGCAGGCGCGTCGGTGATGTAGCGTGCGGTCACTGCACGACTCCGAAGGAACGCAGCTGCATGCCCTTCAGCAGGGCCTGGCCAGGCTTCACCTCCAGACCGGCGACGCGGGCCACGCGCGCCGTCTCGCTGGACGCGCCGTAGCTCTTGATGACGGTGTGCGTGCGCACATCGACCACGTAGAGGTCGTCGTCGTTGACGTCCTGCTCAAGCGGCGGGATGAAGGGTTGCGCGGCGAGGCACTGCCGCATCACTGGGTGCATGGTGTCCATGGAATCTCCGGGCGAAAAAAAGCCCGCGCGGGGCGGGCTGGTGGGAATAAAAAAGCCCTGGCAGAGCAGGGCCAACGCCCCCGGGGAGAGGGGCGGAGGGAGGTAAGGGGTGATGGCTCGATGCGCTGTTTCGCATAGGGCAGCGGTGCAGGTTTGGTGACGCAGCGGCGCCAACCCGCTGCACAGCTCATCCACCATCACATCAGGAGGCCGGGCTTGATACCGGCTATCGGAAGAGTGTGCGAGCTTGATCAGAGCCTGGGCCGTGTCCGCCACGCCCGTATCCGTATCGCTACGGCATGGGTGCCGCTCGCCTTTTGCGTGTCCTTCCACGCCGCTCCTGATGTGATGGCCCTCCGGAGAGGGCATCGGCCGGGATTCCAACCGGCATGACCGTTCCTGTTCTTGGCCGTCTTCGCCGCACTCGATTGCCCGTGTACCGCGCTTCGGCGGGCTGGTGACGGCTGAGAGGCCGCGCAGTGCTGCGGCCCATGCCCGCAGGTGCTCTTTGCCGGACGAAGGCCTCGCAGGGGAGGCGCAGCAACATCGGCGGGCGACTTGTTATGGAACCTGTCGGTGCGCGAGGCGATGCTTGCGAACCCATCGCTGCACCACCGGCCCCTGCCTCTGCTTCCATGCTCTGAGGTAGGCGGTATGTGTCGCGATGGATCGAATCATCACTTAAGTTATCGAAGTAGTCAACACAAAAGTTATCTTCTTGTGTGATGGACGCTTGAGTGCTCGGCGTGGACCAATTCGCGGATGTTTAGTCCTCAAAACGGCGCAGGCGACACGCTGACGCTGGCCGGTCCCAGGCCTGACCAGATGAGCTTTGCGCTGGCGCGCTCGCGCACCTCGAACCAGTCGGGTTGCACTTCCCGCAGCTCATAGGCGTCCGCCGGGAGCGGCAGGATGGTGACCGAGGGGCCCATCCAGTCCCACGGCGGCATGGTCAACAGGGTAGGGTGGCCGGGAGGGTTATTCATCGCGCGCCGCCGTCTCCGAACCGCACCCGCCAGGCCTGCGCAACCCAGTCGCCGTCCATGGTGCGCTCCAGACCATGCACCTCGAAGCAGCCGTTCACCATATCCACGATGCGAGGTTCAAAAAGGCTGATCGGGTGGGAGCCGGCCATGTGCAAGGCGGGGACCGTGCCGAAGCGCCCCTCAATGCGGACAACGCTCAACTTCCCGGTGTATTCGTGCAGCTTGCTTGCAAAAGGGCGCTTCCCGCCCTGTGCGTACAGGGTAAGGACGGTCGCATCGACTGGGCTGGAGGTTTGGCTCGGGGTCATGATTTGCTGTCTAAATATACAGTTGTTTGGCCATCTTCCATATCCTGTTTGTCCTCTGGACAGTCCTACACCTGCGCGAGGCCTGCCGGCTTAGGCTTACCGCTACAGAGACAGGAGCGCGCATGTGCAACACATACAAGCCGCCGGCGGACGTGCGGGCGGTCGAGCAGGGCTGGGAGATCAGCAACAGCACCGGGAACGGCCGTTGGTGGGACGACGTGCTGTACCCGCGAGGGCAGGGCCCGTTCCTCCGCCGTGCGCGCGAGGATGCGGGTTTCAGTCGAGAACTGGTCGTTGGGCAGTGGGGGCTGATTCCGTGGTTCGCCAAGGAGCCGATGCTGCAGTACCCCACCAACAACGCCCGCTCCGAAGAGCTGGCGCAGAAGGCCAGCTACCGGCAGCCATGGGCGCGCGGGCAGCGCTGCATCATCCCGGCCGAGTGGTTTGACGAGCCGAACTGGGAGACGGGGCGCAACGTCTGGTGGCGGTTCCGGCGCACCGACGGGGAGCTATGGGGCTTGGCCGGGCTGTGGAACACCTGGACGGACCAGGCCACCGGCGAAGTGCACGAGAGCTACACCATGCTGACGATCAACGCCGACGAGGATCCGCTGATGAGCCGCATGCACAAGCCCAACGCGAAGCGGCCGGCCGACCGCCAGGACAAGCGCAGCGTCATCCCCTTGGCGCCTGGGGGCCATGATCAGTGGCTGGCGGGCACCGTAGAGGAAGCGCGTGCCCTGCTGCAGTTGGCGCCCGGGGAGATCTATGAGGCCGGTCCTGTTTCTGTCTGATGGTTTTTCCTGCGTCGATTTGTAAGCCTCTGTTGAGCCTGCGGGCGTAACCTCTAAGGGCGCCAACCCGGCGCGGTGGAGGAAAATCAACATGAAGAAAACTCTGATCCTGCTGGCAGCGCTGAGCCTCTGCGCTGTTGCCTCGGCCAAGGGCTACGGCGGCGGCGGCGGGCATTCCGGGAGACACTCCAGCAGCCATTCCGGTGGGTACAGCGGAGCGACGCATTCATCCAGTGGCAGCCATGCGATCAGCGGCTACAGCCGCAAGGATGGCACCTACGTGGCACCGGCCCACGCCACGAACCCGAACGGTACGAAGCACGACAACTGGACCACCAAGGGCAACGTGAATCCCCACACCGGCAAGGAAGGGACGAAGGAGCCATGAAGCGTCGTCTTTTGGGGGCAGGGCTCCTGGCCGGCGTGCTGGGGCTGGTGGCAGGTGAGGCCGCAGCGCGCGGGCGCCGCAGTAGCGGTTCTTCGCGTAGCTCCGGCCGGGCCTCGCACTCGGGCGGAAGCGGGGGCAACAGCGGGGGCTGTGGCTCTCGTGGCGGCCCGGGCTACCGCAAAGCCAATGGGAAGTGTGCGAGTCATCGCGACTAAGGACGCGAACGCCCAACGGGCAAGAAAAAGCCCGCGCTGGGCGGGCTAATTTGGTCTACTTCACTCGCCGCAATCCTGTGGGTTGGCGGAGATCGTACATTGTTGCCAACTCGGAATAGGTCAAATGCAAAGCTTGCTCAAGATCATGTGGACCATATCCCATATTATCTGTGAGATTTGAAATAAGGGCTGCAGCAAGGCTCGCTTGTTCCTGTGGAAAATCAAGTATGGCGGGCTCCTTGGTCCGGTAGCCTTTAACGGCCATCTGCCTCCAAAGCCACGAATATGTGCCTTGATCAATCTTTCCAATAGTCTTGGCGCGCACGATCAGTGCTCCCATCGAAACCTTCCAATAGGGCTTCAACTGGGCGGCTTTTGCCAGCGTAAGGCCCGTGAGTTCTGGCGCAATATCCTCCTTCGGCATCAAAAAAGCCGCCGCAAACTCATCTGCCTGCTGTTCCATGTCAGGTGAAGGAACTCTGTGCATCACAATGTGCGCAAGTTCGTGCGCTAAGCTGAACCGCATACGGTCAGCGGGCATGTTCTTATTCAGGAAAATCACGGGAGGCATCCCGGCCACCTGATAACTGACGCCATCTATTCGAGCCGCTTCCATTTCGGTGAAGATCACCAGTATTCCAGCGCGTTCCAAGTACTCCACAAGCGATCGGATAGGGCCATTTGGGACGTACCACGCGCGGCGAACCATGCCTGCGATCTCTTCAATTCGACCTCCAAACTCATCTGGGTCATACTGAGGTAGCGGCAATTCCGGTTCCATGTCCACGGACTGAAGAAGCACCCGCGCATGACCCAGGCGAACGCTGAGTTCAGCGATAACCTTGTCCAAGACCTTTTGGCCGACTGAGGCCTTCTTCCGATACATCGGGTGTGCACTAATGGGAGGACCGTATTCCCGTTCGGCTTGAGAGAAAAAGGATGGCAGGCAATTAAGTGCGACGGCAAACTTCTCCAGTTGCTCTTCGTTTGGCTCTCGAAGTCCCTGCTCAATCTTGGAGATCAATCCCTGTGAAATACCAGTGGCGGCTTCTAAGTCCTCTTGACTCAATCCGACCATGCGGCGGCGTAGCCCGACCATTTCTGGCCGGAAGCTCTCATTACGCAGTGCCATCGTCGTTTCCAGTCTTCTTCGGTTTCTGTGCAAATTTCTTGGGTTTGAGCACACGTTGTGCTGGTGTACCACCGTCCACTGGGGCCACCGGCAACGGGATGACCTTCTGGCCGTGATCTTCGGCACCACCGATGAGGTCGATTGCCCACAAGACCTTAGAGCGATGGCGCTGTGCAATCACCACTTTGTCGATAGCAGCTCCAAATTCGTCCAAGGTGTAAATCAATTCCAAGCGGGCGATGCCATCGAACAGATCGACGGAGGCATCGTTAAAGTCCAGCGCTGCCTGGGTCGGGTAGTTGCGGGAAAGTAGTTGGCTTGTGCCTTTCTTCATACGGACGAAGAAACTGGTGCCTACCAGCAGGCCCTGGCAATGGGCCTTGTTTTCGACCCGGACCAGCGATGAACCTTCGAAATGAGCTTTGGCGTAGTAGAGGAATTGGTTCCAGATGACGTTCGCGCGGACCTTTGGATCCTGCATCGTCCTGGCGAAGGGTCCCTCCATCCAGTCGCGGTGGGATCGCTGCACCAACGAGACCAGATCGCCAAACATGGGACGGAGCAAAGAGGAAACCTGGGATTCTGAGGCGAAGGGCATGATGAGAGGGCAGCGGTAGCTGAGGTGCGCCCATTATTACTCAGAACTACAAAGTTAACGACAAAATATTCCAAAAATTATTCCAATCTCGCGGACGTCAGTCGTTGCCAACGCATGGTGGCACTGAGCCTGTCCCAAGGGGCGGCCTGGCCTCAGTGTTCCGTGTAGGACGGAAGCAGCGTGATCCCTGTCTTCTTCACCACCTCGCCATAGCTGATCGGCCGTCCTGTCTGCGCGCCTGGTCCGTTCTCCTGCCAGTGCGCCCAGGACTTCCCGGTGCTCGGGTCGTACACCAGCTTGAACAGGTGCGACGGCACGGCCACGCTGCCAGCGCCGATCCGCTGCGCGCCGACCTCGAACACCGGCCCGGTGATGACGAACACATCGCCCTGCGCACGCATCACGTAGCGGCGCGTGTCTTCCTCGATCTTGGCCCACGGTCCGCTGTTCTGCTTGGGGTTCTGCGGCACCATGTTGGCCAGGCTGAAGCTCTGCGCCATGGCCCCGGGTGTGCCCATGTCACCCGCCGGTGCCATGTGCCCGCGCGACCAGCCTGAGCCTCGGTAGTCGTCCAGCTCCGCGCGCTCGCCGCGCGGCAGCCGGGCATCGGCGTAGAACTTGTCAGTGCGTTTGAGCCCCTGGGCGGCCAGCAAGATCTGGCGGTTCAGCCGCTCGGCAACGTAGACCGGTGTCTTGGTGTTCCCGCTGTGAAGCACGGCGAACTGGTCGAAGCAAAGTTCGCGCAGCTTCGGTGCGGTCGGGGTGACAGGCGGCACGCCGCCGGCGAAGTGCTGCGGGCACGAGGCGAAGCCCGTGGCGCCTGTTGGTGCGCGGGATGTCGGAGAGGAGGGCGCCGAGGCCGGCGGAGGCACCAAGCCGGGCGCGATGCCGCAGCTGGTGAGTTGCACGCCCACCACGCCAGCGGTAAACAAGGAGATCAGCAGCCGACGTGCGTTGCTGGTGGATCGATGGATGAGAGAGACCGCAGGCGCTCGGGCCCGCTTCTTCTTGCGCTTCGTCGTCATGTGCCGGCGAGTCTACCGGCCACGATTAGCTGAAGAACTGCCCGTGCATCACCATCAGTCGCTGGGCCAGCGTCTCAGCATCGTGCTTCATCGTGACGATCGCAGTGGTTCCGATGCTCACGTGCTCATACCAGATGTGCCAGCCGCTGACGCCGGAAGACTGACTCTGCGCGGCCTCGCGGATAGCGGAGGAGATCGTGCCGGCCTGGAATTCGTCGATCTCCGAGCGGTCGCTGGAGATGTGGGCGGTGTAAACGCCTGGCGCGTCTTTCTTGATGTGGAGTGTGAGGAGCATGGTCAGCGAAGCAACAAGCCGAACAGCACGGGCCCTGCAATGGCCCCGATAATCGCACCTGTTTTCCCTCCCAGGTAGGAACTGCTCGAGTATTGAACTCCTCGCTTCTTCAAGCTGGCCGCGGTGAAACTGCGCTCAATGTAGTAGCCAGCGATCGCCCCCAAGAGTATCGGGATCAGATGTGGCCCGAAAATGCTGCTGGAGGAGGTTTCATCCGATTCCACATTCGACATGCCGCCGAATCCGGTGAATGCCGCGAAGGGGGCTGCGGCGCCAAGCGTTGGCAGCATCACCCGAGCAAGCCCCCGCGCGAATCTGTTTGCAGAACCTAACGGGGCAGGTGCGCCGCAATTCGGACATTCCCACCGGCTACTGTCGAAACTGTGACCACACACTCGGCAATCAATTTGCGCCATGACCCCTCCAGAGAATTAAAAGCTCCACCCCGCAAACTTCAGTTTACCGACGATCCTGTCGCCCGGCTCCAGCTTGATATACGGCTTCGGCCACGCTGGGTTGATGGCATGCAGGTACTGTTCCCCGTCCACGCGAACCAACTTTTTGAACGTGGCCTTGTTCTCGTGTTCGCGCTTGGCTATTACGTAGTCGCCGGGTTGGGCCTCGATGCCCGGGTGGACGTGAACGTACATCCCCTCGGGGAAGTTGTCCTTTCCGCCCCCGGGGTTGGTCATCGAGTCGCCTTCAAGCTTCAGGATGAACCCGTTAGGGCCCAAGTCCACGGGGCTGTCCTGCCAGTCTTCAGCGTCACCGGGTGCGAAGTGATCCACGATCTCGCACCACTCGCCAGCCTGCACGGACGAGATGACGGGATAACGACGTGGGCGCATAGACGCAGGGGCGGACACGACGTTGCTGCGGTCTCCCGATTCCTCCATCCGGAGGTACTCCGGCGTGGTGCCAAGGACGCGCGCTATGTCAATGATCTTGGCGCCATAGCCCCTCGTTCCGCGCTCTAAATTGCCGATCGCGCCCTGGCCGCTAAAGCCAACGAGTTCAGCCAGCTTTGCCTGGCTCAGCCCCTTCGCAGTGCGCAATCGCGCTAGACGTTCACCCTGAGTTTCCATGCCTGCATTCCATCACTTATGTGAATAACTTTGGGTTGCTTTTGTTGATAACTTGAGTGATGATTGGACGATGCAAGCACTCGACATCGCCATCAAGAAACTCGGGGGGGTGGGCAAGCTAGCCGCTGCTCTGGGCGTCCAGCAACCTGTCGTCAGCAACTGGCGGGCGCGAGGCACGACCCCCGATGCAATTCATTGCGTGACCATCGAACGGGTAACTGCCGGTGTGGTGAGTCGCCGTGACCTCCGCCCAGAAGACTGGCATTTGATCTGGCCCGAACTCGCCTCTGCGGAAGCCAGCAAGACCGCCCCCGAGGTGCCCCATGCCTGAGCGAAGCACTACCCCCGCATTCGCCCGTGGCATTGCCGGCCCACTCGGCAAGCTGGACCACGACCTCAAGACCAAGGTCGATGAGCACACCCACGCGCTGTTCCTGCAGGCCTGCGCCATGCGCGGCTCGGACACCGCCAACGTCCTGCGCGACTGCGTCTATGCGCTGGTGCACGGCCGGACCTATCAGCAGATGGTGGTGGAGAAGATCAACCATGACGCCAAGCGTACCGAGGCGTTGGTGAAGCTCATAGGGCCGGTTGGGGCCCCCGAATCGGAGGCGCACGCCCGATGAGCGCGCTGTTGCAACCCATGCAGGGCCAGCCCCTGACGATGAGCAGTCGCGAGATCGCGGAACTGACGGGCAAGGACCTGTCCCACGTGAACCGCGACGTCCGGGCGATGCTGGACGCCCTGCAGGATGATCCAGAACTGGATCATGTCCGCGAGGACAAGGACAGCCGTGGCTACACCTCGGCTTTCCACCTGGGCCGCGAGCTGACCTACACGCTGCTGTCGGGATACAGCCTGCCGCTGCGCCGCCGAGTGGTGGCCCGCTGGCAGGAACTGGAGGCCGGGGCTGTGCCGAATGTCCCGCGCACCATGGCGCAGGCCCTGCGCCTGGCCGCCGAACAGGCGGAGCAGATCGAGCTGCAGCAGGCCCTGCTGGAGCAGGCCGCGCCGAAGGTGGAGTACGTGGATCGGTACGTGGCTGCCAACGGTGCCATGGGCTTCCGCCAGGTCGCCAAGCTCCTGAAGGCCAACGAGCACGAATTCCGGTCGTTTCTGCAGGACCGGCAGGTGATGTATCGCCTCGGGGGGGAGTGGACGGCGTACCAGAACCACATCGAGGCCGGGCGCTTCGTCGTGAAGTCAGGTGTGGCCACTGCCAACGAACACGCTTTCAACACCACGAAGTTCACTCCGAAAGGTGTCGCGTGGATCGCGGGGCTGTGGGGTCAGCATCAGGCGCGCAAGGCGCAAGGGGGGCTTCAGCCATGAACCTTGCCGACTACTTGGACCGGCCCATCGCATTCCAGCGTTCGTTCGTCGCGCTGGGGATCGGTGTGACGGGCGCCTTGATGCTCTCGCAGGCGGTTTACTGGGCTCGCCGCAGCGAAGACGGTGAGGGCTGGTTCTTCAAATCCCAGCTGGAGTGGGAAGAGGAGACAGGCCTCAAGCGCACCGAGCAGGAAACGGCACGCAAGCGCCTGGTTCAACTGGGGGTGATGGAAGAGGAGCGGCGCGGCATCCCCGCGAAGCTGTTCTACCGCGTGAACTTCCACGAGTTGGAGGCGGCGCTGCGGGCAGGTGAATCCGCTCGCAAACAAGATTGCGGGAATCCTGCAATCAAGACTGCAGAGGTTCAGCAATCTGGCGAGCAGGAACCCCGCACGCCAGATTGCGGGAATCCTGCAAACAGGACTGCAGGAACCCTGCAATCTAAGATAAGAAAGACTACTACAGAGACTACTGCAGAGACTACGGCAGATATTTCTCCGGCCGGGGCTGACGCCCAGGCCGAGCCCCCGGTCCCGAGGCGGGTCACGGCACCCAATGGCGCGATCTACGAGATCCCCGGCGACCTGAACTATCCCCTCGAAAAGTCGAAGACCTTCAGGGCGTGGATGGCTTACGCCATCGCCTACTTCGTGCGCTATGCGGCCTGGCCGGTGTGGAACGCATCCGTGGCGGGCCAGATGGCGAAGTTCATCGATCGCGTTGGCGTAGAGGCGGCGCCACGGGTCGCGGTGCATTACGTCCGCCGGGTTGCCGAGCAGTTCGTGGTGCAGCAGATGCACCCAGTTCGGTTGCTTTTGTCCGATGCGGAGAAGTGGCACACGCAGGCCACGACCGGCACCGGCATGACGAGAACGCAGGCGCATCAGCAAGACCGGACGGCTGGCAACCTGGATGCGATCGAGGAGACAAAGCGCCTCCTCCAGCAGCGCGCAGGCCACGCAGGGGAGGGCGCCCATGCTTGACCCTCAGGCGCAAAGCTGGCTCATCGAAGAGCTGGGCGCAACCATGGAGCTGGCAGGCCAGCAGATCCGCCCGGCCGCGCTGGCGCTGCTGGTGAGCGACCTGGCCCACCTGCCGAAGCACGTGCTGCAGGTGGCTCTGGCCCGCATCCGGGCGGAGCACAAGGGCGCCATCCTGACCGGCACGGTGCTCCAGTACGCTGACCACGCCCTGGGCCGGCTGCTGCCCGCAGAGGCCTACGCCTTGGCCATGTCCAGCCAGGACGAGTGCGCCACGGTGGTCTGGAACGACGAGATCGCGGAGGCCTGGGGGCTGGCCGCGCCGCTGCTGGCCGCCGGGGACAAGTTCGCCGCGCGCCAGGCGTTCATGGAGGCCTACGCACGCATCACCGGTGAGGCGCGCGCTATGCGCCGGCGCCCGCAGCTGCAGGTCAGCCTGGGCTACGACGCGGAGGGCCGCACGCGGGCGGTGCAGGAGGCCATTGCGTCGGGCCGCCTGCCGGGAGGGCTGGAGGCGCTGCCGGACGACGTGCGCGAGCAACTGGCTCTGCCAGCGCCGCGCGCCGCGCTCGCGTTGCCGGCCCCCGAGGCGATGAGCAAAAGCCTCCCCGACAACCCCGCCAAGGTCGAGGCCCTGGCGAAGCTGGCCACGTTGCGCAAGCTGCTGACGCA
>JBHIWE010000071.1:0-17852 GCA_041987645.1 Acidovorax sp. | reverse complement strand
TGGGCGACCAGACGGCCTTCATCCCCGGCCACGGTCCGGAAAGCAGCTTCGGACGCGAGCGGCGCAACAACCCTTACGTCGGCGGCACCTGACGGACGCGGCGCAGGAGCCCGGGGCCGGCGGGGCTCATGGGGCGACCATCGACGCGGCCTTGATGGCGATCAACCCGTAAGGACGGCGGTGCGCGCATCCTCACGGACAGGTCCAATGGCGCCGCGCAATCGGTAGTTTCCCGATCCATGGCGGGCCACGGACTTCACCGTGAAAGAAAAGCCTTCGCCATGACGACAACGCCCGTCCCCTCACCCGCCCCCGCAGCGCCGATCACGTCGCAGCCGGAGCCCGACTCCCGCCGCAAGCTCGGCTATCTGCTGCTGGCTCTGGGCCTCTACGCCCTGGTACTGGCCCTGCCCGCCCCGGCGGGCCTGTCTCCTTCGGGCCAGGTCGCCCTCGGGCTGCTGGTGCTGGTCGTCACGCTATGGATCAGCGAATGCGTCTCGCCCGCCAACAGCGCGGTGCTGCTCACCGGCATGGCGGTCGTCGGCCTGATGGGCAAGCCGCTCACGCCGGGCGCCAAGCCCATGGGCTCGTCCGATGCGCTCACCGTGATGCTGGGCGGTTTTTCATCGACGGCCGTGCTGCTGGTGGCCGCCGCACTGTTCCTGGCCGTGGCGCTCAAGCACACGGGGCTGGACCGCCGCGTGGCCCTGCTGGTGATGAGCCGGGTTGGCATCTCGCCCGCACGGCTCACACTCGGAGCGATGCTGGTGGGCTTCGTGCTGGCGCTGTTCATTCCCTCGGCCACGGCGCGCGTGGGAGCGGTGATCCCGATCATGGTGGGCATCACCGCCGCCCTCGGCCTGCCGGTGGGCAGCAGCCTGGGCGCCGCGCTGATGATCGTCACCGCCCAGGCCTGTTCGATCTTCAACATCGCGGTGAAGACCGGCGCCGCGCAGAACCTCATCAGCCTGAACTTCATGCAGGGCGCCTTCGGGCACGGCGTGACCTGGGGGCAGTGGTTCCTGGCCGCCCTGCCCTTCACCGTGGGCATGTCCGTGGTGCTGTTCTTCACCTCGCTCTGGCTGCTGCGCCCGCAGGTGCCGGACGCCGCCAACGCCGCCGGCAGCCTGCGCGATCAGCTGCGCGCCCTCGGGCCCGTCAGCGGCCCGGAAAAGCGCCTGATCGCCGTGGCGCTGCTGCTGCTCGTGCTCTGGTCCACAGAAGGCACGCTGCACCCGTTCGACACGACCACCACCACGCAGCTGGGCATCGCGCTGCTGCTGATGCCGCGCATTGGCGTGATGCACTGGGCGCAGGCCGAAAAGCTCGTGCCCTGGGGAACGGTGGTGCTGTTCGCCGCCTCGATCTCGCTGGGCACGCTGCTGCAGCGCACCGGCGCGGCCGGCTGGCTGGCCCAGCAGACGCTGGGTCAGCTGGGGCTCGCCGGTCTGCCGGTGGTGGCCGTGATCGGCGCGTTGGCCGTCTTCAGCATCGTGCTGCACCTGGGCTTCGCCTCGGCCACGGGGCTGGCCAGCACGCTCATTCCGATCTTCATCGCCTTCACGCAGACGCTGCCGGTGTCGAAGGAAACGGCCTTCGGCATCGTCTTCGTGCAGAGTTTCGTGGTGTCTTTCGGCTTCATCCTGCCCACGAACGCACCGCAGAACATGCTGTGCTACGGCACGGGCGCGTTCGGCACATTGCAGTTCGCCAAGGTCGGGGTGGTGGTGACGCTGGCCGGCCTGGCGCTGATCCTGCTGCTGTCGGTCACCCTGTGGCCGTGGATGGGCGTACTCTGAGGCCGCTGAGGAAAGCGTTGGGTCAACCGCGCCGGGCCGCCTGGTAGAGCCCTTCGACGCGCGGCACGTTGGCTTCCAGCTGGCGGATGCGGTCGGGCCCGCTCGGATGGGTGGAAAGAAAGGCCAGGCCGCCCTGGTTCTTGGTGGCCTCACCCATCTTGCGCCACAGGCTTACCGAGGCGTCGGGGTCGAAGCCGCCACGCGCGGCCAGCTCCAGGCCCACCAGGTCGGCCTCGGTCTCATCGCTGCGGCTGAACTTGAGCGACAGCAGCTGCGTGCCCAGGTTGGCCGCCACGTTGCCCAGATCGCCCAGGCCCAGCAGTTGCGCGCCCAGCGAGAGCCCCATGCTGGTGGCCTGCGTCTTGGCCAGCCGGGCACGGGCGTGCTCGCGCAGCGCGTGCGCCATTTCGTGGCCCATGACCATGGCGGCCTCGTCGTCGGTGAGCTTGAGCTGGTCGAGGATGCCGGTGTAGAAGGCGATCTTGCCGCCCGGCATGCAGAAGGCGTTGATCTGCTTGCTGCCGATCAGGTTGACCTGCCAGCGCCATTCGCTGGCGCGGCGGTTCCATTGCGGAGTGAAGGGAATCAGCCGCTGCGAGATGCCGCGCAGCTTCTGCAGCTGCGGATGGCCGTCGGGTGCGAGCGCGCGCTTGGCGCGGGCCTGCTCCAGCAGCTGGCCGTATTGCTGCGTGGCGGCCTGCTCCAGCCCCTCGGCTGGCACCAGCTGGCGCATGGCCGAGGCCGAACCCACATCCACCTGCGCCAGCGCCGGCCCGGCCAGTGCAGCGCCCGCCGCCAGCAGGAAGCCGCGCCGCGCATTCCAGGCGCCGTGGCCCTGGCGCAGGGCGCACAGGCGGCAGCCGGCCCCAGGGTGGGAATCAGGGGAAGCGATAGGGAAGTCGTCTTGCATGGCGCGCAAGTTTAGGGAGAACTCGGCCGCCGCGATGTAAGCAACTTTCTTCTGTCAGGAACGTGCCACGCGCAGTTCGGCCCACACCACCAGCAGCAGACCCGACAGCACCGCCACGAGACCGCCCACCGACAGCAGGGTGGCCGGCTCGCCCACCACCACGACCGCCAGCACGAAGGCGGTCACGGGCTCGGCCAGCGCCAGGGTGACGCCGGTGGCCCCCGAGATATGGCGCAGCGCGCTGGTGAAGAGCAGATAGGCCAGGCCCGTAGCCACCAGTCCCAGGTAGGCCACCGTGGCCCAGGTGCCCGCCGTGAGCGAGGGCGTTCCGGCCAGGCCCCACGCCACCGGCAGCGACAGGAAGGCCGCCGTGCCGAAGACCGCCAAATTGACCGTGGGCGCTGGCGCGTTCTGCACCAGCGGCTTGTTGAGCAGCGTGTAGGCCGAGTAACTCAGCCCCGCCAGCAGGCACAGCGCGATGCCCAACGCCTGTGCGCCGCGCTGGCCGGCGCTGCCGGCACCGCCCTCCAGCGCCATCGCCACGCCGCCGGCCACACCCAGCAGCGTGCCGACCCACCACACGGGCGCGGGCATCCGGCGCTGCAGCGCGGTCTGCAGCACCCCCGCCCAGATAGGTCCGCTCCCGATGGCCAGCGCCGTGCCCAGCGCCACGCCGCTGATCTTGATGCCCGCGAAGAAGCTGAGGTTGTAGACGGCCACGCACGCGCCGGCCAGCAGCACCTTGGGCCCAGCCAGCCGGCCCCTCGGGCCGCCGCGCTGTCGCAGAACGCCTGCCAGCACGGCGAAGAAGGCCGTCGCCACGCCCAGCCGCAGCGCGCCCACCCAGTAAGGCGACAGGCCCGCAGGGGCCAGGCTTTGCACCGTGCCGGTGGTGCCCCAGAGCATCGCCGCCAGCAGCACCATGCAGATGCCCCGCGCGCCATGGGAGGACGCGGCCGGGAAAGCGGGGGAAGAAGGAGAGGAAGAGACTTCAGACATGGCGCCCGAGCGTGCCACGGCTCGGGCGCAGGCACTATCGCGCAACGATCAAGGTGCGTGGTTACCGCAGCTTTCACTGCCTGCAGGCCGCGCGCGCCCGCGCAGCTCGCGGGCGCTGGTGCCGCGCTCGCGCCGCAAGGCCGCCGCCAGAGCCGGGCCGGTCGCATAGCCGCAGGCCAGAGCCACGCGCTCCAGCGGCTGGCCGGCGGCCAACTGCCGCTGCGCCGCATCCAGCCGCATGCCACGCAGCCAGGCCTGTGGAGTAGCGCCGCAGAGTTCGGTCCAACGGGTGTGAAAGCGCGGCACGCTCATGTGGCAGAGCGCTGCCATGCGGGCGGTAGGCCAGTCCTCGTGCAGCGCGCCGCGCACGGCCTGCTCCAGCCGCGCGGTTTCCAGGTTGCGCCGGGCCAGCAGGCGCGGCGCCTGCAGCAGCCCAGCCAGTTGCTGCGGCAGGCCCGCACTCCCCAGCCCCGCCTCCTGCGCGGGCCAGGCCTGCGCCACGCCCTCAGGCCAGTGGGCGGCGGCTGCGACCGACTCTCCGGCATCGGTCCAGCCGTTGGCCGCGGAGTCGATCCAGCGGCGCGCCTGGGGCGGCACGGCGAAGCGGCGCACTCGCTCGGTGCCAGCGCCCTCGGGCAGGTCGAGCACGCAAAAGCGCGCCCCGGGCAGCGCGGAAAAGCCATGCCGCACGCCGGCCGGCACGACGATGCCGCTCGCCCGGTCCACCCACAAGGCGCGGCCCGCGACTTCCAGTTCCATACGGCCGGCCAGCGCGTACACGACCTGCGCATGCGCATGGGCATGCACCGCATATTCACCGCTGTAGGCGCGCACTGAGCAGGCCGCACGGCTGAAGGAAAAGGATGGCGTCACGGCATCATGGTAGCGAAGGGTGTGTAGGACTACCGCTAAACCTGTGATCCCCCAGGAAATAGCGCCGCTCGCGACCCAGGCAACTCGGGCACAATCAAATGTCAAGTTTTGTATCGGGCCGCTCGACCGCCCCGCTCCCATGGACAGCCCCCTCGTCACGGCGTACCTGATCTCGGTCGGCATCCTTCTCATGGGTGCCGGGTACACCGCTGTGCTGGCCTGGCATAGCAAGATGCCGCGCGTGCTGTGGAGCTACGCAGCGCTGAGCCTGTGCTTCGCGCTGTTCCAGCTCTGCAACGCACTGCAGTATTCGGCCGATGGCCCTGCCTCCGCCCTGCAGGCGCACCGCTGGCTCAACCTGTGGTCGCTGCTGGCGGTGCCGCTGGGTACCTTTTTCTTCGAATCGGCAGGCTCGCCACGGCCCCGCCTGCGCCTGACCGCCGCCGTTAGCGCCCTCACGCTGGTGCTCGCGGCACACAACTTCAGCACGCCTTTCGGCTACCGCTTCAACCAGCCCCCCTCCGCCGAATGGGTGACGCTGCCCTGGGGCGAGTCCATCTACCTGCTCAAAGGCACCACCGACGTGCCCCTGCAGTTGCTGCGCCTGCTGTCGTTCTTGCTGCTCGCCGCCAGCCTGCCCGCACTGCGCAACTTGCAAGGCAGGGCCAGCCTCTGGCGCGTCGCCTCCTATGGGGGCGCCGCACTGCTGTCCGCAGGTGCCGTCATCTCGGTGCTGGCGGACAGCGGCAACATGCACCTGCCGTATCTGGGCGGATTCTCCTTCCTGCTCGTGAGCGCTTTGGTCATCGGCGCGTTGATGCGCGATCTGCGCCGCCAGGGACTTCGGGCGCGCCAGCATGGCTCGGGCCTGCGCTATGGTCCGCCCACCGCGCCGGCGCCGCTCGCGGCAGCGGCGCCACGCTCCGCGCCGCAGGGTACAGCCCCGCCCGGGGACGCTCGCTACACCCAGCTGCCGGACCGTGCCGAGCTGCTGCGTCAGCTCGCGCCGGTGCTGCAAGACCACCAGCGCAAGGCCGAGCCCTTGACCGTGTTCGTCTTCGACATCGATCGCTTCGACCTGCTGTGCGCCACGCAAGGGCGGGCCGCTGGCGACTCCCTCATGGCCCAGCTCGCCGGCCGACTGCAGAAGACGCTGGTGGACGGCGACCTGCTCTCTCGCGGACATGGGGCCGGTTTCACGGTCGTCTGCAAGGGCATTGCGCCCCAGGCGATGGCGCAGCGCCATGCACAGCTCGACAGCGCCTTCGCCCTGCCCGTCGCCTTCGCGGGCAAGGTGATGAACGTACGCGCCAGCGCCGGCGTGGCTCGCTTTCCCGATGACGGCCTGACGGCCGAGGCCGTGCTGGACGCGGCCGAACTGGCCCTGCACCAGGCCAAGGCCAACGGCCGCGGCGGCCAGCCGCTCAAGACCTTCACCTCCGCCCTGAAAGACCAGGTACAGGAGCAGCTGGAACTGGAGGACGAGCTTCGCACTGCGCTCGCACGCGGCGAATTCGTGCTGCATTACCAGCCCCAGATCCAGGGCGACACCGGCCAGCTGGTATGCATGGAGGCACTGGTGCGCTGGCAGCACCCGGTGCGTGGGCTGATCTCGCCGCTGCGCTTCATCCCGGTAGCGGAATCGACGGGCCTGATCCACCCCCTGGGCGCCTGGGTGCTGGATAGCGCCTGCGCCCAGCTGGCGCGCTGGCAGGCCCAAGGCCACACGTCGCTGCGCATGGCCGTGAACCTGTCGGGGCACCAGCTCGAAGACGAATCGCTCCAGGCCACCATCGCCGACGCGCTGGCCCGTCACCGCATCCGCCCGGGCGACCTGGAGCTGGAGATCACCGAGTCCGTACTGATGCACCAGCTGGACCTGGTGGCCGCACGCCTGACGGCGCTGCGCACGCTGGGCGTGCGCCTGTCCATTGATGACTTCGGCACCGGGTATTCGTCGCTCAGCTATCTGAGGCGCCTGCCGGTGCATGCGTTCAAGCTCGACCGTTCCTTCATCCGCGACATGGACCTGAGCGGGCGCGGCCAGGCCGTGTGCGCCACCGCCATCGGCCTGGCGTTCGATCTGCAGGTGGAGGTCGTCGCCGAGGGCGTCGAGACCCTGCAGCAGGCGCAGATGCTCAAGCAGTGGGGGTGCCATCTGCTGCAGGGCTTCCTCTTCGCACGGCCCATGCCTGCGGATGCGGCGACGCAGTTCCTGCAAAGCGCCGCCAGCGCGGCCACCGCACCGGACCCGGCGCTACAGACCGCCAGTTCCTGAAGTCGGCGACGCGACCGCCGGGTGCCGCCCGATAATCCCCGAACACCCGTCCGCCGCAGCCCGCAACCCCTGCCGGCTGAACGGCACCGCCACCAGACCCGCGCCCCCCGACAGCGCAGCCGGGCCGGCAACCGCCGCCCAGGCAGCGCGCCCTCCTTGTGCCCCCCATGACGAATCCAGCGCCCTCCACCCACCCCGCCGCATCCTCCCCCAGCGCCGATCCCGCCGCCACGCCGCCGCAGCCCGCGCCGCGCCGCAGTTGGGGGCAGGCCCTGCGGGTCTATCGTGAGCCGGCCAGCCTGCGCATGCTGGCGCTGGGCTTTTCGGCCGGGCTGCCACTGCTGCTGGTGCTGGGCACGCTGAGCTTCTGGCTGCGCGAGGCCGGCGTGGACCGCACCACCATCGGCTACCTCAGCTGGGTGGGGCTGGCCTATGCCTTCAAGTGGGTCTGGGCGCCGCTGGTGGACCGCATGCCCCTGCCGTGGCTCACGCGCGCGCTGGGCCGGCGGCGCGGCTGGCTGCTGCTGTCGCAGCTGTTGGTGATGGCCGGGCTCGCAGGCATGGCCCTGAACGACCCGCGCGAGGCGCTCGCGCCCATGGTGTGGTGCGCGCTGTTCGTCGCCTTTGGCTCGGCCACGCAGGACATCGCACTCGACGCCTTCCGCATCGAATCGGCCGACGCCGACCGGCAGGCGGCTCTGGCGGCCACCTACCAGACAGGCTACCGCCTGGCGATGATCTGGGCCGGCGCCGGCGTGCTCTGGGTGGCGGCCCGGGCCGAATCACCCACGGCCAGCGGCTACCAGCATGGCGCCTGGCAGGCGGCCTACCTGACCATGGCGGCGTCGATGCTGGTGGGCGCCATCACCGTGCTGCTCTCGCGCGAGCCCGCGCCGCGCCCGCTGCCGCCGGCGCGCAACGCCGCCGAATGGCTGCGCGGCGCGCTCGTCGAGCCCTTTGCCGACTTCGTCCGCCGCTACCGTTGGCACGCCGCGCTGCTGCTGGCGCTCATCGCGCTCTACCGCATCAGCGACGTGGTGATGGGCATCATGGCCAACCCGTTCTACGTCGATATGGGCTACACCAAGGACGAGGTGGCCGCCGTGAGCAAGGTCTTCGGGGTGGTGGCCACGCTGGCCGGCGCCTTCGTGGGCGGCGTGCTGTCCATGCGCCTGGGCGTGATGCGCGTGCTGATGCTGGGCGCGGTGCTCAGCGCGCTGAGCAACCTGCTCTTCGCCTGGCTGGGCCAGCAGGGCCACAGCGTGCCCCTGCTGATGCTGGTGGTGTCGGCCGACAACCTCTCGGGCGGCATCGCCTCGGCCGCGTTCATCGCCTACCTTTCCAGCCTCACGAACGTGCAGTACTCGGCCACACAGTACGCCCTCTTCAGCTCCATGATGCTGCTGCTGCCCAAGTGGATCGCCGGCTTCTCGGGCCGCTTCGTCGATGCCTACGGCTATACCGAGTTCTTCATCGGCACCGCGCTGATGGGGCTGCCGGTGCTGCTGCTGGTGGCGCTGGCATCACGGGTCAAAATGGCCCCAGCCCTTGATAAACCACGACACCAAGCTACAACTTTAATAGCAAAAAGCAGGGACCGGCGCTGAGCAGCCGCCGGTCTGAAGCGCTCGTTTACCTAACTTTACGGAGACTTCAACCCGGCGAGATGCCCCGGCGTCACCATGCAGCCTGTGTCCCGTTGTCCCCTCCGTTGCCTCTTCTGTCTTACCTCTTCCGCCCGCCTGCCATGAGTTCCCAACTGCTGATGATCGAAGACGATGCCCGCCTGGCCGAGATGGTGGGCGAGTACCTGGGCCAGTCCGGCCTGCAGGTCACCCACAGGGCAGACGGCGGCAGCGGGCTGGCGCATCTGCAGGGCGAGGGCGGCTATGCGCTGCCCGACCTGGTCATCCTGGACCTGATGCTGCCCGACATGGACGGCCTGGAAGTCTGCCGCCGCATCCGCGCCCTGCCCGGCGCCGCAGCGCAGGTGCCGGTGCTGATGCTCACCGCCAAGGGCGACCCCATGGACCGCATCATCGGCCTGGAGCTGGGCGCCGACGACTACCTGCCCAAGCCCTTCGAGCCGCGCGAGTTGCTGGCGCGCATCCGTGCCATCCTGCGCCGGCGCGAGAGCGGCGCCCAGCCCGCGCCGCAGCTCATGCGCTTTGGCACGCTGGAGATCGACCGCGATGCCCGCAGCGTCACCGTGGGCGGTCAGCCGGCCGACCTCACCTCCTACCAGTTCGACCTGCTGGTCGCGCTGGCCGAGCGCGCCGGCCGCGTGCTCACGCGCGACCAGATCATGGAAGCCGTGCGCGGCCGCGAGCTGGAAGCCTTCGACCGCTCCATCGACGTCCACATGGGCCGCATCCGCGCCGCCATCGAGCAGGACGCCAAGAACCCGCGCCGGATCCTCACGGTGCGCGGCGTGGGCTACGTGTTCGCCAAACAGCAAGACTAGATGTCCCTGGTCAGCCCCTTCTCCCGCCGCCTGTATCTGCGCATCTGGCTCGCCGTGGTGGGCGGGGTGGCGGTGTTCGCACTGCTGGTGGGCTTCGCCTGGCGCATCGCGGCCGAGCACAACTCGCAGCAGGCCGCCTCGCAGCCTCCGGGACGCGAATTCGTGCTGCGCGATGCCCAGGGCCACCCCCGGCTCAAGGGCCAGGCCATGCGCCGGCCCACCGAGCGCGGCGAGGGGATCGAATTCGTGCTCGAAGGGCTCGACGGTGCGGCCTATACGCTGGAGATGTCGCCCCGCCCGCGCCCGCCCGGCCCGGGCCGGCACGACGCCGCCTTCTGGCTGAGCCCGCCCTTCGGCTTCCTCTGGATGCTCGCGCTGGTCGGCATCGCCGTCACTGTGGGCGTCTTCCCCATCATCCGCAAGCTGCTGGTGCGGCTGGAGACGCTGCAGCGCAGCGTGCAGCGCTTCGGTGAGGGTGACCTCTCGGTGCGCGTGACCGAACGCGGGCAGGACGAGGTGGCCGATCTGGCCCGACAGTTCAACGCCGCCGCCGCGCGCATCGAAACCCTGGTCAAGTCGCACAAGTCATTGCTGGCCAATGCCTCGCACGAGCTGCGCTCGCCGCTCACGCGTATCCGCATGGGACTGGAGCTGATGCAGGGCAGCGCACCCTCGCCCAACTTTCGTGCCGAGATCCTGCGCAACATCGCCGAGCTGGACCAGCTGGTGGACGAGATCCTGCTCGCCAGCCGGCTCGACGCGCGCGAGGCCGACGTGGGCACCGTCGAGGTGGTGGACTTGATGGGCCTGGCCGCCGAGGAATGCGTGCGCGTGGATGCCGAACTGCTGATCGCCGACGGCACGGCCGCGGACGCGCTGGAAGTGAACGGCATCCCCAAGCTGCTGCGCCGGGCGCTGCGCAACCTGCTGGAAAACGCCCGCCGCTACAGCCAGGGCGACATCACCGTCACCCTGCGCAGCACCGCCACGCATGTGGAAGCCAGCGTGTGCGACCAGGGCCCGGGCGTGCCGGCCGACCAGCGCGAACGCATCTTCGAGCCCTTCTACCGCCTGCCCGGCGCCAGCGAACGCTCCGGCGGCGTGGGCCTGGGCCTGGCGCTGGTGCGCTCCATCGCCGAACGCCACGACGGCCGCGTCTTCTGCACCGACCGGCCCGACGGCGCGAGCGGCGCCAGCTTCGTGCTGCAGCTGCCGCGCTCGGCCTGATCACGGCGCTCGGCGCGCTCAGCGCCCCGCAGGCAGCGGCCAGCGCCGCACCATCGCCCCCAGCACGCATGCCCCCAGCACCAGCGCGCCGGCCGCCATGGCCAGGCCCTGCGCAAAGCCCTGCTGCGGCGTGGCCGCATGGTGCAGCGCCCAGGCCACCAGGGGCGGGCCGGCGATCTGGCCCAGGCCATAGGCCACCGTCAGCAGGCCCGCAAAGCTGTCGCCCGCCGCCGGCCAGATGCGCCGCGCTTCCTGCAGCGCATAGAAGGTGATGGCCGTGAACGGCAGCCCCAGCAGCAGGCTGCCCAGCGCGAAGCCCGCCACCCCCGGCCACACCAGCCCCAGGCCGATGGCCAGCGCCTGCAGCGCGTAGCAGCCGGCCAGCAGCCAGCGCCGGTCCCAGCCAGCCGGCGTGCGGGTGGACAGCGCCGCGCCCAGCGCCACGCCCGCACCGAACACCGGCCAGAACAGATCGGGCCAGGGCGAGCCCGCCGGCAGCGCCCCGCGCGCGATCACCGGCAAAAAGGTGGCCGTGACGATGTAGCCCAGCCCCGCCAGGCCATAGGCCAGCGTGAGCAGCGCCCGGGCGCTGCGTTCCCCGCCAAGCATGGGCCCGGGAGCTGGCAGGGCGGCGCTGCCGATCCCTGCCTGTTGCGCCGATCCGCGCACCACCGGCCAGACCAGCGCGCACAGCACCGCGCAGAGCAGCCCGAAGGCCGCCCAGCCGGCCGCCGCCGGCCAGTGCGCCGACACCATGGCGCTGGCCGAGAGGCCCGTGAGCACGATGCCCAGGCCCGGCCCGCAGAAGATCAACCCGCCCAGCGCGGCATGCCCCGACGCCACCAGCCGCGCCATGCACCAGGACGACACGTTGAGGAACACCACCGCGCTCGCCACGCCCGCCGCCGCACGCAGCCACGGCCAGGCGCCGGCCACCGGCAGGGCCATGCCGCAGGTCAGCAGCACCGTGGCCGCCAGGCCCCAGCGCGTGAGCGGCGCGCCCTGCCAGGCCCGGGCGGTGCGCGGCGCCAGCCACGGCAGCGCCATGCAGGCCAGGGCCCCGGCCAGATAGCCCACGTAGTTGACGGTGGCCAGCCAGCTCCCGCCGGCCAGGGTGAGCACGCCATCCCGCAGCATCATGGGCAGCAGCGGGGTGAAGGCAAAGCGCCCAATGCCCATGGCGGCGCCCAGCGCGGCCATGCCGGCCAGGGCGATGGCCAGCGGGCGGTGCGCCAGGACGGGGGGCTGGGCGGCGTCGGCGCCAGAAGGGGCGGAATCATCGGACATGCGGTATCGCCTCGGCTTGTTCATTCTTTTTTTCAGATTAACATTCAAATAATCCATCTTCAACAGAGAATTTCATGGATCTGTCCGCCCTGGAAATCTTTCGTGCCGTGGCGGCCGAGGGCAGCATTACCCGAGCGGCCGAACGGCTGGGCCGGGTGCAGTCCAACGTCACCACCCGCGTGCAGCAGCTGGAAGAGCAGCTCGGCGCCACGCTGTTCCTGCGCGAAGGCCGGCGCATGGCGCTGACGCCGGCCGGCACCTCGCTGGTGGCCTATGCCGACCGCCTGCTGGCGCTGGCCGAAGAGGCCCGCCAGGCGCTGCACCCCGCTATCCCCGGCGGCCGGCTGCGCCTGGGCGCCATGGAAAGCACCGCCGCTGCACGCCTGCCCGCCCCGCTGGCCCACCTGCATGCGCAGTGGCCCGGCCTGCAGCTGGAGCTGCGCACCGGCGCCTCGCGCGAGCTGGTGGACCAGGTGCTGACCCACACCAGCGACTGCGCGCTGGTCGCCTGGCCGCCGCCAGGCGTGGACCCGGAGGCGGCAGTGGACATCACGCCTGTTTTCACCGAATCGCTGCTCATCGCCCTGCCGGCCAGCCACCCGCCAGTGGAGCGCCCCGGCGACCTGCAGGTGGACAGGCTGGCCGCCTTCGGCCCGGGCTGCACCTACCGCCGCATGGGCGAGGACTGGATGCGTGCGCAGCGCCACGGCGCCGCGCCCCAGGTGCTGGAGCTGGCCTCCTACCACGCCATCCTGGCCTGCGTGGCCGCCGGGCGCTGCGCCGGCGTGGTGCCGCAGTCCGTCATCGACCTGATGCGCGAGCCGCCCGCGCTGCGGTGGGTGCCGCTGGCCGAACGCGAAACCGTGCTGGTGCGCCGGCGCGGCTGGCACACACCGGCGCTCGATGCCCTGCTGCAGGCGCTGCAGGGCGCGGCCTCCGCCTGACCCGCTCCGCCTGCCACCCCATCCACGGCCTCACCCTCCCCTTCGACGAAAGCCTGCCATGCCTTCTGCACCCGCCACGCCGCCCGCTCGCCCGGCCCCGCTGTTCAGCCGCCTGGGCATCGCCCTGCCCATCGTGCAAGGCCCCATGACCGGATCGGACACGCCGGCCCTGGCCGCCGCCGTCTCCGAAGCCGGCGGGCTGGGCATGCTGGGCTGCGGCATGCGCTCGCCCGCCGCCATGGCCGAGGCCGCGGCCGAGGTGCGCCGCCGCACGGGGCGCCCCTTCGGCATGAACCTCTTCGTGCAGGCCACGCCCTCGCCCGACGCGGACACGGTGCGCGAGGCGCTGGACCGGCTGGCCCCCCTCTACGCCGAATTCGGCCTGGAACCCGCCGTGCCCGCGCAGTGGTGCGAGGACTTCGCGGCGCAGTTCGAGGCGCTGCTCGCGGCGCGCCCGGCCGTCGCCAGCTTCACCTTCGGCATCCTCGATGCGCGCCAGGTGGAGCGGCTGCACGCGGCCGGCTGCACCGTCATCGGCACCGCCACCACCGTGGCCGAAGCCCGCGCCTGGGCCGCCGTGGGCGCCGATGCGGTCTGCGCCAGCGGGCTGGAGGCCGGCGGGCACCGGGGCACCTTCCTGGCCGACTTCGAATCCAGCATGGTGGGCACGCTGGCGCTGGTGCCGCAGTGCGTGGATGCGCTCGCCGGCCTGCCGGTGATCGCGGCTGGCGGCATCATGGACGGGCGCGGCATCGCCGCCGCCCAGGCCCTGGGCGCCGAGGGGGTGCAGATGGGCACGGCCTTCCTCGCCTGCCCGGAATCGGCCATCGGCCCGGCCTACCGCGCCGCGATGGCCGCAGCGGGCGAAACCGATACGCGCATCACCCGCGTGTTCTCCGGCCGGCCGGCGCGCGGCATCGTCAACGCCACCATGGAGCGGCTCGCATCCGTCGAGGCCGCCGTGCCGGCCTACCCGGTGCAGAACGCGCTGATGGGTCCGGTGCGCAAGGCGGCGGCTGCGCAGGGCCGGGCCGATGTGCTGGCGCTCTGGGCCGGCCAGGGCGTGGCGGCGGCGCGGCCGATGCCGGCCGGGGAGCTGGTGGCGCTGCTGGCGCGGGAATGGCGGGCAGCCAGCGCCAAAATCAAGGCCTGATGGCCCTGCAGCGCAGGCGAATCAAGCGCCCATAGCTATTCTTTTTATAGCAATCAGCGCACAGTGCCCGTGCCCGTTCCGGCCATGAGCTGCTGTCCGGCGATGCTGTCCGGCAGGTAGAACCCGCGCTCCAGGTAGTCGTCCAGCCGCCGGCGGTCCGGCGAGCGCAGCTTGATGAGCGGCGGCAGCGCGCCCGTGGGCCGCGAGAACAGCAGCCGCAGCTTGAGCGGCGTGCGGCCCCAGCGCCCGAGCACGTGGTAGTAGAACGGCCCGTCTTCGGCGCGGGCCAGCGCCAGCCGGTAGCCGCCGCGCGTGCGCAGCACGAACTGCAGCGCCAGGTGCATGCTGAGGTAGTCGGGCGCGTCGATATGCTGGCGCACGTCCTCGTAGATGCCCAGCGACTGCAGGTGGGCGATGTATTCATGCCCCGTGCGGTGGATGACCTGGGTGGTGAATTCGTGCTGCAGATCGGCGATGAAGCGGCTGCCCGGCGGCGCGGCCATGAACCAGTTCTCGACCACCGGATAGGCGGCGTCGCGGGTGTGGCGCTCCAGGTAGAAGCCCACGAAGTCGGCCGGCGTGCGCGCCTGCTGCTCCAGCACCCAGTCCAGCGGCGCGGTGAGGATGCTGCTGGCATCCACCCAGATGCCGCCGTGCAGGCGCAGCAGCTCCAGCCGGATCCAGTCGGCGCGCTTGGCGGGCGAGACCTGGTCGAGCACGGCCGGGATCTCCGGCAGCCAGGCGCGGGCGGAAACGTCGTCCAGCAGGCGGATCTCGTAGCCCGGGCTCATGCGCCGCCAGTTGGCGAAGCAGCGCTGGATCAGCAGCGGCGGCGCATCGCCCTTCCAGTAGGCCCAGATGACACGGGGAATGGGGCGCGGCGCGGCGCCATCGTCGCCAGCGGCCGGCGAAGGCACACCCGCAGCGGGCGCGATGGCATGCAGCGCGAAGGCCGGCGGCGGGCAGGTTTCGAGCCGGCGCGGCCACAGGCCGTAGAACCGGCGCAGGCCGCGTGCCAGCCAGAGTTCGCCGCGCGTCTTGAGCGAGGGGCGGCGGGAAGGAGCGGAAGAAGTCATCGGGGTCGCAGCGCGTGGGCGCGCAGGAATTTCAGGCGCCGCAGCCACCAGCCGCGCAGCAGATAGGCCTGGGCCAACGCCTCGGCGGGCAGCGGCGAGGCGGCGGCGAAGTCGGCGCGGATGCGGCCGGCCGCGGCGTCCAGCGCCGCCGCATCCGCGCCGGGCTGGGCGGCGGCGCGGGCCACCACGCGCATGGCGCCCATCAGGCTGCGGGCGCACTGGTGGGCCAGGGCGAAGCTCAGGGCGGGGTCTGCGGCCTCGGGCCGGCCGCGCAGCGCATCGCCGAAGGGCCGCAGCGCGGCGGACTGGTCCATGGCCTTGGGCAAGGTCATGGTGGACAGGATGCTGCCGCCGCGCTGGCGGTAGGCCACCCAGGGTTTCGGCACATGCCAGTAGCTGCGCGCGCCCAGCAGGGCCAGCGGCATGGTGGCCATGTCCTCGAAATAGCGGCCGGGCGGAAAGCGCACCGAGGCCGGCCAGAGGGCGCGGCGCGTGATCTTGGACCAGGCATGCAGCTGGCCCGTGGCCAGCAGGCCAGCCAGCAGCTCGGGGCCGCCGGGGCGCAGCGCGGCGTGCGGGCCCGCGAAGGTGTTGCGATGGCGTTCGCCGCGCAGGCGGTGCTTCAGGCGCGGGCGCTCGCGCCAGACGGCGAAGTCGCAGAGCACGGCATCGGGCGCGTGCAGGCCCACCACCTCGCGCAGGCCGGCGATGGCGCCGGGCAGCAGCTTGTCGTCGGAGTCGAGGAACCAGAGATAGTCGCCCCGCGCCGCGTCGATCATGGTGTTGCGCGCGGCGCTCAGGCCGGCATTGCGTTCATGCCGCAGCAGCCGCAGGCGGCCGGGCCAGCGGGCATCCAGCGCGGCCATGACCTCGGCCGAGCCATCGGTGGAGCAGTCGTCGAGCAGCAGCACTTCGACGCCCGCATCAGCCGGCGCCTGGGCCAGCACGGATTCGACGCATTCGGCCAGGTAATCGCGCACGTTGTACACGGGCACGAGCACGCTGAGCCAGGGTGTGGCGGCGGCCGGTGCCGCGGAAGCGAAAGGACTCATGGCGTGGCGGGCTCCGCCGGCAGCAGGCCGTGCAGCAGCGCTTCGTAGCGCGTCGTCATGGTGGGCAGGCCGTAGTGCGCCACCGCGTCCTCGCGGGCGGCGGCGGCCATGCGGGCGGCGGCGGGGGTGTCGGTCAAGAGGCGCTGCAGCGCATCGGCGAGCGAGGCGGCATCGCCGGGCTCGGCCAGCAGGCCGGTGCGGCCGGGCGCGATCACCTCCTGCACGCCCACCACGCGGCTGCCCACCACGGCGCAGCCGGAGGCCATGCCTTCGATGAGCGAGAGCGGCATGCCCTCGTAGTGGGTGGAGAGCACGCAGATCTGCTGGCCCATCAGCAGCCCGGGCACGTCGGCGCAGTGGCCGATGAACTGCACCTGGGGCAGCAGATCCAGTTCCTGCGCCAGCCGCTCGGCCGCCTGCCGGGCGCTGGCCTTGCCGCCGCCGGCCAGCCGCACGGGCGGGGTCAGGCCGCGATCGCGCAGCAGCGCCACGGCGCGCAGCAGCGTGGCATGGTCCTTCTGGCGGGCGAAGCGCGCGGCCATGACGATGCCGGGCTCGCGCGCAGCGAACGGCCGGGCCTCGGCCTGGGCGAAAGGCTCAAGGCGCACGCCGTTGGGAATGGCATGGATGCGGTCGGCCGGAAAGCCGCGCTCCAGCAGGGTGCTGCGCACGCCTTCGGAAACGCCCACGATGGCCGCCGTGCGCCGCGCCAGCCAGCGCGCCTGCGCCAGCCGCCAGGCGGTGTAGCGCTCGCGGGAGTTGTGCTCCACATGCACCAGCCGGGGCACGCCCGCCAGCAGGCCGGCATAGCGGCCCCAGAGGTGTTCGCTGAAACCGTGCGCGACCAGGATGTCGGGCTGCCAGCGCCGGCACAGCGCCGCCAGGTGCCACACCGTGGCGGCGTGCGCCCAGCCGGGCACCAGTTCCACCGCCAGCCCCTCGGCGCGCAGAGCGGCCACGCGCTCGGGCGTGGTGGTGCGGCGCTTGACGCGCAGCGCGAGCAGCGCCTCGAAGCGGCCCGATGCGGCATGGGCGCGCACCAGATCGACGGCCACCTGCGTGGCGCCCGAGAAGCCGCCGGTCACGAAGTGCAGCACGCGCGGCCGACGCGCGGCGGAGAGCGGGGGCATCGTGCTCATGGAAGCATCATGACGGCCACCGGGACCTCAGGTGCGGGCAGCGGATGCGCGCAAGGCCGGGTCCGCGCCCAGCAGCGCGGACCATACGATCATGTTGGAGAAGAGATAGAACATGATCCCGCTGTTGTGCGCGAAGAAGACCTGCGTGAGCCCGAAGCCCACGTAGAGCACGGGAATGCACACGCCGGTGAGCCGCAGCGCCACGACCTGAGCGCGCTCGGCCTCGGGCAGGCTGTCCAGCGCCGCCAGCCGGCGCCGGCTGGGCCAGAAAAGGAAGAAGGGCACGCCGTAGAAGCACAGCAGCAGGGCCACGCCGCCGATGCCGGTCTTGACGAAGACGTCCAGCGGCTCGTTGTGGACGTAGATGTATTCGGTGATGGACTTCTGGTAGAGGCCGGCCGCGACGCGCTTGTCCTTCTCGCGCATGTAGCCGGCCAGGCCCCAGCCCGTCAGCGGCCGTTCACGGCCCAGGTCCCAGGCGAAGCGCCAGTGCTCCAGCCGCTGGCCCACCGAGCTTTCGGCGCCCGCGCGGGCGTTGTCGTCGTACTGCGTCACCTCCTGGTGCATCAGCTCCCAGCGCTGCTCGATCAGGCGCCAGTTCATCGCCGTCAGCACCACCAGCGCAGCGAGCAGCGCCCCCGCGATGCGCAG
>JBHIWE010000070.1:0-17994 GCA_041987645.1 Acidovorax sp. | reverse complement strand
GTCCGTACCTGGCACCCACAGCGTGTTGTGGCCCAGCATGCGGTGGTAGCGCGTGAGGCTGTCCATGATGGTCTGGTTGAACGCATGGCCCATGTGCAGCGTCCCGGTCACGTTGGGCGGTGGCAGCTGGATGGCGAAGGCGGGCGCGTTCGCATCGGGCTGCTGCGTGCCGCGGTGGCCCGCCACGCCGTAGCCGCGGCGCTCCCACTCGGGCCCCCAGTGGGCTTCCAGGGCGGCGGGCTCGAACGATTTGGACAGGCTCTCAAGGCCGGGCTGCGAAGGGGTGTCACTCATGGCGGGCAAATGGAAGGAAAAACGGCATCTTGCGCACAAGATGCCGTGGGGTTGGCGATGGACGATGGCGCCGATTTTACTGGCGCGACCCGCGGAGGCAGGCCGTTCTGGAGGCGGCGGCATCTGCCCGCGCGGATTCAGCGCGAAAGCTGCCTGCAGCGCTCACAAATAAAGCGCATGCAGCTATTGTTTCAATAGCGTTCAGTGGCTGGAGCCGCCGTATTCGGGCCGGTCGTTGGTCTGCGGCTTGAGCGGTGCGGCCGCCTGCCCGGCGGCGCGCTGGCGGCGCCATTCCTCCTTGCGCGCCGTCCATTCGCGCAGGCGCTGGTGGGCGATGGTGCTGTCCCTGGCCATTTCTTCGTCGCTGGCCAGCTGGGCAGCCAGTTCCAGCCGAATGCCGTTGGGGTCGAAGAAATAGATGCTCTTGAAGATGTGGTGGTCGGTGACGCCCAGCACCTCGATCCCGTGCGCCTCCAGCCGTGCCTTGGTGCGGGCCAGCTCCTCCACCGTATCGACGCGGAAGGCGATGTGATTGACCCAGGCGGGCGTGTTCGGCGAAGGCTCGGCCTTCACGTCGTCGCCCAGGTCGAAGAAGGCGATGAAGGAGCCGTCGCGCAACCGGAAGAAGAAGTGCGTGTAGGGGCAGTATTCGCCCGTACTGGGCACATGGTCGCTCTGGATGATGTGATAGAGCGGCAGGCCCAGGATGTCTTCGTAGAAGTGGCGCGTCTCTTCCGCATCGCGCGCCTTGTACGCATAGTGATGCAGCTGCTGGACGGCAGCCGGAGCCGGCAGCGCGGCGAAGGCGGCGGGGGTCATGACGGCGTTCATGCGAGTCTCCTGGATGTTTTACGAAATTCTACTATTCGTAATTAGTTCACGTTAGAGGAATTTTGGCGCAGTGAAGTCGCCAGGGGGATATGCCGCTGCGCCCCGCGACCCGCGCGCTGCTGGCCCGCCGATAGCCAGGCTGTGCCGCGAGCGTGGAGAGCTGGGGTGTGGCCGGCCTCTGGCCTGCCGTGCCTTGCAGGGAGGGGGATGGGAGAGGATGCAGCGTGCGGCGGCGCAGAGGGGCTTGTCCGCTGCCTGTAGAGACGACCGGCGAGCGCCGCTCTGCCTCAGTGCGCCAGCGCCGCGTTCTTCCAGGCGGTGGCGGCAGCCTCGGCGTCGCCGCGTTCCTCGGCCAGTTCGGCCAGGTGGCGCCAGGCGCGGCAGCGCAACGTGGGGTCACCCAGCTGCTGCGTGGCCTGGGTGAAGCGCTGCTGCGCCTTGCCCCAGAGCTGGCGGCGCAGGCAGGCTGCGGCCGAGAGGTAGAGCAGCGCGGGGTTGCGCGGGTTGTTCTGCTGCGCGGTCTCGATGCGTGCCAGCCACGGGGCATCCAGCCCGTCCAGATGGTTTTCGAGGGTGCGCACCAGTTTCAGTCCCAGCGTCTCGGGCAGGTCGGCGGCTGGGTCGGCCAGCCGCTCCCAGGCGGGCTGCAGCCAGCTGCGGCCCAGGGCCGCATCGCCGCCCAGCTGCGCCAGGCGCTGCGCGGCATGCACGGCCAGCTCGGGCATGGCGCGTTCGCCGGGTTCCAGGTCTTGCCAGAGCCGCTGCAGCTGCGCCGTGTCGTGCGCGCCGTCGATCAGTTCCATGGCCAGCCCGCGCACCATGCTCTGCGCGGCGGCGGGCGAGAAGGCGCGGTGCTTGCCCAGCAGCCGGGCGGTGTCTAGCGCGTCCTGCGGGTGGCGCGACATGCGTGCGGCCTTGAGGCGGGCGCGCAGCGCCAGCGTGCGCCGGGCGGCGCCCTGGGGCAGGGCGGCCAGCCATTCGAGCGCAGCGGGCGCGTCGCGCTCGTCCAGCGACCAACGCGCTGCACGCAGTTGCACGCCTTCGCGCAGCTCCAGTTCGCTCAAAGGGGCCCGGTCCGGGATGTTGCTCAGCGCGTGATCGAGGTGCGAGGCGCGCGTGGCGCGGTCCTGCAGTGCGTGGGAGGCTTCGGCGGCCACCAGATGGGCCAGCGTGCGCAGCTGTCGGCCATGCGGCACGGGGGCTCCCGCGCCGTCGAGGGCCCGTTCCTGCGCCAGTGCGGCGACGGCAGCCTTGCGCGAGCGAAGGAAGCGGCCGGCCAGCAGCTGCGACAGCGCATCCATCAGCGCTCCGTGCATGGCCCGTTCCTTCTGCTGCACGCGCCAGCGGCGTGCCTGGCGCGGCAGGGCCAGTAGTGCGGCCAGGCCGCGCAGCGCTGCGTAGATCAGTCCGAAGCCACCGACGGCCAGCACCAGCACCAGGTTGAGCGAAAGGTCGATGCGATAGGGGGGCCAGAACAGCGTGACCGAGCCCTGGTTGTTGCCTGCGAAGAGCGCCACCGCCACGGCGACGCCGAAGAGCCCGAGAAGCCAGAGTGCTGCGCGCATGCGTCGTTGCTCCCGGCTTCAGCGACCCGCGGCGGCGGTAGCCAGCGCGGCCAGGGAATCGTCGATGCCCGGCAGCTGCGCGGTCTTGAGATGGGTCTGCGCCTGCTGCAGCGTGGTGGCCGCGGCCTGGGTGCGGCGCGATGCCGGGTCGAAATACTGGTTGAGCGCCGTGTTGGCTGCTGCCAGATCGGAACGGGCGGAGTCGAGCTGGCGCGCCAGCACGCCCAGCCGGGCGTTGAGCAGCTTGAGCTTGAGGTTCTCGCGCAAGAAGAACGCCTGCTCGGGCGCCAGCAGCATGGCATCGGGCCGGTCGATACGGGTGACCCTTAACAGGCCGCGCATCTCATCGCGCACCACTTCCCAGGCGCTGGCCAGCACCGCCTGCCAGCGCGGCAGGCCGGCGGTGGATGCTGGCGTTGCGGGGGCGTCGTCGGCGCCTTGTGCCGCAGCCATGCGGCGCATGGCCGATGCGTGTGCCACGGCGTTGAGCAGCGGCAGGTCGTCCACCTGCCGGATCAGGTCGTCGATGCGGCCGAGCAGGCCGGCGGTGTCGGTGACCGAGGCGCGGCCGAGGCGATCCAGGTCGCGTTCGATGGCCTGCTGCACGGGCGCGAGGCGCGGCTGGGCCGAGCGTTCTATGCGCTGCTGCGCGCTGCGCAGCGAGGCTACCAGCGGTTCGAGGTTGCCGGTCAGCTGCGCTTGCTGCTGGGCCAGGCGCAGGCCCGATTCGATGTCCACCACCAGGTTCTCGTCGCGGGTGCGCGAGAGGCTCTGGATGAGCTCTTCGAGCTGGCGGCGCTGCAGGGTGACCTCGTTCAGCCGCGCATCGGCCACGGCCTGCTTGGCGGCGATGTCGCGCGCCAGATCCTGTGCCTGTCGGGCCATGGAGCGGGCCTCGATGGCCTGCGCGCCGGAATCGGCAGACTGGCGCGCCAGCTGTTCCTGGATGCCGGAGAGGCGCTGCCACAGCAGCAGGCTGGCCACCAGGGCGGCCAGCGCGATGCAGCCCAGCGCGGAGAGGCCCAGGCGGGCACTGGCCGACAGCCGTGCGGCAGCGCGGGCGCTGGAGCCAGCGGATGCGGTCGGCGGCAGGCCTGGGGTGGGCTCAGAACTCATACAAGGATTCTATCGACCCGACCACATCCGAAAGAGCGGGCCGGCATTCATTCACCACGCCGAAACCGACCTTGCGGGCGGCCTCCGCGATGCGTGGATGGGTGCAGAGCGCATGGGCGCGCTGCCAGTCCTGCCCGGGCACGGCGGCCGAGAGGTGGGCGATGGCTTCGGAGCTGCTCAACAGCCAGATCGAGCCGTCGTGCGCCGCCTGCCGTGCGAGCGCGAGCTGGGGGGCGTCCAGGCGCGGTGCTCCCCGCTCATAGACGGCGATGAAGTCCACCTGCCCGCCGGCCGCTTCGATCTGCCGTGCCAGCCAGTCGCGGCCCCGTCCGCCGGCGGCGCCAGGGCTGGCCGCGGCTTCCGGCGTGGTGCCTCGCACGATCAATACCCGGTCGCCCGGCTGTACCTGGGCCTGCACCTGGTGCCAGAGGGCTTCGGAGTCGAACTGCGCGGCATCCGGGGCGGGGCTGTCGATGGCGGCGGCGGCAACGCCCGCATCCAGCAAGGCTTGCCGGGTGCCGGGGCCGGGGGACCATGCTCTGAATTGAATAGCGTTGGGTGCAGGAGAAACGGGCGCTCCAGCCGATTCTGATCCGAAGAAGTAGTGCACGGCATTGCCGCTCACGAACATGAGCGCGCGCCAGCGGCCCAGGTCGGCGCGGGCCTGCTGCAGTGCGGCCTGCAGCGCCGGCTGCGTGGCCGGGCCGATGGCAATGAGCGGCAAGGCCACTGCCGGCACGCCGCGCTGTTGCAGGTCGGCCACCCACTGGGCCGCGTCGCGCGCGGGGCGGGTGACGATGGCGCGGCGGGCCAGGGCTGCGGGCATGGGGCGTCAGGCCGTTGCGGGGCCCGTGGCGCCGCCTGCGCGCAGTTGCTGGGAGACATCGGCGCCCAGCGCCTCGGCATCGGCCGCCGACGCCACGGCGGTGGTGGCGCTGGCGTGCACCAGCGGGCTCAGGCCTTCGGGGTCGCCCCAGGCGGCGTCGAGCCGCAGGCTGCCGTCGGCCTGCCATTGCGCATGCGCGGCCAGCGGCATGGAACAGCTGCCGCCCATCGCGCGGCTCACGGCGCGCTCGGCCGTCACGGCCAGCGCCGTGGGGCGGTGCATCAGCGGCGCGAGGGCTTCGATCAGATCGGCACGCTGGGTGCGCACCTCGATGCCGAGGGCACCCTGGCCGGCGGCGGGCAGCATCTCGGTGGGCTCGAAGATGGCGCGGATGCGGTCCGTCAGGCCCAGGCGCTTGAGCCCGGCGGCGGCGAGCACGATGGCGTCGTACTGGCCTTCGTCCAGCTTGCGCAGGCGCGTGTCGAGGTTGCCGCGCAGCGGCTCGATGCGCAGATCGGGGCGCAGTGCCTTGATCAGCACGTGGCGGCGCAGGCTGGAGGTGCCCACCACCGCGCCCTGGGGCAGATCGGCCAGCCGGGCGTAGCGGGGCGAGACGAAGGCATCGCGCGGGTCTTCGCGCTCCATCACGCAGGCCAGCGCGAAGCCCTCGGGCAGCTCCATGGGCACGTCCTTGAGCGAATGCACGGCGATGTGGGCGCGGCCTTCTTCCAGCGCCACTTCCAGCTCCTTGACGAACAGGCCCTTGCCGCCCACCTTGCTGAGGGAGCGGTCCAGGATCTGGTCGCCCTTGGTGGTCATGCCCAGCAGGTCCACGGCATGGCCGCGCCCGCGCAGCAGGGCTTGCACGTGCTCGGCCTGCCACAGGGCCAGTCGGCTTTCGCGCGTCGCGATGGTGAGGGTGAGGGCGGGCGTAGAGGCTGGGGTCATCATCGCGGGTTTCGGCAGGGCTGCCGGGGCGGAAAAGGGGGGCGCGATCGCCCCGAAACGGGGGCTTGGCGTGGCGTGGGGAATGCTAGCATGCTGCACTGCAGCACCCTTGTTGACACAAGTCATATCTACTCACAACAACACGCCGCGCGCAGGCCCGGCGGATGGAGATCTCTGCATGAATGCGTCCCCCCGCAAGCCCGATGCCGCAGTCCGCGCGCCCGCAGCCCCTGCTGCCGTCCGCAGGACCGACAAGGATCTGCCGCTGATACAGGACATCCGCCTGCTCGGCCGCATCCTGGGCGACGTGATCCGCGAGCAGGAAGGGGTGGCCGCATACGATCTGGTCGAGCAGGTGCGCACGCTCTCGGTGGCCTTCCGCCGCGATGCCGACCAGGAGGCCGACAAGGCGCTCAAGAAGCTGCTCAAGGGCCTGACGGGCGACCAGACCGTCAGCGTGATCCGCGCCTTCACCTATTTCAGCCACCTGGCCAACCTGGCCGAGGACCGCCACCACATCCGCCGCCGCGCCGTGCACGAGCGTGCCGGCAGTGCGCAGGAGGGCAGCATCGAGGTCGCGCTGGCGCGGCTGCGCTGGGCCGGCATCGCGCCGCGTACCGTCGCGCAGACGCTGGCGACCAGCTACGTGGCGCCGGTGCTCACCGCCCATCCCACCGAGGTGCAGCGCAAGAGCATCCTCGATGCCGAGCGCGACATCGCCCGCCTGCTCACCGAGCGCGACGACATCGCTGCGCGTGCGCAGCTCTACAACAGTGCCAAGGACGCCATCACGCCGCGTGATCTGGCCGCCAACGAGGCCTGCATCCGCGCCCGCGTGGCCCAGCTCTGGCAGACGCGCCTCCTGCGCTATTCCAAGCTCACGGTGGCCGACGAGATCGAGAACGCGCTCTCCTACTACGAATCCACCTTCCTCAGCGAGATCCCCAAGATCTACGCCGATCTGGAGCGCGAGCTGGGCGACCAGCCGGTGGCGAGCTTCCTGCGCATGGGCCAGTGGATCGGCGGCGACCGCGACGGCAACCCCAACGTCACCGCGGCCACGCTGGAGCTGGCGCTGCGCAGCCAGGCCGAGGTGGCACTGCGCCACTACCTGACCGAAGTGCATTACCTGGGTGGCGAGTTGTCCATGTCGGCCCGGCTGGTGCGCGTGTCACCCGAGATGCAGGCTCTGGCCGAGCGCTCGCCCGATGCGAGCGAGCACCGGCAGGACGAGCCCTATCGCCGCGCGCTCACGGGCATCTACGCCCGGCTGGCGGCCACGCTCAAGCAGCTGACCGGCGGCGACGCGGCGCGCCATGCCGTCGCGCCGCAGAACCCTTACGCCCAGGCCGAGGAGTTTTTGGCCGACCTGCGCGTGATCGAGTCGTCCCTGCGCGCCCATGGCGGCGCGGGCATGGTGGCCGAGCGCCTGCACCCGCTGGTACGCGCTGTGGAGGTGTTCGGCTTCCACCTGGCGACGGTGGACCTGCGCCAGAGCTCCGACCAGCACGAGCGCGTGGTGGCCGAGCTGCTGGCCACCGCCCGCATCGAGGCGGACTACGCCGCGCTCGATGAGGCCCGGCGGCGCGATCTGCTGCTGAGCCTGCTGTGCGACGCGCGGCCGCTGCGCGTGGTGGGCGCCGCCTATTCCGAGCACACCACCGGCGAGATCGCGATCTTCGAGGCCGCCCGGGTGATGCGCGAGCGCTTCGGCGCACAGGCCATCCGCCACTACATCATCAGCCACACCGAAACGGTGAGCGACCTGCTCGAAGTGCTGCTGCTGCAAAAGGAAGTGGGCCTGATGCACGGCACGCTGGACGCCGGCCCGCAAGCCGCGCGCGCCGACCTGATCGTGGTGCCGCTCTTCGAGACCATCGAAGACCTGCGCAATGCCGCGCCCATCATGCGCGAGCTGTATGCGGTGCCGGGCGTCGCCGCGCTGGTGCGCGCCAGCGGCGCCGAGCAAGACATCATGCTGGGCTACAGCGACAGCAACAAGGACGGCGGCATCTTCACCAGCAACTGGGAGCTCTACCGCGCCGAGATCGCGCTCGTGGCCCTGTTCGATGAAATGAACGCGGCGGCCCAGCCGGCCGCGCCGATCCAGCTGCGCATGTTCCATGGCCGGGGCGGCACGGTGGGGCGTGGCGGCGGCCCGAGCTACCAGGCCATCCTGGCGCAGCCGCCCGGCACGGTGCGCGGGCAGATCCGCCTGACCGAGCAGGGCGAGGTCATCGCCTCCAAGTACGCCAACCCCGAGATCGGCCGGCGCAACCTCGAAACGCTCGTCGCCGCCACGCTGGAGGCGACGCTCTTGCAGCCCACGAAACCGGCCACCAAGGCCTTCCTGGAAGCAGCCGCGCAGCTGTCGCAGGCCAGCATGGGCGCTTATCGCGCGCTGGTCTATGAAACGCCGGGATTCACCGACTACTTCTTCAACTCCACCCCGATCCGCGAGATCGCCGAACTGAACATCGGCTCGCGCCCCGCATCGCGCAAGCCCAGCCAGAAGATCGAAGACCTGCGCGCCATTCCCTGGGGCTTCAGCTGGGGTCAATGCCGGCTCACGCTGCCGGGCTGGTATGGCTTCGGCTCGGCGGTGGAGGCTTTCATCAAGGCGCCGGGCGAAGACCCGAAGGCGCGGCTGGCCCTCTTGCAGCGCATGTACCGGCAGTGGCCGTTCTTTCGCACGCTGCTGTCCAACATGGACATGGTGATGGCCAAGAGCGATCTGGCGCTGGCCTCGCGCTACAGCGAACTGGTGACCGACGCACGCCTGCGCCGCAAGGTGTTCGGCGCCATCGAGGCCGAATGGCAGCGCACCGGCGAGGCGCTGGCCCGCATCACCGGCGAGAAGCAGCGCCTGGCGGGCAACACCGCGCTGGCGCGCTCCATCCGCCACCGCTTTCCCTACATCGACCCGCTGCACCATCTGCAGGTCGAGCTGGTGCGCCGCTGGCGCGCCGGCAAGGGCGACGAGCGCGTGCAGACCGGGATCCACATCTCCATCAACGGCATCGCGGCCGGGCTGCGCAATACGGGTTGAATGAGCGCTGTCCGGCCGCACCCGGCGCGGAACTTGCAAGCCGGCAGGGCATCGTAGGATGCCTGCCGACCGTGTTCCTGGCGGCGCGTCTTTCGGGGACGAGGAGTGGGCTCAAGTGGCAGCACAGCGTGGTGCCGAGCGAATGGCGCGGCGGTTCATCCCCGGTGCCGTATGCCGCTGCCCTTCGGTTCGGCGACCCCATCGTGCGCATGATCGTTCCGATGGCGCTGCGATGCCCTGCGATGATCCCCCACGGGATCGTCCACAGGCTCCAAGGCCCCTTGCGGGCCTGTTTTCGTTGGTGAGAGTGCGGGAGTGATTGTGGATAACGGATGGATGGGTTTGTTGCGGCGCCTCTGGGCGAAAGACGATTTCGTCTACAGCCTGCGGGTGTTCGTCGCGCTCAGCAGCGTGATGGCGCTGTGCTGGGCACTGGGCCATGTGCCCCTGGTGACGCCGCTTTTCCTCGGCATCATCGCCATGGCACTCGCCGAGACCGACGACAGCTGGCAAGGCCGGGTGCGGGCCATCGTCGTCACCTTGGGCTGCTTCGCACTCGCAGCCTTCTCGGTGCAGGCGCTGCTGGCCTGGCCGCCGCTCTTCGTGCTGGGGCTGGCCTGTTCCACCTTCGGCTTCACGATGCTGGGCGCCATGGGTGAGCGCTACCGGGCCATCGCATCGGCCACCGTCATTCTGGCGATGTACACCGCCATCAGCGTCGCGCCCGGCCATGGGTCCGGTCTGCCGCATTGGCTGGTGCCGGTGCTGCTCCTGGCCGGGGCGGCGTGGTACGGCGCCTTGTCGCTGGCCTGGTGCGCCTTGTTCCCCCACCAGCCGGTGCGCCAGAACCTGGCGCAGCTCTACCGCGAGCTGGGCGCCTACCTCCGCCTGAAAGCCAGCGTGTTCGAGCCCGTGCGCGCCGTGGACATGGAGCGCCGCCGCCTGGCCCTGGCGCAGACCAACGGCCGCGTGGTCGCCGCGCTCAACACCGCCAAGGAAAGCCTCTTTTCCCGCCTGGGTCGCCAGCCGCCCACGGGGCGCCTGCTGCGCCACCTGAATCTCTACTTCGTGGCGCAGGACATCCACGAACGCGCGAGCTCCTCCCACTATCACTACAACGAATGGGCCGACGTGCTGTTCCACAGCGATGTGCTCTACCGCTGCCAGCGGGTGCTCAAGCTGCAGGGCGTCGATTGCTCGCAGGTGGCCGAGGCGCTGCAACTGCACCAGCCTTACTTGCGCGACGGTGAAGCGGAGCGCGCACTGGCCGACCTGAACGACTCCATCGCCTATCTGGAACGCCAGCAGCAGCCGGCGTGGCAGCGCCCACTGCGCTCCCTGCGCGCGCTGACGCGCAACCTGACCACCCTGGATGCGCAGCTGGTGGCCGCTTCCCGCCCCGAGGGCGGCGAGCGCCCGGGCGACAGCAGCCTGTTCGACCGCACCCCGCGCTCTCTGGCCGATGCCTGGGCCCGCGTACGTGCACAGTTGAATGCGGGCTCGCCACTGGCGCGCCATGCGGTGCGCCTGTCGCTGGCCCTGGCCGCCGGCTGCGCGGTGATGCAGTTCACCGATCCGTCCCATGGGTACTGGATTCCGCTGGCCACGCTCTTCGTCTGCCAGCCTACCTATGGCGCCACGCTCTCCAAGGTCACGCAGCGCGTGCTGGGCACGGCGTTGGGGCTGGTGGCGGGCTGGGCGCTCTTGCGGCTCTTTCCCAGCCTGCACGTGCAGGCGCTCATCGCGGTGGCCTCGGGCGTGCTGTTCTTCGTCATGCGCACCAAGCGTTATCTGCTGGCGACGGCGGCCATCACGCTGCTGGTGCTGATGTGCTTCAACCAGAGCACAGGCACTGGCTACGCCCTGATCTGGCCGCGTCTCGTGGATACGCTGCTGGGCAGCGCCATCGCCGCGGTGGCCATGCTGCTGGTGCTTCCGGACTGGCAAGGCCGGCGCCTGGCCGCCGTGGTGGCGCAGGCCGTGCGTTCCAACGGGTTCTACCTGCGCGAGATCATGTCGCAGTACGCCACCGGCAAGGTGGATGACCTGGACTACCGCCTGGCGCGCCGCACGGCGCACAACGCCGATGCGGCGCTCTCCACGGCGCTCTCGCAGATGCTGCAGGAGCCGCGCTCCGTGCGTCGGCATGTGCGCCAGGGCATGCAGATGCTGGTGCTCTCGCATACGCTGCTGAATTTCCTCTCGGCTCTGGGTGCGCACCGCGGCCAGCTGGATGCGCAGGAGGACGAGCCCCTGGTCACGCAGGCGGCCGAGCATGCCGCCACTCAGATCGACCGCATCGCGCAGGCGCTGCTGGAGCGCCGGGCTCCCGAGCCGGACGGCGGCGCGGCTGCGGCACTGGCCGATGCGCTGGAGCGACAGGCTGATAGGGCCGGCGAGCCGCTGCGCCTGGTGCTCACCCAACTGGCGCTGGTCTGCCGGCAGATTGCGCCACTGGGTGCGATGGCTGCGCAACTGGTGGCCGGGCCGGCAAGCACCGAGCCTGCTGCGCGCCCGCTCCGCATACCTGCTTGAGGGCGTGCAGACTCCACGACCGGATGGCCTCGCCATCGTGGGGCGGGGCGGTACGGCCGCCCGTGCCCCGCGTCAGTCGCCCAGGAGCTCGCCCACGGGCCGCAGGTCGTCCACCCTGTCGCAGATGGCCTTGACGACCATCATCACCGGAATGCCCAGCAGCAGACCCCAGAGCCCCCATAGCCAGCCCCAGGCCAGCACGCTCACGAACACCGCCACCGGGCTCATGCGGCTGGTGCGGCTGGTGAGCCAGGGAGTGACCAGATTGCCGATGATGGTGTGGATGACGAGTGAGGCTCCGCCGATGGCCAGCGCCATGTCCAGCGTGCCGAACTGCAGGAAGGCCACCAGCGCCGACGCGCCGGTGACCAGCAGCGAGCCCACGTAGGGTGCCAGATTCAGTGCTGCGGCCACCACGCCCCAGACAACGGCGTTCTGCAGACCCAGGGCGGCATAGGCCGCCCAGGTCGCCGCGCCCACGAGCAAGCTGGTGAAAACCTGGACCAGCAGATAGCGCTGGATCTGGCCCGTGATGTCGTCCAGCACTTCCATGGTGATCTTGCGGCGTTCCAGGCTGGTGCCGGCGATGCGCATCAGCTTGCGACGAAAGAGGCTGCCCGATGCCAGCGAGAAGAAGGTGAGGAAGACCACCACCGTCATCTGCCCGACCGCTGAGGCCAGGCCCATGGTGCCGCTCCAGACGTAGTCGCGGATGTTGAAGGGCGGGCGCTCGACCACCACGCGCTGCACGCCGCGCCGGGTCTGCGGCGGCACGCTTTCCGAGGCCGCCTGCTCCAGTTGGGTGGCGGCCTTCTGCATGGTGTCCAGCGGGCTCACGCCAGGCACGCTCTGGCGCACGGCATCGCGCACCTTCCGCGCAGCCACCGGCAGCGAATCGACGAGCTGCGACGCTCCTTCGCTCAGCGACCAGGCCGTGCCGCCCAGTCCGCCGATGATGCCCATCAGCAGCAGGCCGGCACCTACCGCGCGCGGCACGCGCCAGCGGTGCAGCCACTGCACGGCCGGCTGCAGCGAGATGGTGAGCAGGACGCTCAGCATCAGCGGAATGAATACCGCGCTGGCCCAGTGCAGCATGCCGATGCCCAGAAAGAGTGCGATCAGCGCCAGCGACACACTGCGCACGTCCACCGGCATTTGCAGCAGCACATGGGGTGCATCGGCTTTCGGCGGTGCGGCCAGCGCGGCTTCGGCCGCAGGCGGCGGATCAGGCGGCTGGGGGGCGGGTTGATCGGGCGGCGTGGCGGGTCCGGCGCCGGCCCGGGCCGGGTGGGAGGAGTCTGGCTGCGTTTCTGGCATGCCCTGGATTGTGCTTCGGCGCGGACCGCGCCGTGCGTAGGCCGGAGCCTGAGGGACGCAAAGCCATCCTGCCGGCTGATTGCGAGGGTCTTTTTGAGGTGAAAAGGTGTCGAGGCCCTCGCTTTAGAAGGGCATTTAGCTATAAATAAAATAGCAATAAAAGGCCCCAGTGCATTCCCAGCCGGCGAGCAGCCACCGAAAGTCCGCGCTGTTCGGCCGTTTCAGGCGTGGCCGGCACGCTTAGCATTCCCGCATGCCATTCGAATCCTGCGCCTCCAGCGCTTCATGCCGTACCGACGCCGGGATGCAGCCGCCGCGTCGCGCGCGCTCGTCGTCGTCGCTAATGCTGGCGTCGCTGGCGGCCGCCTTGCTGCTCTCCTCGGCACTGGCCGGTTGCGCTGCGCGGCTGGACGTGCCGGCCCCTGCGGCCTACGCGCCGTCCTCGCAGCTGACTTCTCGCGCCGCCCATCACTGGGACGTGATGGCCGCCGACATCGCCACCCATCTGGCCGAACGCCTGCGCGACTGGCCGCCTGGCGAGCATCCGATCTACATCGTTCCTTCGCCCGATCCGTCCGGCTTCGGACGCGGTCTGCGCCAATTGCTGGCGACCCATCTGGTGGAGCGGGGCCTGGCGGTCAGCACCGATCCCACACCGCTGGAACTTCGCGTGATCACGCAGCTGGTGCAGCACCACGCCGGCGCGCCGGTCACCAGCCGCGGCGCCTGGCTGGCGGACGGCATCCAGGTGGAGCGCGGGTCCGCGGGCTACGGCCCCATCGCCCATGTCCCCGCAGCACCTGCCGGCCCGCTGCGCTCCGAGATCCTGGTGACCACGTCGCTGGAGCGCGAGCAGCGCCTGCTGGCGCGGACCTCCGACGTCTATTCCATTGCGCAGGACGATGTGAAGCTCTACCAGACCCCCTTGCCTGAGCCGGCTGCCGCCGTGCCGGCCGCGACACTGCGCACCTGGAGGGTGGTGCCATGAAGCCCATCCTGCCGTCTGGCGCCGGGCCTTCGGCCGCGCTGCCTGACATGGGCCGGCGCCGCGGCCTGCGCAGCGCGGCCGCGCTGGGCGCTGCCATGGTGGCGGTGCTGGGCAGCTCCGGTTGCGCGAGTTATTACTACGGCAGCGCGGCAGGGGCCACGCCTGTCGATCTGGTCGGCGCCAACTACGCCGCCGTCGATGCGCTGCTCATGCAGAGCCCGCCGCTGGACCCCGCGCTGCCGTTGATGGTCGCCACCATCGTGCAGATCGACCGGCTGTCCGAGTCATCCCGGCTGGGTCGGCTGGTGTCGGAGCAGCTCGCGGGCCGTCTGGCGCAGCGCGGCCTGCGGGTGACCGAGCTCAAGCTGCGCGAGACCCTGGCCATGCGCTCGGGCCAGGGCGCGCTGCTGCTGTCGGGCGAAGCGCGCGAGGTGGCGCAGGCCCAGGCCGCGCAGGCCGTGCTGGTGGGCACCTATGCGGCGTCGCCGCGTGCGGTCTTCATCAGCCTCAAGCTGGTTCACCCGTCAGGCAACGTGGTGCTGGCCGCCTACGACTATGCGCTGCCGATGGATGCCACCGTGCGTGGCCTGCTGATGGCGCAATAGAGTGCGCTGGCTGGCGTGCATGCGCGCGGGGCACGCCATTTCGCGGGTACATCCGAATGAAGTGCGCTTGCTACTCTATTGATAGCTGAAGGCGATGGAGTGACAAGCGTTGCAGGGCCTCAGGGGCCCTGCATGGTGCATCCGTCGATGCTCAGTGCAGCATCAGCGCTCCGGCGCTCTTGCTCTTGCCTGCGCGGGCGGGCGGGTTGCACAGGCCACAGGTGTAGCCCCGGTTCTCGTACAGCTCGGTGACGAACTGGCCGCCGCACTGCGTGCATTCCGTGCGCGTGAGCATGCCGGCATCCACGAACTTGATGAGTCGCCAGGCGCGGGTGAAGGACAGCAGCGGCTCGATGCCCGACATGGAGACCTGTTCGTTGTACAGGCGATAGGCCTTGGTCAGCAGTTCCACCGAATCCAGATCCACGCCCTTGGAGAGGTACTGGTAGATGTTCAGGAACAGCGACGAGTGGATGTTTTCCTGCCAGGTCAGGAACCAGTCGGTCGAGAAGGGCAGCTGGCCCTTGGAGGGCGATGTGCCAGCGATCTCTTTATAGAGGCGGATCAGCCGCTCATAGGAGAGCGTGGTTTCCGATTCCAGCACCTGCATGCGGGCGCCCATCTGGATCAGCAGCGCAGCGCGCTCGATCTGCTTGGATTCGTTCAGAACGCTCTTGACGGGTGCTGCTGCGGACATGGCGGGCTTTCTTTGGGGTGACGGCTGGACGGGAGGCAGGCGAGGGCGGTGAGAAAGCGCTTCAGAGCACTTCGGAGACGCGGCTGGCCATCAGGATGTTGGCGTGCAGCGCGTTGGTCGCCTCGTTGCCGACCTTCTTGGGCGTGTTGTGGTTGGTGAGCAGGCTCCACACCATGTTGTCATCCACCCGGAAGCTGCACAGCAGCGTGTTGCGCGATGCCAGCTTGAGCACTTGCGCCGACGACAGCGAGGCCAGCAGGTCGGCCGCGTCTTCGTTCAGACCCAGACGGAACACCGCCTCCGCCTTGTCGTGGCGAATCAGCGTCTGGGCCAACATCAGGTAGGTGAGGTTGGCTTCACGGATTTCGGCGAGCAGTTGTTCGGAGGTCATGGGTCAGTCCTTTTTCCAGTACCCGGATCGCGTTGCATGCGGTCTGCATGTCTTGCGTGATCCGTTGAAATGGATTGTGAATTCGGCCCAATCAGAAATTAAGTCGGGGGGTGGCTGCGCGTGGCGTCTGGTCGGCGAGACGCCCTTGTAGGAATTTGCCTTACAGGCGTGTCTCGCTTGAATGCGCCTGCGGGGCGGGCGGATGCCCCTTCCCCCTGGTGGCTCCGGTCAGCGTGCCTCAGGCCCCGTGCTGCGCCAGTGCCGCCACTCGTCGGGTGGGCTGATGGAAGGCCGTCCGACTGTTACATATGGCCGCGCCACCGAAGCGCCTACGAATGCGGTGGATCGCCTTCTTATTGCGGGATGCCGGGTGCTCTTAAAATGCTAGCGCACTTCGCGCTGCAGGCGGGGGCGAGCACCGCCTGCAGGGACATTGGCCCCGTCCGGAAACAAAAAAACGGGCCGAAGCCCGTTTGTCATGCGGATGCCGGTGCGCGGATGCGCGGGCTGCGTGCCGGCGGACTCAGTCGTCCTCGCCCATCTGCGACTGCAGATAGTTCTGCAGGCCGACCTTGGACACCAGCTCGATCTGGGTTTCGAGGAAGTCGATGTGCTCTTCGGTGTCGTCCAGGATCTCTTGCAGCAGATCGCGCGAGACATAGTCGCGCACGGTTTCGCAGTGGGCAATGCCGGCCTTGATGGTGGCTTGAGCACCCACTTCGGAGCGTAGGTCGCATTCCAGGATCTCGGGCACGTCCTCGCCGACCTGCAGTTTGGCCAGGTCCTGCAGGTTGGGCAGGCCGTCCAGCATGAAGATGCGGTCCATCAGCTTGTCGGCGTGCTTCATCTCGCCGATCGATTCCTCGTATTCCTTCTTGGCCAGGCGGTCGAAACCCCAGTGCTTGAGCATGCGGTAGTGCAGGAAGTACTGGTTGATGGCCGTGAGTTCGTTCTTCAGCTGCGCTTGCAGATGCGCAATGACTTGATCGTCGCCTTTCATGGGGCTCTCCTCTTTGATTGTGTGTACTCGAGTGCAGGCATTGTCGTGACGCGGGTCATGGCGCACAAGGCAAAACCCCCCATCGCCTGTTCTGCGTGCGTGTGAGGCTGAGTCGCTTTCTCATCCAGTCCGATGACATCGCCTTGACATTTGGATAGTTTTTGGCAATTGAAATCATTTGTTCAATTGATTGGAGCCATCAAGGGTTTGCCCCTAGACTTCAGTCCTGTCTTCATTCCCGTTCGTTCCAACTCTTTAAGGAAACAGCAATGTCCCTGATCAATACCCAAGTCCAGCCTTTCAAGACCGAAGCGTTCGTGAACCGCAATGGCAAGGGTGAGTTCATTACCGTGACCGAAGAGAACCTGAAGGGCAAGTGGTCCGTGCTGATCTTCATGCCGGCCGCCTTCACGTTCAACTGCCCCACCGAAATCGAAGACGCTGCCGACAACTACGCCGAATTCCAGAAGGCTGGCGCCGAGGTCTACATCGTCACGACCGACACGCACTTCTCGCACAAGGTCTGGCACGAAACCTCCGACGCCGTCGGCAAGGCCAAGTTCCCCCTGGTCGGCGACCCGACGCACCAGCTGACCAATGCCTTCGGCGTGCACATCCCCGAAGAAGGCCTGGCACTGCGCGGCACCTTCGTGATCAACCCCGACGGCGTGATCAAGACGATGGAAATCCACTCCAACGAAATCGCGCGTGACGTGTCGGAAACCCTGCGCAAGCTCAAGGCTGCCCAGTTCACCGCCGCCAACCCCGGCCAGGTCTGCCCCGCCAAGTGGAAGGAAGGCGCCAAGACCCTGACGCCTTCGCTGGACCTGGTCGGCAAGATCTAAGCCCCGCGAGAAAACTCCCGCGATCCAGGAGGCGCCCACCCGGCGCCTCCCCGGCCGGACCCCAGCATGGCGCTCGCCGTCATGCCGTCCGGCTATTTTTTTGCCTGAATGCCCGCGCCTGTCGCCGGCCGGGCCCCGGACAAACACAGCTTCTAAAGGATGCAAGCCATGCTCGACGACCAACTCAAATCCCAACTTTCCGCCTATCTGGAGCGCGTGACGCAGTCGTTCGAGATCGTGGCGTCCCTGGATGGCAGCGAGACCTCCGCCCAGATGCGCGAGCTGCTGGAAACCATCCAGTCCCTGCGCAGCGACAAGATCAGCCTGCGCACCGACGGCGACGATGCCCGCAAGCCCTCGTTCACGCTGCAGCGCGTGGGCACGCAGACGAGCCTGCGCTTCGCAGGGCTGCCGCTCGGCCATGAATTCACCTCGCTCGTGCTGGCGCTGCTCTGGACTGGCGGCCATCCCCCGAAGGTCGAGCAGGACGTGATCGAGCAGGTGCAGGCGCTCGAGGGCGACTACGATTTCGAGGTCTATATGAGCCTGACCTGCCACAACTGCCCGGACGTGGTGCAGGCGATGTCGCTCATGGCCATCCTCAACCCCCGCATTCGCACCACCGTGATCGAAGGCGGCGCGTTCCAGCAGGAAGTGACTGACCGCGAGATCATGGCCGTGCCCATGGTGTTCCTCAACGGCCAGGTGTTCGGCTCCGGCCGCATGAGCATCGAGGAAGTCGTGGCCAGGCTCGACACCGGCGCCGCCAAGCGCGAAGCCGCCAAGCTCTCGGCCAAGGACGCGTTCGACGTGCTGATCGTCGGCGGCGGCCCGGCCGGCGCGGCAGCAGCCGTGTATGCCGCCCGCAAGGGCATCCGCACCGGCGTGGCGGCCGAGCGCTTCGGTGGCCAGGTCAACGACACGCTGGCCATCGAGAACTACATCTCGGTGCTCGAAACCGATGGCCCCAAGTTCGCCGCCGCGCTC
>JBHIWE010000069.1:0-18393 GCA_041987645.1 Acidovorax sp. | reverse complement strand
CTGGCCTGTGGTCGCAAAGACGCCCGCAGGCGCCCTGGGACTACCGCCGCCGCCATCCGCGCTGACGCGACGATTCCGCCCGGCGCCATGTCTGGAACGGGCGGCTCTGCCCGTGCCGCTCGCTTGTTCGAGCCGCCCTGCCTTCGCACGCATCGTCTCGCCTGCCCATCACGCCTTTCGCACCATGCCCGCCAACGCTGCCGCCACGCCCTGCGCGAAGCCCCGCCCCGTCTATCGCCATGCCGGCTTCCTGGCCTTCCTGCTGTCGCGGCTGGCGGCCGTTTTTGCTACCCAGGTGCAGGCGGTGGTGGTGGCCTGGCAGGTCTATGACCTCACGCGCGAACCGATGGCACTGGCCTTCGTAGGGCTGGCGCAGTTCCTGCCCATGCTCTGCCTGCTGCTGCCGGCGGGCGATCTGATCGACCGCTTCAGCCGCAAGCGCATCCTGGGGGTGAGCTGGTCGTTGGGCGCTCTTTGCAGCGGGCTCCTGTGGTGGCTCTCGGGCCACGGTGCAATGGACGTGGCGAGCATCTACGCGGTGCTGGTGCTGTTCGGTTGCTCGCGCGCCTTCTCGGGGCCGGCGCTGCAAAGCCTGTTGCCGCAGATCGTGCCGCGCGCCCAGCTGGCGCAGGCCATGGCCGCCAACACCATGCTGATGCGACTGGCCACCATCGGCGGGCCACTGCTGGGCGGGCTGCTGTATGCGGCGGGCGGCGGCGCGCTGACCTACCCGATCTGCCTGGCCTGCTTCGCGCTGGGCGCCGTGCTGCTGCAACGGGTGACGGTGGCCTACGCCGCGCCGCCGGCGACCGCGCACGGCCGCATGGTGCAGCGCTTCGGCGACGGCATCCGCTTCATCCGCTCGCGTCCCATCATCCTGGGCACGATCTCGCTGGACCTGTTCGCCGTGCTGCTGGGCGGCGTGGTGGCGCTGCTGCCCATCTATGCGCACGAGGTGCTGCACGTAGGGCCGCAGGGCCTGGGCGCTCTGCGCAGCGCCATGGCGGTGGGCGAGGTGGGCGCGGGGCTCTACCTGAGCGTGCGGCCGTTCAACCGCTACGTGGGGCGCACCATGTTCGTCGCGGTGGCGATCTTCGGCACTGCCAATCTGGTGTTCTCACTTTCCACCACGTTCTGGATCTCATGCGCGGCACTGATGGTGGCCGGCGCGGCCGACATGGTGAGCATCTACATCCGCGGCGCGCTGGTGCAGTTCTCCACGCCCGACACCATGCGCGGGCGGGTGTCGGCCGTCAACCTGCTGTTCGTCGGCTCGTCGAACGAGCTGGGCGAATTCCGCGCCGGTACCAGCGCCGCCTGGCTGGGAGCGGTGCCGGCTGCGGTAGTGGGCGGACTGTGCACCCTGGGCGTGGTGGGCCTCTGGGCCTGGACGTTCGCGCCCCTGCGGCGCGTCGACCGGTTCGAGGATGCCTCGCCGCGCTGAGAGCCTTGGGGCCCTCCTGATGCGGGCTAGGCGCATTGGCACCACATCCGGCCACTCAGGGCCTCGGCTCTTGATGTTTATCAAACCCACCGCCTACCCTCGTTTGACCCTAGCCTGTTACATTCTGAAATAGATCAAGATACCCACATTCCCCGGGTGTCAGCAGAAATGAAAAAAAAGAGGCTTTGCATGAAGAATGAAATGAAAGTGCGTACGCAGCTCATGGTGGCTTTCGGAACCATGGCGACACTGATCCTCTTCATGTCGGTGTTCGGCCTGGGCGCGCTGAACGACGCGACACAACGATTCCAGGACTATGTCCAAGGCATCACCGCGCGGACGGCCGTCGCGGCTCAGCTGCGCACCGCCATCGACGAGCGGGCCATCGCGGCCCGCAACATCGTGCTTGCCACCTCGCCCGCTGAGGTGCAGGCCGAGAAAGCGCGCGGCGAGCAGGCACACGCCGTGGTCCAGAAAAACATGGCCCGTCTCAAGCAGCTCATTGCCCAAGCGACAGATACCTCCGACACAGCTCGCACACTGATTGCCGAGATGGACCGGATCGAGACGATCTACGCGCCTGTCGCCCTGGGCATCATCGACCTGGCCTCAAGGGGTGAGCGCGATGCCGCCATCCTCAAGCTGAACAAGGAGTGCCGCCCCCTGCTGGACAAGATGGCCGCGACCACGAACGAATACACCCAGCTTTCCGCACGCAGGGCGGACGAGCTGACCGCGCTGGCCGCCCAACGGCTGCAGTTAGAACGCACCGCGCTGATCGCGGCCGCCGTGCTGGCCCTGATGATCGCCGTCGCCGCGGGCTTGGTCATCACGCGCCGGCTCACCAAGTCGCTGGGCGGCGAGCCGGCCGAGCTGCGCCAGATCGCTGAGCAAGTCGCGAGCGGCGACCTCTCGCCCATGCAGCGCCAGGGTGCCATCGCGGCCAGCAGCGTGATGGCGTCGCTCGCCCGCATGCATGCGACGCTGGCATCCATCGTGACCGATGTGCGCTTCGCGTCCGACTCGATCACCACCGGCTCTGGCGAGATCGCCGCCGGCAACGCCGACCTGAGCCGGCGCACCGAGCTGCAGGCCAGCGCGCTGGAAGAGACGGCTTCGGCCATGGAGCAGCTCGCCGCCACCGTGCGCCACAACGCCGACAACGCCCGCGCCGCCAGCCAGCTGGCGACCGGCGCCACCGCCGTGGCCAGCCGGGGCGGCGAGATCGTCGAGCAGGTGGTGAACACCATGCAGGAGATCAGCGCCAGCTCGCAGGAAATCACCGAGATCACCAGCGTGATCGACGGCATCGCTTTCCAGACCAACATCCTGGCACTGAACGCGGCGGTAGAAGCAGCCCGTGCGGGCGAGCAGGGACGCGGCTTCGCAGTGGTGGCGGCCGAGGTACGCACGCTGGCGCAGCGCAGCGCCCAGGCAGCCAAGGAGATCCGGGCACTCATCACCGGCAGCGTGGCCAAGGTGGACCGCGGCGCGCGCCTCGTGTCCGAGGCGGGCACGACCATGACCGAGATCGTGACCGAGATCCGCCGCGTGAGCGAGATCGTCGGAGAGATCAGCGTGGCGAGCGAACAGCAGAGCAACGGCGTGAGCCAGGTTGGCCAGGCGGTGACGCAGATGGACCAGGCCACGCAGCAGAACGCGGCGCTGGTCGAAGAGGGCGCGGCCGCTGCGGCCAGCCTGCGTGACCAGGCGCAGCGGCTTGACCAGTCCGTGTCGGTGTTTCGCATACCGGGCACCGCCGGCGGCGCAGGCGCGATGCAGCTCCAGCCTCTGGCCCTGCAGTGAGGCATGGCGGGTGCGCCGCCCGCAATCGCTCCTGAATCCATAGCATTCAGCCCTTGATGAACAAGGGTTGCAGCGCATTTACACAGATGAAACACCGGGAACGCGGCGACACATCTGTGTCCGCTGGGTAAAACCCGGCAGCGCCCCTTGCAGGCGGCCTCGCTGCGGCGCACCATCGCGCCACAGCCACTCCGCCACCTGCACCATGCCGTCTTCCGCGAACGCCGCAGACCGTGCCGCAATCACCGGGGCCCACCCCGAAGCCCCCCCTTTGCACGACGCGCGCACGGCGCCGGCCCTGGGGCGCCGCCAGTGGCTGACCACCGCCGCTGCGGGACTGTACGGCGCGGCGGCGCTGCCGCTGGTGCCGCTGGCTTCGGTGCTGGCGCCGCTCCAGGCGCGTGCCGCCGCAGGACCATCGCCCGAAGCGGCCATCCCCATGGTGGCGGAACACGTCAGGCTGCTGGACCGGCTGACCTGGGGCGCCAACGCCACCGCGCTGGAACAACTGCAGCGCAGCGGCGTGCAAGCCGCCGTGGCCGCGCTGCTGCGCCCTGCGCCGCACGCTCCGCTGCCGCCCGAGGCGCAGGCGCAGATCGACGCCATGGACATCACCCGCACGCCCATGGAAAGCCTGGCCATCGACCTGCAGGCCCGCCAGCAGGCCATCAAGAACGAGCCCACCGAAGACGCGCGCAAGGCCGCGCAGGAGGCCTACCAGAAGGACATGCGAACGCTGCAGCGCCAGGCCGAGCGCCGCTTCGTGCTGCGCGCCGTCTATTCCCCCGCGCAGCTGCAGGAGAAGCTGACCTGGTTCTGGATGAACCACTTCAGCATCTTCGCGGGCAAGGCCGACATCCGCGCCATGGTGGCCGACTACGAGGACCGCGCCATTCGCCCGCATGCGCTGGGGCGCTTCCGCGACCTGCTGGGCGCCACCGTGCGCCACCCGGCCATGCTGCGCTACCTGGACAACGCGCAGAACGCTGCCAACCGCATCAACGAGAACCACGCCCGCGAGCTGATGGAACTGCACACGCTGGGCGTGGACGGCGGCTACAGCCAGCACGACGTGCAGGAGATGGCGCGCGTGCTCACCGGCCACGGGGTGTCGCTGCGCCCGCTGAACGAGCCGCCCCCGAAGCTCAAGCCCGAATGGGCGGGCCTCTACGTGCGCCACGGGCTCTATGAGTTCAACCCCCAGCGCCACGACTGGAACCCCAAGGAGCTGCTGGGCCAGCCGCTGCAGGGCCAGGGCATGGCCGAGCTGGACGAGGCGCTCGACCGCCTGGCCCGCGCCCCGGCCACGGCCCGCTTCGTCACGCGCAAGCTGGCCGCCTACTGGGTGGGCGATGCGCCGCCGCCCGCGCTGCTGCAGGCGCTGTCCGAGCGCTTCCGGCAAACCGACGGCCACATCGGCGCGGTGCTGCAGACGCTGATCGCCAGCGACGCGTTCCAGGCCTCGCTGGGCAAGCGCCTGCGCGACCCCGTGCAATACGTGATGGCCGGACTGCGACTGGGCTATTCGGACCGGGTGCTCACCAACCTCGACCCGGCCCTGGGCTGGCTGCAGCGCCTTGCCGAGCCGCTCTACGGCCGCGCCACGCCCGACGGCTACCCGCTCGATGCCGCGGCCTGGACCAGTTCCGGGCAGATGGCCGTGCGCTTCGAGGTGGCACGCGGCCTGGGCGGCGCCGGCACCAACGCGCTCTACCGCGCCGAGGGTGCACCGCCGCCGAAGATGCCACCGCCCGCCATCGCCCAGAGCGCCGCCTTCCACGCCCTGGAGCCGCTACTGGCCCCGGCCACCCGCGTGGCCCTGGCCCGCGCCACATCGCCGGCGGAATGGAACACCTTCCTGCTGTCGGCGCCCGAATTCATGTACGCCTGAGCCCGGAAAGGTTCGCCATGCCCTCCGCCCCCCTCTTCCCACACCAACCCATAACCACCGGGCACGGCCCCAGCCGCCGGCAGTGCCTGCAGGCGCTGGCCGCCCTGGCCGCGCCCGGCATGGCGATGAAGGCCAGCCTGGCCACCACGCCGCGCGGCGCGACCGATGCGCGCTTCCTGCTCGTCTTCCTGCGCGGCGGCTACGACTGCGCCAGCCTGCTGGTGCCCGTCGCCAGCGACTACTACTACGAGACCCGGCCCAACATCGCCATCGGCCGGCCGGGCACGGCAGGCGGCGCGCTGCCGCTGACCGCCGACTGGGGCCTGCACCCGGCGCTGGCGGGCTCGCTGCGGCCGCTCTACGACCAGCGGCAGGTGGCCTTCGTGCCGTTCTCGGGCACCGAAGACCTGACGCGCAGCCACTTCGATACGCAAGACAGCATCGAGCTGGGCCAGCCCATCGCCGCACGGCGCGACTACCGCTCGGGCTTCCTGAACCGGCTGGCGCTGGATCTGGGCGCGCAGCCCCAATGGCAGGGCCACCTGGCGCCCATGGCCTTCACCGACACCCTGCCCCTGGTGCTGCGCGGCGGCTACGACGTGCCCAACACCGCGCTGGCCGCGGCCGGCGTGGGCAAGCCGGGCATCGACGACCGGCAGGCCGGGCTGATCGCCTCGATGTACCAGGGCACGCCGCTGGCCGGCCCGGTGGCCGAAGGCTTCCAGACGCGGGACGAGGTGGCGCGCGCCATGCAGGGCGAGATGGACGCCGCCAGCCGCAACGCGCTGAGCACCAAGGGCTTCGAAGGCACGGCGCGGCGCATGGCGCGCCTCATGCAGTCGCGCTACGACCTGGGCTTCGTCGATGTGGGCGGCTGGGACACGCACGTGGGCCAGGGCAACGCCACGGGCGCGCTGGCCAACCGATTCGAGGAACTGGGCCGGGGCCTGGCTGCCTTCGCCGACGAGATGGGACCGGCCTGGGACCGCACCACGGTGGTCGTCATCAGCGAATTCGGCCGCACCTTCCGCGAGAACGGCAACCGCGGCACCGACCACGGCCACGGCAGCGTGATGTGGGTGCTGGGCGGCGGCATCGCCGGGGGCCGCATCGCGGGCGAGCAGCAGGCGCTCACGGCCACCACGCTGTTCCAGAACCGCGACTACCCCGTGCTGAACGACTACCGCAGCGTGCTGGGCGGCGTGTTCGCCCGCATGTACGGCCTGCGCCCCGCCGCGCTGGCGCGGGTGTTTCCGCAGGCCAGGCCGCTCGATCTGCGGCTGGCCTAGCCTGCCGGTGCGCTGCAGCGGCACGGCCACCGCAGCAGCAGCGCATCAGGCCTTGAACTGCCCGCTCAGCAGCTCGGGCAGGCGATCGGCCCCCATGCGGAAGCCGCAGGCCTGGGCATGCCCGCCGCCGCCCATGGACACGGCCAGCACCGAGCAGTCGTAGCCGCGCTGCGAGCGCAGCCCCACCTTGACCTTGCCGTCCTTGCCCACCGTCCACATCAGCGCGAAGGTGCCGCTCTGGGCGGACAGCAATTCGCCCACCAGGCTGTGGAAAGCGCCGGGCGCATTCACCATCAGGCCCGCTTCGCCGTTGAAGACCAGCGGCTGGGCGCCGCCCGCCACGTCCTGTGCGAGATTGCGGAATTTCTCGTCCATCGCCTGGCCCCGCGCGACGAAGGCAGCGGTCTCATCCGGCGTGAATGCGGCCATTTGCTGCCAGCGGGCGAAGTCGAAGGGCTCCATGTCCAGCGCGGCGACGTAGCCGGCCGTCTCGGGGTACTTCCAGGCCCAGAGGTCGCGGTCCTCGATGAAGCGCACCAGATCGGGCAAGGGCGCTTCGGGGTGGAAGAAGTCCCAGGCCAGGCGGGCGCCCGAGCGCGTCATGTCGAAATGCACCACGCCGCAGCGGCAGGCGAAGCCCGTCAGCTGCTCAGCCGCGCTCTTGTGGTGGTCCAGCATCACCAGCTTGGCGGCCTGCTGGTCGATGGCGCCCAGCAGATCGGGCGCGAAGGCGAAGTCGAGGATATAGACGGCGCGGCCCTGCACCGGCGGCAGGTCCTCCAGCGTCGTGGCCTGCCCGTGCGAGAGGCCGACGCATTCGACGGCACCGCCGTAGTAGTTCCACGCGGCCAGCGCTGCGCCAAAGCCATCGGCACAGCGACCGTGGTAGAGCACCAGGGGCGCAGGATCGTTATGGTCGGGCGCCACCAGCAGCTGCCTCGGCAGCAGCGTGGCTCGCGGCGACGACAGCGAAGCGAATGCGGGTGGGGATGCGGGTGGGGTTGCGGTAATGCTCATGCCCGGGATTGTCGGGCAGCGCAGCCCCGTGCGGCGCCTGCCCCGCTACACGCTCTGCGCGTTCGGCCCCTCGGAGAGTGCAGGACTACAATTTGGCGCAGACACGGCCATCCCCGCCTTCCACCACTCACTCCAGCTTCCAATGCCCTTCCATACCGCGCAATCGCTGCCCAGGGAATCATCTGAAGCAGCGCCCGGTGGAACGCCCGCGCGGCAGCCTCTGATGGCCGTAATCGAGCCGCCTCCATCGCCCGCCGAGCGGCCTGATACCGGGCAAGACCCTGAAGAAGACCAGGAGCGCATGGAGGAACTACGCGCCACCGTGGCGGACCTGCGCAAAGAAATCCAGAGCCGCAAGCTCGATCAGGAACGCATCTATTGGCTGGCGCACTATGACGCGCTGACGGGCCTGCCCAACCGCATGCTGATGGCCGAGCGCAGTCAGCAAGCGATCCGCCTGGCCCAGCAGAATGGCACCCCGCTGGCCGTGATGTTCATCGACCTGGACCATTTCAAGCACGTCAACGATTCGCTCGGCCACCGGGTGGGAGATGACCTGCTGGTGGAAATCGCCAAGCGCCTGCGCGCCATCGTGCGAGACCGGGATACCGTCGCCCGCCTGGGCGGTGACGAATTCCTGCTACTGCTGCAGGGCGCCAATGCCCAGGGCGCCGCGCGCGTGGCCAGCAAGCTGCAGGAGGCGGGCCGGCAACCCTATCAGATCGGCCACCACGAGCTGACGATGGCGCCATCAATGGGGATCGCTCTCTTCCCGCAGGACGGCGAGGACTTCGACACGCTGACGCAGGCGGCCGACACCGCGATGTACCGCGCCAAGGCCGACGGACGCAACACCTACCGTTTCTTCACGCCCGAGATGCATGCGCAGTCGATGCGCGCGCTGCGCCTGGAAAACGCCCTGCGCCGTGCGCTGGAGCGCAACCAGCTGGAGCTGCACTACCAGCCGCAGGTGACCATCGAGGACGGCACCATCCGCAGCGTGGAGGCCTTGCTGCGCTGGAACCACCCGGACCTGGGTGCCGTATCGCCGGCTGAGTTCATCCCTATCGCCGAAGACACCGGCCAGATCCTGCAGATCGGCGAATGGGTGCTGCGCACGGCCCTGGCCCAGTTGCGAGCCTGGCAAATGCAGGGACTGACTGACCTGACAGTGGCGGTGAACCTGTCGGCCGTACAGTTCCGCCAGCCGCAACTGCCCGAACTGGTGGGCCGCATCCTGGACGAAGCCATCATGCCGGCAAGCCAGCTGGAGCTGGAGTTGACCGAAGGCGTCGCCGTGAATGACCCGCGCTCGGCCATCGTCACCATGGACCAGCTACACGCGCGCGGGGTACGCCTGTCGATGGACGACTTCGGCACCGGCTATTCGTCGCTGAGCCACCTCAAGCGGTTCCAGATCTACAAGTTGAAAATCGACCAGTCCTTCGTGCGCGACCTGGGGCACGACCCGAACGACCGCGCTATCGTGAGCGCGATCATCCGCATGGCCCAGGCCCTGGGCATGCGCACCACCGCCGAAGGCGTCGAGACCGCAGAACAGCTGGCCTATCTGCGCGAACAGGGCTGCGACGAGGCCCAGGGCTACTTCCTGAGCCGCCCCATGCCGGCCGAGCAGATCACGGCCTTGATACGCGAAAGGCTGCAGCCGCTGCAAGAAGCAGATGCAAATGCGAATGCAGATGCCGAATGGCAGCGGACATTCCCTGCAGGCTGAAGGACCATCGGCGGCACAACCGCTGTGCACGGAATACGACAGAGGCCGCAGCCCGTGCCAAGCTCTAGGAGGGCCAGCGCCTATACAGGCCAGCGCCGGCGCCGACCGTCCTTCAACCGGCCCTGATCGTATCCGCCAGATATTGCGCGCAACGGTTGGCCACTTCCTCATTCGCCGCCTCAACCATCACCCGAACCAGGGGCTCCGTTCCGCTCGCCCGAATCAGTACGCGGCCCGCATCCCCGAGTTCTGACTCGATCGCCTTCACGCCATCGGCCAACCTGGGGTTGTTCTTCCAGTCCTGGCCCGGGACCAGCCGCACGTTGATCAACACCTGGGGGAAGAGGGTCACCTGGGCCAGCAGGTCCGACAGCGTGCGACCGCTGCGCACGCAGGCTTCGAGCACCTGCAGCGCACTCACCAGCCCGTCACCGGTGGTCTGGCGATCCAGCGCCAGCAGGTGGCCCGAGCCCTCTCCGCCCAACAGCCAGCCGTTGCGCGCCAGTTCTTCCAGCACGTAGCGGTCCCCGACTTGGGCGCGCACGAACTGGATTCCGCGCGCACGCAAGGCCACCTCGATAGCCATGTTGGTCATCAAGGTGCCGACGACGCCGGGAACACTCTGATTGCGGTCGAGTCGGTCGATGGCCATTAGGTAGAGCAGTTCATCGCCGTTGTAGAGGCGACCCTGGCCATCCACGACCTGCAGGCGGTCCGCATCGCCGTCCAGCGCGATGCCGTAGTGCGCGTGGTTGGCTCGCACGGCGCGCACCAGCGCCTCGGGATGGGTGGCGCCCACTTCGTGGTTGATGTTCAGCCCGTCGGGCGAGCAACCGATCGCCAGCACCTCGGCGCCCAACTCATGGAACACCTTGGGCGCGATATGGTAGGCCGCGCCATGCGCCGCATCCACCGCGATGGTCAGCCCGCGCAAGGTGAGATTCTGCGCAAACGTGCTCTTGCAGAATTCGATGTAACGGCCCGCAGCGTCATCCAGCCGGCGCGTCTTTCCCAGCGAGGCCGAATCCGCCCACACGGGCTCCTGCTGCAGCGCATCCTCCACCGACTGCTCCCAGGCGTCCGGGAACTTGGCACCCGAGGCATTGAAGAACTTGATGCCGTTGTCGGGATAGGCATTGTGGCTGGCACTGATGACCACCCCCAGGCTCGCACGCTGCGTTCGAGTGAGATAGGCCACGCCCGGAGTGGGCAAGGGCCCCAGCAGTACAACGTCGACACCCGCCGAATTGAAACCCGATTCGAGAGCGCTTTCGAGCATGTAGCCCGAAATGCGCGTGTCCTTGCCGATCAGCACCGTGGGGCGGGCCTCCGTCCGCCGGAGCACGCGGCCGACCGCATGGGCCAGCCGCAGCACGAAGTCGGGCGTGATGGGCTCTTGGCCCACTGTGCCGCGAATGCCGTCGGTGCCGAAATACTTCCTCTTCATAGCCGTCTTTCTCAAACGAAGATATTGTTTTTATGCAGGAATCATCTCGGACGCCCAGGGCCCTTCAAGCTGCCTGGCGGGCGGCCTGCCAGACCTTGATGGCCGCTACGGTATCACGCACATCGTGCACGCGCACGATGCTCGCCCCCCGCTCCAGGGACAGCAGCGCCGCCGCCACGCTCGCCCCCAGACGCTCGTTCACCGGCAATCCGGTCACCGCCCCCAATGAGGACTTACGCGACCAGCCCGCAAGCCAGGGATAAGGTGCTGCGAGCAATTCCTGCTGGCGCGCCAGCAACCCGAAATTCTGCTCTACGGTCTTGCCGAAGCCAATGCCCGCATCCAACACGATGCGGGCCTCATCGACTCCGAGGGTTCGTATCTGCTGCGCGGTGCGCTCTAGAAAAGAGAGCACCTCGGGTACGACATCATCGCCCTGCATGGGTGTCTGCTGCATGGTCTGGGGATCACGGTGCATGTGCATCAGGCACACCCCGCAGGAAGGGTGGGCGGCCACGATCTGGGCTGCGCCCGGCTGCCGCAGCGCCCAGATGTCGTTCACGATGTCGGCGCCCAGATCGAGCACTGCCTGCATGACCTGGGGCTTATAGGTATCGACGGAGACCGGCACGCCGAGCCCCACGGCCTCCCGCACCACGGGCAGCACGCGGGCGAGTTCTTCATCCAGCGACACCGCAGGGCTGCCCGGGCGGGTGGACTCGCCCCCGATATCGAGGATGTCCGCCCCCTCGGCCAGCAGCTGCTCGCAGTGGGCCAGAGCGCTGACCGTCTGGCCCCGGTGCCGCCCGCCATCGGAGAAGGAATCTGGCGTCACGTTGACGATGCCCATCACACGCGGGCGCGAGAGATCGAGATCGAACCGCGCCGTGCGCCAGAAGGAAGAGACTGATGAAGAGGCCATCGTTGCGTCGAACTCAGAACGGGAGTGGAAGGGCACCCCGACGGGGCCTGGATGAAGGAGAAAGCCCGCAGCAGTCGGAGGCAAGGTTGCCCGGAAAAAGACAACGGGGCCGAAGCCCCGTGTGGTCGATGAACGTCCCCAACGCCGCTCAGGCAGCCGTCGGAGCCGGATCGGTCGTAACCGCAGGCGTGCCCCCGCCTGGTTTGTCCCCGCCAGAAGACGGTGTGCGCGGCGTCCAGTCCTTGGGTGGGCGAGGTGGGCGGCCGGCCATGATGTCGTCGAGTTGCTCGCTGTCGATGGTTTCCCACTCCAGCATCGCCTTGGCCATGGCGTGCATCTTGTCCTGGTTCTCTTCGATCAGGCGGCGAGCCAGGGCGTACTGCTCGTCGATGATGCGACGCACCTCGCTGTCCACCTTTTCCATGGTCTGCTCGCTCATGTTGGTAGTCTTCGTGACCGAGCGGCCCAGGAAGACTTCACCTTCGTTCTCCGCGTAGACCATCGGCCCCAGGGCTTCAGTCATGCCGTAGCGCGTCACCATGTCGCGGGCGATGGAGGTAGCGCGCTCGAAGTCGTTGCTGGCGCCGGTCGTCATCTGGTTCATGAAGACCTCTTCCGCGATACGGCCACCGAACAGCATGCTGATCTGGTTGAGCATGTACTCGCGGTCGTAGCTGTAGCGGTCTTTCTCGGGCAGGCTCATCGTCACGCCCAGAGCTCGGCCGCGCGGGATGATCGTCACCTTGTGGACAGGGTCGCACTTGGGCAGCAGCTTGCCGATGAGCGCGTGGCCTGCCTCGTGATAGGCCGTGTTGCGGCGCTCTTCCTCGGGCATCACCATGCTCTTGCGCTCAGGGCCCATGATGATCTTGTCCTTGGCCTTCTCGAAGTCCTGCATCTCCACGGTACGCGCACTGCGGCGCGCGGCCATGAGGGCGGCTTCATTGCAGAGATTGGCAAGGTCGGCGCCGGACATGCCGGGCGTGCCGCGGGCGATGATGCTCGGGTTCACGTCCTGCCCCACCGGAATCTTGCGCATGTGAACATTCAGGATCTGCTCGCGGCCACGGATGTCGGGCAGCGTCACATAGACCTGCCGGTCGAAACGGCCGGGGCGCAGCAGTGCAGCGTCCAGGATGTCGGGCCGATTGGTGGCAGCCACCACGATCACGCCCAGGTTGGTTTCGAAACCGTCCATCTCGACCAACATCTGGTTCAGGGTCTGTTCGCGCTCGTCGTTGCCGCCGCCCAGGCCTGCGCCGCGCTGGCGACCGACTGCATCAATTTCATCCACGAAGATGATGCAGGGCGCATTTTTCTTCGCGTTCTCGAACATATCGCGAACACGTGCTGCGCCCACGCCAACGAACATTTCGACGAAGTCGGAGCCGGAGATGCTGAAGAAAGGCACCTTGGCTTCGCCCGCGATGGACTTGGCCAGCAGCGTTTTGCCGGTGCCAGGAGGGCCCACCAGCAACAGGCCGCGCGGGATGCGGCCGCCCAGCTTCTGGAACTTTTGCGGGTCCTTCAGGAAGTCCACGACTTCCTTCACTTCTTCCTTGGCTTCGTCGCAGCCGGCCACATCGGCGAAGGTGACCTGATTGCTGTTCTCGTCGAGCATGCGAGCCTTGCTCTTGCCGAAGCTGAAGGCACCGCCTTTGCCACCGCCCTGCATCTGGCGCATGAAGTACACCCACACGCCGATCAGCAGCAGCATCGGGCCCCAGCTGACCAGCAGAGTCATCAGCAGCGAACCTTCCTCGCGTGGCTTGACGTCGAACTTGACGTTGTTGTTGATCAGATCGCCGACCAGGCCACGGTCGAGATAAGTGGCCGTCGTGCGGATCTTGCGGTCATCGTTGGTGGTGGCGACGATCTCGGTACCACCCTGCCCCTCCTGGATGGTGGCGCTCTTGATACGGTTGCTGCGCACCTCGTCCAGAAACTCGGAATAGCCCACCGTTCCTGCGCCCGCGCCGGTGCGGGTGTCAAATTGTTTGAACACCGTAAACAGCACCATGGCGATGACGAGCCACACTGCGATTTTCGAAAACCACTGATTGTTCAAGCGGAACTCCAGATTGAGAAGGGTTGGATGGCCGTGACCTTGTCATGAACCATCTCGACGCATTTGCGGCACATTTTAGGCGTTTCAAGCCACGGCCTATACCCGCCCTACCTTGACAAGGGCTATGACGCCTATAGCGTGCCCCTTGGCGAAGGCCGAGGCCTACATCATTTCAAGCCGATGCCCACCAGAAAAGTCTCTGCGGATCGGTCGCGCGACGCCTTGGGCTTGAACGGCTTGACGGTCTTGAAATGCTGCTTGAACAGTTGCACCAACTCGGCATAACCGCTGCCGTGGAAGAGTTTGACCACGAGCGTGCCGTCGGGCTTCAGGTGGGCACGGGCGAAGTCCACCGCCAGTTCGATGAGGTGCGATATGCGCGCTGCATCTGCCGATGCAATGCCCGACAGGTTGGGGGCCATATCGGACACCACCACATCGACCGCACGCCCCTGGACGGCCTCCTGCAGCTGCACGAGCACGGATTCCTCGCGGAAGTCGCCCTGCAAGAAAGTCACGCCTTCGATGGGCTCCATGGGCAGGATGTCCAGGGAGATGATCGTGCCGTTCAAGGTGCCCGCTGCGGCGCCCTCCGGCGACAGCCGGCGCCTCACATATTGGCTCCATGCCCCCGGCGCCGATCCGAGGTCGACCACGATGCTCCCCGGGCGGATCAGGCTCAGTTGTTCGTCGATTTCCTTGAGCTTGTATGCTGCACGCGCGCGGTAGCCGTCCTTCTGTGCCTGTTTGACGTAGGGGTCGTTCACATGGTCGTGCAGCCACGCCTTGTTGACCTTCTTGGGTTTGTTGTTGCTGGCTTTCATCTGTTTTCCGCTGAGTGCAATCGCCTGCCGGGAAAGCCGCTTGCCGGCCCGAACCCGGCGCATTGAGATAATACGTCCATGCCCCTTATTCAATTGACTCCCGCCGAGCGCCGGGAACACCGCGCCGAAGCCCACCACCTGGACCCCGTCGTCCTGATCGGCGGAGACGGCCTGACGCCCGCCGTGCAAAAAGAGATCAACGCTGCGCTCAACGCGCACGGTCTCATCAAGGTGCGCGTCTTCAACGACGACCGCGTCGCGCGCGAGCAGATCTATCAGCAACTGGCCAACGACCTGAACGCCGCGCCGATCCAGCACATCGGCAAGCTGCTGGTGCTGTGGCGCCCCATTCCTCCGAAGGAAAAGACCGTCGACGAAGACCGCATGCCCGGCCCGCGCGACGTGAAGGTGCTGAAGTTCAGCAAACGCGGCGGCCAGCGCCCCGAGGTCAAGCAGCTGCGCGTGCTGGGCAACCAGCGCCTCACCTCCGGCGGCCAGATCAAGCGGGCCAAGCCCAAGCAGAAGTCCGTCAAGAAGCGGCAGGCTGACTGATGCCTGGCGCTACGGCGCCTGAGCGCCACGTCATCTGTATGAAGTGGGGCAGGAAATACGGCCCCGAATACGTCAACCGGCTCTACGCCATGGTGCGCCGCCACCTGACGGGCGACTTCCAGTTCGTCTGCCTCACCGATGACGCCACAGGCATCCGGCCCGAGGTGCGGTGCCTGCCCATTCCGCCGCTCGACCTTCCGCCCGGCATCCCCGAGCGCGGCTGGACCAAGCTCGCCACCTTCAGCGCCGATATGCACGGCCTGCGCGGCACAGCCCTCTTTCTGGATGTGGACGTGGTCGTCACCGGCAGCCTGGACGGGTTCTTCACCCAGCCCGGCCGCTTCGTCATCATTCACGACTACAAGCGCCCGTGGCGCATCACCGGCAATTCGTCGGTGTACCGTTTCGAGCTGGGCGCCCACCCGGACGTGCTGGAGTACTTCCGCGGCCATGTTGAAGAGGTGCGCCAGCGCTTTCGTAACGAACAGGCCTATCTATCGGACTTCATGCATCGCCAGGGCCATCTTTCTTACTGGCCCAAAGCCTGGTGCCCGAGCTTCAAGTACCACAGCATTCCGCCTTGGCCGACCAATTACTGGAAACCGCCCGTGGTACCGGAAGATGCGCGCATCGTGATTTTTCACGGGGAATGCAATCCGCCCGACGCGCTGGCAGGCCGGCGCAACCGACGCTTTCGCCATATCGAGCCGGCCACCTGGGTGGCGGAGCATTGGCGGGAGTAATCCAGCGCGCCAATCGCACCAGCGGAGAAGGCATCCGTCTCAACGAGGAGGCGGAAGAGATGCAGCCGCCTTGCGCGCCGAGGGAGGCTGCAAGGCGGGACCGCGATTCAACGCCTGGCGGTGCGCCACAACACCGCTAGCGCGCACACCCACTGCAGGGCATACATCGCGGTGCCGACCGAGTGCCAGAGCTTGAGATTCTGCCGCGCGACGATGCGCGGCGCCACGCCGTACTGCGCGAGCAACGCCAACAGCAGCCCGCCGATGATGAAGACCATGGCAGCCTGCGCCCAGGCCTCCTGGGTTTCGGCATGCCTGCGCCGTGAGATGACCAGCAGCAGCACGCCGCAGGCCATGGAAATGAAGGTCTGCGCCTCAAAGAGGCGCGCGGCCATCGCGCCCGCTGCCGCGGGGCTGGGCAGATGCGCAAACAGCATCGGCACCACCATGAATCCGACCGCGGAGAGGCTCCCCCACCACAGTGCGGCAGCCAGAACGGGCAGGCGATCTCGCATGGCGTCGGGGCGGCGACCTGTCAGCGGTAGCTGACTGCCACGATCTCGTAGTGGCGTACGCCGCCCGGGGCCTGCACTTCGGCGGTATCGCCCTCGTCCTTGCCGATCAACGCACGAGCGATCGGACTGGACACGTTGATGAGCCCCAGCTTCAGGTCGGCCTCGTCCTCACCCACGATTTGGTAGGTGACGGTATCGCCACTGTCTTCGTCTTCCAACTCGACCGTGGCGCCGAACACCACTTTGCCGCCGGCATCGAGCTGGCTCGGATCAATGATCTGCGCAGCCGACAGCTTGCCTTCGACCTCCTGGATGCGGCCCTCGATGAAGCCCTGACGGTCCTTGGCGGCTTCATATTCGGCGTTTTCGCTCAGGTCGCCCTGTGCGCGCGCTTCGGCGATCGCATTGATCACAGCGGGACGCTCGACGGTTTTCAGGCGGTGCAGCTCTTCCTTCAGCTTCTCTGCTCCGCGCTTGGTAATCGGAATGGTGGCCATGGGTGAATCTCTCCGTTCAACTCTCGTGCCGCGCACTGGGCGCGATCCTTTTTCGGCATGCCGGCATCGCTGCTCAGGGGCGCTGCGATACCACCAAAAGCAAACCGCCGCGCGTTGCCGCGCGGCGGTTTCAGTTCGTTCGTGTGCAGATTATGCCGCCGTTTGCAGCAGCCATCCACACCGAAGGCCTGCCGCCGCCATGGGCAGCAGACAGACCCAGGGCTCTCAGGCCTTCAGCTGGGCGTGCAGTTCCTGCACCGAATACACCTCAAGGTTGTCGAGGTGCTTCATCCCTTCCACGGCTGCTTCCGCGCCGAAGATGGTGGTGAAGGTGGTCACGCGTGCCAGCAGCGAGCTGGTGCGGATCGCGCGCGAATCGGCAATGGCGTTGCGGCGCTCTTCCACCGTGTTGATGACCATGGCGATGTCGCCCATCTTGATCATGTCCACGATGTGCGGGCGGCCTTCGGTCACCTTGTTGACGACCGTCACCGGCACGCCAGCTTCGGCGATTGCAGCAGCCGTGCCCTTGGTGGCGACCAGCTCGAAGCCCATGGCGGCGAGATCGCGGGCGATCGACACAGCGCGGGCCTTGTCGCTGTTCTTCACCGTGAGGAACACCTTGCCGGAAGTCGGCAGGCGCGTGCCCGCACCCAGCTGGCTCTTCACGAAGGCTTCGCCGAAGGTCTTGCCCACGCCCATCACCTCGCCGGTGGACTTCATCTCGGGGCCGAGGATGGTGTCCACACCGGGGAACTTGACGAAGGGGAACACAGCCTCCTTCACGCTGAAGTAAGGCGGCGTCACTTCCTTGGTGATGCCCTGCGAAGCCAGCGACTGGCCCGCCATGCAGCGTGCGGCGACCTTGGCCAGCTGGATGCCGGTGGCTTTGGAGACAAACGGCACCGTGCGCGATGCACGGGGGTTCACTTCCAGCACGTAGATCACGTCCTTGCCATCCACTTCCTGAATGGCGAACTGAACGTTCATCAGGCCCACCACGTTCAGGCCTTCTGCCATGGCGGCCGACTGGCGCTTGAGCTCGTCCACCGTGGCCTGCTTGAGGTAGTACGGGGGCAGCGAACAGGCCGAGTCGCCCGAGTGCACACCGGCTTGTTCGATGTGCTCCATCACACCGCCGATGAAGGTCTTGCCTTCGGGGTCGCGCAGGCAATCCACATCGCACTCGATGGCGTCGTTCAGGAAGCGGTCCAGCAGCACGGGTGAGTCATTGCTCACCTTGACTGCCTCACGCATGTAGCGCTCCAGATCGCGCTGTTCGTGCACGATTTCCATCGCACGGCCGCCCAGCACGTAGCTGGGACGCACCACCAGGGGGTAACCCAGCGTGGCTGCCTTTTCCAGGGCTTCCGCTTCGGTACGCGCCGTAGCATTGGGCGGCTGGCGCAGGCCCAGGTCGCCCAGCAACTTCTGGAAGCGCTCGCGGTCCTCGGCAGCGTCGATCATGTCGGGGCTGGTGCCGATGATCGGCACGCCTTCTGCTTCGAGACCCAGCGCGAGCTTGAGCGGCGTCTGACCACCGTACTGCACGATCACGCCGTGTGGCTTTTCCTTGTCCACGATTTCGAGCACGTCTTCCAGCGTCAGCGGCTCGAAGTACAGGCGGTCGGAGGTGTCGTAGT
>JBHIWE010000068.1:0-18459 GCA_041987645.1 Acidovorax sp. | reverse complement strand
GGTGGAATGTCGTCCTGGGCGGCGGTGCGAACCGGAGCCTCAGGCCGCCACCGGCGCGGCAGCGGACTCCGCCAGCCGGAACCGCTGGAGTTTGCCCGTTTCCGTGCGCGGCAAGGCGTCCACGAAGTCGATGGCGCGTGGGTATTTATACGGAGCCACGGTCTGCTTGACGAAGTCCTGCAGGGTGCGCGCCATCTCCGCCCCCGGCGCATGGCCCGGTCGCAGCACCACGAAGGCCTTGACGATCTGGCCGCGCTCCTCGTCGGCCACGCCGATCACGCCGCACTCGGCCACGGCGGGGTGCAGCAGCAGGGCGTCTTCCACCTCGGGCGCGGCGATGTTGTAGCCGGCCGAGACGATCATGTCGTCGGTGCGCGACTGGTAATGGAAATAGCCGTCCTCATCCATCAGGTAGGCGTCGCCGGTCAGGTTCCAGCCATGCTGCACGTACTGCGACTGCCGCGCATCGTCCAGGTAGCGGCAGCCGGTGGGGCCCTGCACCGCCAGGCGCCCCACGGAGCCGGGCGGCAGCGGCCGGCCCTCGGCATCGACCACGCGGGCGCGGTAGCCGGGCACGGGCACGCCGGTGGCGCCGGGCCGGGCATGGGCCTCGTCGGCCGAGATGAAGATGTGCAGCATCTCGGTCGCGCCGATGCCGTCGATGAGCTCGATGCCGGTGGCCTGCTTCCAGAGCGCGCGGGTGGCGGCGGGCAGCGCCTCGCCCGCCGAAACGCAGCGCTGCAGCGTGCCCGCGCGGATCGCCTCGCCCTGCGCGGCCATCGCGCGGTAGGACGTGGGCGCGGTGAAGAGCACGGTGGCTCCGTAGTCGCGGATGCCGTCCAGCAGCTGGGCAGGCGAGGCCTTTTCCAGCAACACGGTGGAAGCGCCGAACTTCATGGGGAACAGCAGCAGGCCGCCCAGCCCGAAGGTGAAGGCCATGGGCGGGCTGCCGATGAAGACGTCGTCCGCCGACGGCCGCAGCACGTGGCCGGGCCAGCAGGCGCAGATGGCCAGCACGTCGCGGTGGAAATGCATGGTGGCCTTGGGTACGCCGGTGGTGCCCGAGGTAAAGGCCAGCAGGCAGGTGTCATCGGCGGCGGTATCGACGTTGTCGAAAAGCTCGCTCTCTTCGGCCATGGCCGCCTCCAGCCCGTCGGCTGAAGCAGCGTTGAAGCAGCGCACCTGCGCCAGCACCGGGCAGGCGCGGGCGGCGGCGTGCAGTTCGCCCGCCAGCCGCGCATCGCAGAGCGCGTGGCTGATGTGGCCCTTGTCGATGATGGCCTGCAGCTCCTTGGCGCGCAGCAGCGGCATGGTGGCCACGGCGATGCCGCCGGCCTTCATCACTGCGAACCAGCAGGCGGCCAGCAGCGGCGTGTTGGGCGCGCGCAGCAGCACGCGGTTGCCGGGCACCAGGCCCATGCGGCGCACCAGCACGTTGGCGATGCGGTTGGCCTGGGCCTGCAGGTCGGCATAGGTCCACGAGAGGCCCGCGCCGCGCACGCAGAGCCGCCCGCCCCAGCCGCGCTGCACGGCGCGGTCGAGCAGTTCCGTGGCGCAGTTCAGGCGCTCGGGGAACTGCAGCTCCGGCAGCTCGAACAGGAATTCGGGCTGCATCGCGGCCGGCGGGAGCCGGTCACGGGCAAAGGTGTCGATGTGTGCGCTGGCCATGCGGGAACCCCCTTTTGGTGCGAAGCGTGCAGAAACCGCAATTACTTTAGAAATAAAGCAATCAACGGGCCAGCGGGATCACCCTGAGGTGGCGGTGCCGGCCGCAGGCGCGCTCCAGGCGCGCAGCAGGTCGCGCGCGATGATGAGCTGCTGCACCTCGGTGGCGCCCTCGTAGATGCGCAGCGAGCGGATCTCGCGGTAGAGCCGCTCCACCGGCTGCTCGCTCACCACGCCCTGCCCGCCCCACATCTGCACGGCCATGTCGATGACCTGCTGCGCGTTCTCCGTGGCGGTGAGCTTGGCCATGGCCGCCTCGCGGGTCACGTTCTGGCCCTGGTCGCGCATCCAGGCGGCGCGGTAGGTGAGCAGCGCGGCGCTGTCGATGGCGGTGGCCATCTGCGCCAGCTTCGACTGGGTGAGCTGGAAATCGGCCAGCACGCCGCCGAACATGCGCCGCTGCGTGGCGCGGGCCAGGGCCTCGTCGAGCGCCCGGCGTGCGAAGCCCAGCGCGGCGGCCGCCACCGAGGTGCGGAACACGTCCAGCGTGCGCATGGCGATCTTGAAGCCCTCGCCCGCCACGCCGATGCGCTGCGCGGCCGGAATGCGGCACTGCGTGAAGCGCAGGCGCGCCAGCGGGTGCGGCGCGATCACCTCGATGCGCTCGGCGATCTCGAAGCCGGGCGTGCCGGCATCGACGATGAAGGCGCTGATGCCCCGCGTGTCCCGCAGGGGCACGCCCTGGCCGGCCGTGCCCGGGGCCTCGCCCGTGCGGGCGAAGACCACGTAGAAGTCCGCGATGCCGCCGTTCGATATCCAGGTCTTCTCGCCGTCCAGCAGGTAGTCGCCGCCCTCCTCTTCCTGACGCGCCGAGCAGGCCATGGCGGCCACGTCGGAGCCAGCCTCGGGCTCGGAGAGCGCGAATGCAGCGATCGCCTCGCCCGCGGCCACGCGGCCCAGGTAGCGCGCGCGCTGCTGCGCGTCGCCGGCGAGCGAAATGGCGCCCGATCCCAGGCCCTGCATGGCGAAGGCGAAATCCGCCAGGCCCGCATGGCGCGCCAGCGTCTCGCGGATCAGGCAGAGGGCGCGGGTGTCGATGGCATCGCCGGCATCGGCCGCCACCGCATGCCGCAGCCAGCCGGCCGCGCCCAGGCGCCGCACCAGGGTGCGGCAGGCTTCATCGACGTCGCGGCCATGGGCATCGGTGATGTGCTCTGCCGCCCAGGCATCGAAGCTGCGGGCCAGATCGCGGTGGCGGTCCTCGAAGAAGGGCCAGTCGAGGTAGCGGGTGTCGCTCATGCGGGACTCCTTGGCCGACCCCTGCGATGGGCGGCTGATTCATGTCGGAAAATGGCCTCAGCGCTTATTTCAGAAGCGCTGGCAGCTATTGATTCAATAGCAAACGGCAGCGCGGGCTCAATTGCCCTCGAACACCGGCCGGCGCTTTTCGACGAAGGCGCGGTAGGCACGCTCGAAGTCGCCGGTCAGCATGCACAGGGCCTGGGCCTGGGCTTCGGCCTCGATGGCCTGGTCCACTGTCATGGCCCATTCCTGGTGCAGCATGGTCTTGGTAATGCCGTTGGCGAAGGTGGGGCCAGCCACGATGTCCTGCGCCAGCTTCTGCGCCTCGGCCAGCAGCGCGTCAGGCTCGCAGAGGCGGTTGAGGAAGCCCCAGCGCTCGGCCTCGTCGCCGGGCAGCGAGCGGCCGGTGTAGAGCAGCTCCGACGCCCGCCCCTGGCCGATGATGCGCGGCAGGATGGCGCAGGCGCCCATGTCGCAGCCGGCCAGGCCCACGCGGTTAAAGAGAAAAGCCGTCTTGCTGCGCGCCGTGCCCAGGCGCAGGTCCGAGGCCATGGCCATGATGGCGCCGGCCCCGGCGCACACGCCGTCGATGGCCGCGATGATGGGCTGCGGGCAGTGCCGCATCTCGGACACCAGCGCGCCGGTCATGCGCGTGAACATCAGCAGCTCGGGCGCGTTGAGCTGCACCAGCGGGCCGATGATTTCATGCACGTCGCCGCCCGAGCAGAAGTTGCCGCCCGCGCCCTGCAGCACCACGGCATGCACGTCGCTGGCGTGGCGCAGGCGGTGGAACAGGTCGCGCAGCTCGGCATACGAATCGAAGGTGAGCGGGTTCTTGCGCTCGGGCCGGTTCAGCGTAACGGTGCCCACGGCCCCCTCCACCTGCCAGAGGAAATGGGTGGCGGCGTAGCCCGCCAGCGGTGCGCGGTTGGCGGCGACGAGGGCCGGGTCGATGCGGTCGGTCATGGAGCGGTTTTCCTGCGGGAAGGTGCCTTGCGGGCAGACGACGGGGGAGACGATGCGGCGGCAGGCAGGGCAGGCCCTGCGGGCGGCTCCGCCGCGAGCGCCGCCTGGTGCTGGGCCAGCTGCATGCGCAGGCGGCCCAGCTGGGCAAAGAGCTGGTCCTTGTCGCCCGCGCCCAGGTTCTCGAACATGGCGGTGAGCCAGGTCTCGTGCTCGGCGGCCATGGCGGCGAAGTCGCGCCGGCCCTTGGGCGTGAGCGCCACGCGCCAGGAGCGGCGGTCGTCCGGGTCGTCCACGCGCTCGACCAGGCCCTCCTTGGCGAGCTGGTCGGTCAGGCCGGTGATGTTGCCGCCCGTCACCATGAGGTAGCGCGAGAGCGCATTCATGCGCAAACCACCCGGGTGGCGTTCGAGCTGCGCCAGATAGTCGAAGCGCGCCAGCGTGATGCCGAAGCGCGCCCGCAGGCGCTGGCTGATCTGCTGCTCGATCTGCCGGCTGCAGGCCAGGAGGCGCAGCCAGATCTTCAGGTCGATATGGTCGCCCGCGACGGCGCGGGCCTCGTGGCCGATGCGCTCGTCGTCGAGCACGGGCGCCGGCGCCGGGGAGGTCTTGTGGTTGCTGCGGCTGCGCTCCATGTCACATCACCTCGCCGCCCGAGACGGAAATCGCCTGCCCCGTGACCGCCGCCGCGCCCGCGCCGCAGAGCCAGGCCACCGTGTCGGCCACCTCGTCGGGCGCCACCAGCCGGCCCTGCGGGTTGCCGCGCACGAACTCGGCCCGCGCCGCCTCGGCGCTGCGGCCGGTCTTGGCGGCCACGCGCTCCACGCTCTCGCGCACGATGTCGGTGTCGGTATAGCCCGGGCACACGGCGTTGACGGTGACGCCCTTGGCCGCCAGCTCCAGCGCCAGCGAACGGGTCAGCCCGATCACGCCGTGCTTGGCCGCCGCATAGGCCGCCACGTAGGCATAGCCGCGCAACCCCGCCGTGCTGGCGATGTTGACGATGCGCGCCGCGCCGCCGGCCGCGCCCACGGCCAGCAGGTCGGCCAGCGCTGCCTGGGTGCAGGTGAAGGTGCCGGTCAGGTTCACGTCGAGCATGCGCTGCCAGTGGGCCGCGTCCATGCGGTGAAAGGGCGCGCTCTCCGCCTGGCCGGCGTTGTTCACCAGCACGGCCACCGGCCCGGCCGCCGCACGTGCGGCGGCGAAGGCCTGGGCCACGCTGGCCTCGGAAGTGATGTCGCAGGCCAGCGGCAGCGCCTGGGCCGATGCGGGCAGCTGCGCGGAAAGCGCCAGCAGCACGTCCAGATTGCGGCCCAGCAGCGTGAGCCGCGCGCCATCGGCCGCCAGCCGACGGGCGATGGCCGCGCCGATGCCGCGCCCCGCGCCGGTGATGACCGCATGGCGGCCGTGCAGCGCTTTCGCAGCCATGGGGTGGGTGCCTGCAGCCATCAGCCCGCCTCCGCCTGTTGCTGGGCGCGCTGCAAGGGCGAGAGCGCCGCCGCCTGCGCAGCGGCTGCGCGCTCGCGCTCCAGATTGCGTTCCAGCTGCACCTTGCCGGCCTGGTACTGCACCGGCCAGCGCACGTCGAAGTAGCCGATGCGCGCGGCCTCGTTCAGCGTCCAGGCCGGGTGGGCCAGGTGCGGGCGCGCCACGGCGCAGAGGTCGGCGCGGCCGGCCGCGATGATGCCGTTGACGTGGTCGGCCTCGGTGATGGCGCCGACCGCGATGGTCGGGATGCCCGCCTCGTTGCGCACCCGGTCGGCGAAGGGGGTCTGGAACATGCGGCCATAGACCGGCTTTTCCTGCTTGCTGACCTGGCCGGAAGAGCAGTCGATCATGTCGGCGCCGGCGGCCTTGAAGGCGCGGGCGATCTCCACCGCGTCGTCGGGGGTGATGCCGCCCTCGACCCAGTCGTGCGCCGAGATGCGCACCGAGATGGGCTTCTCGCCGGGCCAGGCGGCGCGCATGGCGGCGAACACCTCCAGCGGGTAGCGCAGCCGGTTCGCGAGCGGGCCGCCGTATTCGTCGCTGCGGCGGTTGGTGAGCGGCGAGATGAAGCTGCTGAACAGATAGCCGTGCGCGCAGTGGAACTCGAGCCAGTCGAAGCCGGCCTCGTCGGCCCAGCGGGTGGACTGCACGAACTCGTCGCGCACCCGGTCCATGTCGGCGCGGGTCATGGCGCGGGAGGTGTCGCTCACGCCTTCGAGGTATTGCTGCGGCGAAGCCGAAAGCAGCGGCCAGCGCTCGCCTTCGGGCAGCGGCTGGTCGATCCCTTCCCAGGCCCGGCGCGTGGCGCCCTTGGCGCCGGCATGGCCGAGCTGGATCGCCATCTTGGCGGTGCTGTTCGCATGCGCGTAATCGACGATGCGCTTCCAGCCATCGCGCTGCGCCTCGTTCCAGAGGCCCGGGCAGCCGGGCGTGATGCGGGCATCGGGCGAGGGGCAGGTCATCTCGGTGAACACCAGCCCCGCGCCGCCCATGGCGCGCGCGCCCAGGTGGACGAGGTGGTAGTCGCCCGGCAGGCCGTCGTCGGCGCACGAATACTGGGCCATGGGCGAGACCACGACGCGGTTCTTGAGCGTGACGCCGCGCAGCGTGAAGGGCGTGAACATGGGCGGCACGGCCCGCCGGTCGGCGCGGCGCTGCGGCAGGCCGGCGCGCTGGGCGATCCAGTCTTCGTAGCGCTGCACATAGCCGGCATCGCGCAGCCGCAGGTTCTCGTGGCTGATGCGCTGGCTGCGCGTGAGCAGCGAATAGGCGAACTGCTCGGGCGGCAGGCTGGCGTAGCGCTCGACGTTCTCGAACCACTCGGTGGAGTTGCGCGCCGCGTTCTGGATCTTCAGCACCTCCACGCTGCGCACGGCCTCGTAGTCGGCCAGCGCGGCGTTCAGGTCGCCGGGCCGGCGGCCGATGCAGCGCGCCAGCTCGATCGCGTCTTCCAGCGCCAGCTTGGTGCCCGAGCCGATGGAGAAATGCGCCGTGTGCGCCGCATCGCCCATCAGCACCACCGGCGCCTGGCCGTTGTGGTGCACCCAGCGCTGGCAGATCACGCGCGGAAAGCGGATCCACTGCGCCGAACCGCGCAGGTGCGCAGCGTTGGAGATGAGCGGATGGCCGCCCAGGTGGCGCGCGAAGAGCTTTTCGCAGAAGGCGATGGCGTCTTCCTTCTCCATCGTGTCCAGGCCCGCGGCGCGCCAGACGCGCTCGGGCGCCTCCACGATGAAGGTGGAGGTGTGGGCGTCGAAGCGGTAGGCATGGGCCTGGAACCAGCCGTGCTCGGTCTTTTCGAAGGCGAAGGTGAAGGCGTCGAACAGTTGCTGCGTGCCCAGCCAGACGAAGCGGCACAGGCGCAGGTCGATATCGGGCTGGTAGGTGGCGGCGTACTGGGTGCGGATGCGGCTGTTGAGGCCGTCGGCCGCGATCACCAGGTCGGCGTCGGCATAGTCTTCATCGCTTTGCACCTCGGTCTCGAAGACCAGCTGCACGCCCAGCTCCTCGCAGCGCGCCTGCAGGATGTTGAGCAGGCGCTTGCGCCCGATGCCGCAGAAGCCGTGGCCGCCGGATCGCACCGTCTGCCCGTGGATGTGGACCTCGATGTCGTCCCAGTGGTTGAACGCATCGAGGATCTTCCCGGCCGTGACCGGATCGGCGGACTGCAGGTGGCCCAGCGTCTGGTCGGAGAAGACCACACCCCAGCCGAAGGTGTCGTAGGGCCGATTGCGCTCGACCACGCGGATGTCGTGCGACGGGTCCTGCAGCTTCATGAGCAGCGCGAAATACAGGCCCGAGGGACCGCCGCCGATGCACACAATCTTCATGACACGCCGCCTTCGCAAGTGCTGGAGCGGCCAGTCTGCGGGCTATTAGTTTAGTTGTCAATCAAATCAAGCGCATCGCTGCGTTGCACATCGGGGCGCTGCGCTGCGCGTGCAGCCCGTTCAGCCGGGCCGGCAATCCACCGCGATGCCGTAGAGCGCCAGCAGCCCCAGCACATGGCCCACAGCCACGCCGGGCTCGCCCGATTCGATGCGGCCGATGGTCTGCACATGCACGCCCAGCCGGGCGGCGGCCTGCGCCTGGCCCTCGCCGGCCGCGAGCCGTGCCTGCCGGGCCGCAGCCCCCAGGGCGCGGATGGCCGCGAGCGCTTCGTCTGCGATGGCGATGGAGATGCGTTTGCCTTGCGTCATGCCGGCATTCTGAGGGATGGGCCGGCGCGCGGCCCCAGCCGCGCTGCCCGCCGTCAGCCCTTGCCGCTGCGGCGGCACCGCTCGGAGCAGTACTTGACCTCTTCCCAGTTCCGCGCCCAGCTGCGCCGCCAGGTCATGGTCAGCCCGCAGGCCGCGCAGCGCTTGGAAGGCTGGCTCGCCTTGTTGCCGCGATGGGCGCCTGACGCACGGGGTGGACGGTTAGTGGCGCCGGAGTTCTTTGCCATGCCGCCCTGTCAAGCCGCGTTCCAAGAACAACCGGCACAGAGCCCCCCGGGGCGTGTCGCCATCAAGGGCTTGCCGGCGCCTTCTCGGCCGGCGGCACCATGTGCGGCGATTCGGTGCCGTAACTGTGGGCCGGGTCGTAGATCTGGTCGCGCACGAGGTAGCCCACAGCGCTCGCCACCATCAAGCCGGCGACGAGGGCCAGCAGGACGATCCGTACCGACGGCACGCGGCGCCGGGCGTGGTCCGCCTCTTGTGCCTTGACGTGCGCGGGATGCGGCGAACCTGCGGGACTGCGGGGGGAATGTTGGGGTGTGACCATGGTCGAGCTCCTGGGTGATTCAGCCCCCAAGCTAAGGGCCCGCAACGGCCCAGGCTGTCGGACAAGGGAGGAGAAGCAGCTGGGTGAGGTTCCAAGCCCGCTGGCGGCCAGCCGCCACCGCTACCGCTCCACCCCCGGCCCCGCCAAGCCGTTCAGGACTATCCGTTCCCCCGGTTTCAGGCCTGCACGCGGAGCGCCCGGGAGGCCGCCACCGTATTGCTCACCCGGGGAATCTGGGCTGCTGCCGTTTTAGATGCCAGCTTATTAAGGCGGAATATGAAACTAGCGGCGGTTCATCAAGAGAAGAAGAAGCACATTAAGCCGCAATTTCAAGCTTGAAGCGGCCAAGGTGGTTACCGAGCGCAGCGTGGCCGCGACCTTCGGCCCGACTGTCAGCACCTCCAGGCTGTGACAGCGGGCCCCGCTCTCACTCCACCGTCACACTCTTCGCCAGATTCCGCGGCTTGTCCACATCCGTCCCCCGCGCACATGCCGTGTGATACGCCAGCAGCTGCAGCGGCACGACGTGCAGGAGCGGCGACAGCGCGCCGTAGTGCTCGGGCATGCGGATGACGTTCACGCCTTCGCTGCTGTCGATGCGGGTGTCGGCGTCGGCCAGCACGTAGAGCACGCCGCCGCGGGCGCGCACTTCCTGCATGTTGCTCTTGAGCTTTTCCAGCAGGGTGTCGTTGGGCGCAACGGTGACGACCGGCATGGCCGCGGTGACGAGTGCGAGCGGGCCGTGCTTGAGTTCGCCGGCGGCGTAGGCCTCGGCGTGGATGTAGCTGATCTCCTTGAGCTTGAGCGCGCCTTCCAGCGCGATGGGGTAGTGCAGGCCCCGGCCCAGGAAGAGCGCGTTCTCCTTGCGGGCGAAGTCTTCGGCCCAGTTGATGACTTGCGGTTCCAGCGCGAGCACGGCCTGCAGGGCGACAGGCAGGTGGCGCATGGCCTTGAGGTGCGCGGCTTCCTGCTCTTCGCTCAGGCGGCCGCGCGACTGGGCCAGAGCCAGCGTGAGCAGGAAGAGGCCCGCCAGCTGCGTGGTGAAGGCCTTGGTGGAGGCGACGCCGATCTCCACGCCCGCGCGGGTGATGTAGGCCAGCTTGCACTCGCGCACCATGGCGCTGGTCGCCACGTTGCAGATGGTCAGCGTGTGGTGCATGCCCAGGCTTTGCGCATGGCGCAGCGCGGCAAGTGTGTCGGCGGTTTCGCCGGACTGGCTGATGGTGACGACCAGGGTGCGCGGATTGGGCACGCTGGTGCGGTAGCGGTATTCGCTGGCCACTTCGACCTGGGTGGAGATGCCGGCAATGGATTCGAGCCAGTACTTGGCCGCGCAGCCGCTGTAGTAGCTGGTGCCGCAGGCCAGGATGAGGACGGAGTCGATTTCCTTGAACACGCGCCAGGCGGCGGTGCCGGGCTCGCCGTGCTGGCCCTGGCCGTCGAACAGCTCGGGCGTGATGCCCTGCACGCCTTCGAGCGTGTCGGCGATCGCGCGCGGCTGCTCGAAGATTTCCTTTTGCATGTAGTGGCGGTAGGGGCCCAGCTCGGCCGCGCCGCTGTGGGCGAGCACGGTGCGCACGGGGCGCTGGGTGACGTCCAGCGGCTGGCCCTGCTTGTTGGCGATCCAGTAACGGCCCAGCTGCAGGTCCACCAGATCGCCCTCTTCCAGATAGACGATCTGGTCGGTCACGCCGGCCAGCGCCATGGCGTCGCTCGCCAGGAAGTGCTCGTTCTGGCCCACGCCCAGGATCAGCGGAGAGCCGGCGCGCGCGCCCACCACGCGATGGGGCTCGTCCTTGTGGATCACGGCGATGGCGTAGGCGCCGTGCAGCCGCTGCACTGCGGCCTGCACCGCCTGGAACAGGTCGCCGTTGTAGAGGCTCTCCACCAGATGGGCGATGACCTCGGTATCGGTCTGGCTGGTGAAGATGTAGCCGCGGGCCAGCAGTTCGGCGCGCAGCTCTTCGTGGTTTTCGATGATGCCGTTGTGAACCAGGGCCACGCGGCCCAGGCGCAGGGGCTCGCCGGCGCTCGGGTCCGCGCCCACGCCTGGGCCATGGCTGAAGTGCGGGTGCGCGTTGTGGACGGCCGGCGCGCCGTGCGTGGCCCAGCGGGTGTGGGCGATGCCGGTGGCGCCTTCGACGCGGTCCTCCACCACCTGCTCCAGCAGCTCGGCCACGCGCGAGGTACTGCGGGCGCGGCGCAGGCCGCCGGTGGGCTGATTGCCCATGCTGGCCTCATGCACGGCCACGCCGCAGGAGTCGTAGCCCCGGTATTCGAGGCGCTGCAGGCCTTGCACGAGGATGGGAACGATGTTGCGCGTGGAAACCGCGCCGACGATGCCGCACATGGATGAAGCTCCTGCGATGAACGAGTGAGGAAACTGTGCACGCAAGCCTGGCGATGAATGGAACCGTGTGCCAGGCCGCTGTGCTCTCTGTAGGCTGAACCCTACAAGCTGAGCGCATGGTAGGCATGACGCCATGAAATTTCCAATTGAATTTCAGCCAGATATGACCGTTTATTTCCAATGATGTCATCATTGAAATAAACCACCATAAACTGCGAAAAAATGGAATCTTTCACGCTGGATGCCATCGACTTGCGCCTGCTGGACTGGCTGCAGACCGATGCCCGCCTGAGCAATCAGGCGCTGGCCGAGCGCGCCCACATCTCGCCGCCCACGTGCCTCAGGCGCATCAAGCGGCTGCACGAGCTGGGACTTATCGAGCGGCAGGTCGCCATCCTGCAGCCCGACCGGCTGGCGGCCTGGCAGGGCCATGGCCTCACAGCCCTGGCCGAGGTGACGCTGGACCGCCAGGGCGCCGAGCTGCAGGACGCCTTCGAGGCCCGCGCCGTGGCCGAATCAGCAGTGCAACAGTGCTGGCGCGTGGCGCCGGGGCCGGACTTCGTGCTGGTGGTGCATGTGCCCGACATGCCGGGCTATCTGGCGCTGGCGCAGCGGCTGTTCACGGCCGATGCCAACGTGCGCAACGTGAAGGCCTTCTTCGCCGTCAAGCGCGCCAAGTTCGATACCAAAGTGCCACTGGCGCCCAACAATACTGCGCCTTGAGCTACTGAATTAATAGCAAAGGAATGCGCGGCCGGGGGCTCAGTCGCCGGCGCCGGCCACGGCCTCGGCGGGCCAGTCGATGGTGACGGTGCAGCCCGCACCGGGCTGCGCGGCAATGGCGATGCGCCCGCCGTGGCGCTGCACGATGGTGCGGGCGGTGGCCAGGCCCGTGCCCACGCCGGCCTGGTCGGCATCGCGGTGCAGGCGCTGGAAGATGCCGAACAGCACGCCGGCCCGGGCCGGGTCGAAACCGCTGCCGTTGTCGCGCACCTGCAGGCGCGCCCCGCCGCCGGGCAGGTGCTCGGCCACCACGGCGATACAGGCCGGGGCGGCGCCGGCCGTGAACTGCAGCGCGTTGCGCAGCAGCTCGGCGAGCAGTTGGCGCAGCAGGGCCGCATCGCCCCGCAGCGCGACGCCGCGCACATCGACCGACCACTGCACCGCACGGCCTTCGGCAGCGCCCGCCAGCGCGGTGCGGGCCTCTGCCACCAGCGCCTGCACATCGAGCGTGATCGGCTGCAGCGGCGCACGCGCCGCACGGGAGAGCGTGAGCAGCCCGTCGAGCATGCGGCCCATGCGGCGGGCGGACTGGTCCATGGTGGCAAGGAAGGCCAGCGCTTCTTCGCTGGCCTCGGCCGTCAGGCTGCCGGCTGCCGTGGCTTCGTCGATCAGCTCGCGCACCAGCGGGCCGTAGGAGGTGATGTGGCGCAGCGGCGCGCGCAGGTCGTGCGAAACGGCGCGCAGCAGCTCGTCCTGCGTGGCGGCCAGATCGGCCAGCGCCTGGTCGCGCCGGGCCAGCAGGGCGCGCAGCGCCGGCACGTCCAGGCCGTCGTACTCTGGAGTGGATTCTGCCGTCATGCCTTGGCCGGCCGCTGCCAGTTGTCCTTCACGATCTGCTTTCCGCGCGCCACGCTCAAGGCGCCCGGCGGCGTGCTCTTGGTGATGGTGGAGCCGCCGCCCACGGTGCCGCCCGCGCCGATGGTGACGGGCGCCACCAGCACGCAGTTGCTGCCCACATGCACGTCGGCTTCGATCACGGTGCGGTGCTTGTTGGCGCCGTCGTAGTTGGCGGTGATGCTGCCCGCGCCGTAGTTCACGCGCTCGCCGACCGTGGCGTCGCCCAGGTAGGCCAGGTGGTTGGCCTTGGCGCCGTCGGCCAGGGTGGAGTTCTTCACTTCGACGAAGTTGCCGATGTGGACCTCGCGGCCCAGCTCCGCGCCCGGCCGCAGCCGCGCGAAGGGGCCGATCAGCGCGCCCTCGCCCACCTGCACGCCGGCCCGCTCGCCGTCGATGTGGGTATAGGGATGGATCACCGCGCCCGCGGCGATGGTGGCGTTGGCGATGCAGCAGTTCGCGCCGATGCGCACGCCCTCGCTCAGCTCCACGCGGCCGGTGAATACGGCATTCACGTCGATCTCAACGTCCTGCCCGCACACGAGCTGGCCGCGCGCGCCGGTGCGCGGGTCGTCGCGCAGGTCGAAGCGGGCCGGGTCCGCCAGGCGCACGCCCTGCTCCATCAGCGCGCGGGCCTGGGCCAGCTGGTGGGCGCGCTCCAGCTCGGCCAGCTGCAGCGGGCTGTTCACGCCGGCCACCTGCAGCGCATCGCGGATGCGGTGGCCCACCACCGGCACGCCGTCGGCCACGGCCATGGCGACGATGTCGGTGAGGTAGTACTCGCCCTGGGCGTTGTCGTTCGAGAGGCGCGCCAGCCAGCCGGCCAGCAGCGGCGCGGGCACGGCCATGATGCCGCTGTACACCTCGTCGATGGCGCGCTGGGCCTCGCTCGCGTCCTTGTGCTCGACGATGCCCTGCACCGCGCCGTCCGCACGGCGCACGATGCGGCCGTAGCCGGTGGGGTCGGCCAGCGTCACCGTGAGCAGCGCCAGCCGCGCAGGCTGGGCGGCGTCGGGCCGCGATGCGGCGACCAGCGCGGCCAGCGTGTCGGCCCGGGTCAGCGGCACGTCGCCCGAAAGCACCACCACCGTGCCGTCGCCGGCCAGCGCCGGCACGGCCTGCTGCACGGCGTGGCCGGTGCCCAGCTGCGGCTCCTGCCGCACGAACTTGAGGTCGAAATCGCCACCAGCCCCCGCTGCACCTGCGGTGGATGCTTCCACTTCCGTAGCGCCATGGCCGGTCACCACCACCACGCGGCGCGCCTGCAGGCTGGCAGCCTGATCGAGCACATGCCACAGCAGCGGCCGGCCGGCCAGGCGCTGCAGCACCTTGGGCGTGCGGCTCTTCATGCGCGTGCCCTTGCCGGCCGCCATGATGATGATGTCCAGCGCGGACGGCGAAGAGGAAGAGGCGGCGGCGGAGAGCGTGGCCTGGGCGGTTGCAGCGTTCATGGGCATGAGGGCGAAAGCATCGGGACGCCGTAGCGCACCCGCAGGTGCAGGGGCGCAGGCGGCGGACGGACAAAGAGAGCCCTGATTATGTGCGGCGCTGCGGCAGCGCCCCCTGCCGTGCGGCCAGCCGGCGGCAGGCGCTACAGCAGAGGCGCGAGCCGCGGAATGCTGTCGTAGAACTCGGCGATGCGCGCCAGCACGCGCGCGTTCAGGATGCGCAGGCGCCCGCCAGAGAGCTCGTGCAGCCCCATCTGCGCCAGCCGGCGCAGCGTCTTGTTGGTGTGGACCAGCGACAGGCCCAGCGCGTCGGCGATGTGCTGCTGATTGATGGGGAAGGGCGCCGATCCGTCGGCCGCCGTCAGCCCCAGCCGCTCGAGCCGCCGGTGCAGCTGCATCAGCAGCATGGCCACGCGCTCGGGCGCGCTGCGGCGGCCGGCGGTGAGCAGGTTCTCGTCCACGAGGCTTTCCTCGCGGGCCGCCAGCCAGGTCACGTCATAGCCCAGGCGGGCATGTTCGCGGTAGAGGCTCCAGAGCGCGTCGTCTTCAAACAGGCAGAAATGGCAGTCGGTGATGGCTTCCACGCCGTGCGAAGAGACTTCGCCGAACTGCTGCTGCAGACCGGCCAGATCGCCCGGCAGCAGGAAGTTGAGAATCTGCCGGCGCCCGTCGGAGAGCGTCTTGAAGCGAATCGCCCAGCCCGAATACAGCGTGTAGAGCCGCGCATTGATCTGACGTTCGCGGATCAGCGTGCCCCCGGCGGGAACCGACAGGCTGCCGGTGCGCAAGCTCTCGATGGTTTGGATCTCCACCGGGCTGGCGGCGGTGAAGGCGGGGGAACGGCGCAGACCGCAGTCCTCGCACTGACGTGGACACACGGAGGGATGGGCGACTGCGTTCATGGCGGGCGCGATTCTAGGGGCTGCCACGGGGCCAAAATGCCCCCCGCCACGTCGCTGCGCACGAAATTTCAGCGAGCCACACCACGCCATAGGCGTCGGCGCAACAGCGGGTGCTGTGCCGGAGGGCATCATGTCTTTTGACATTGCGCCCAGTCCCTGTGCTGGCTCACAGTGCCGGCGATGTCAAATTCCCAGCCTCTGTACGAGATCCTCTACACCAGTCTCTTTTCACACGAACAGCCTCTCAGCGCAATCGCCAGCATCGCCAGCCACGCCCGCCGCGAGAACCTGCGGCGCGGCATCACCGGGCTGCTGGTGTTCGACGGCCAGCGCTTCGGCCAGCAGCTGGAGGGGCCGGAGGACGAGGTCCGCGCGCTGCTGGAACGCATTCGCAACGACCCGCGCCATCTCTACGTAGAGGTGCTGCACGACGGCCCCATCACCCTGCGCCGCTTCCGCAACTTCAGCCTGGCTTACAGCACGCTCGAAGACGCGACCGCGCTGGAGCGACTGCAGTCCCTGCGCGGGCTGGCAGCGCTGCGGGCCTTCGCCGATCTGCCCATCGAGCTGGAATGAGCGGCCTGGACTGAACCGTTTGCAAGCGCTATCAAAAAAAGAGCTGGCAGCGCCCTTCCATCCGGCGCTGCCAGCTCTTTTTGCCTGGGGTGTGGCGCGCAAGCGGCGGTGAACCGCCCCTCAGGCGCACTGCGCTGCGGACTGCGCGACCCCGCCACGCACGGGCGCATCGCTGGCGGCATTCGCCACGCTGGCCGCACCGGCCGCGCGCCAGCAGAATTGCAGCGCCTCGCGCCCCAGCGGCTCCAGCACCACGCGCTGGCCCGCCACCACCCACAGGACCTGCCCGGCGTGCAGGAAGATGTCGCCCGCCGCCTGGTCGCAGGCTCCGTTCGGGCCGTCGTCCAGCGTCACCCAGGCATGACCGCGCATCACGCGCAGCGACATGGCCGCGGGCGACAGCAGGCTTTTCGCCTGGCCCGTGGGCAGGGTGTGGATGTCGGCATCCTGCACGGCCACGTCGCCGGACAGGGAGGACGTTTTCTGGGTCAGGACATGGATCGGGTTCATTGCTGCGGCTCCGGAAGCGGGGTCCACCATGGACCCCAACGGCCTTGATGGTGCTCGGCGGGCAAGCCCGCGTCCAATGAAAAGCAGCGAGCGAAACCATTCATGATTCGCATCAATGGCAGAATTCCTCTGGCAGGCAGGGCCCGTTCCCCTGCGGGAATTCGGGGCACATCGGCATTGATGAGACAAAGCCAACCGATTAATTCCAAAATCACATCAAATACGCCACCCCCATGCATTCCCCCACGTCGCACCCCACCGCCCATCTGCGCACCCGGCCCGTGGCCGCCGGCCACTGGCGCGCCTTCCTCGCGGTGGCGCGGCACCTGAACTTCCGCGCGGCGGCGGAAGAGCTGGCGCTCACGCAGTCGGCGGTCAGCCGGCAGATCCAGGCGCTCGAAGACGAGGTGGGCGTGATGCTCTTCCTGCGCCATACGCGCGCGGTGGAACTGACCAGCGCGGGGGCGCAGCTGCAGCGCGCCGTGGCCCCGGCGCTGGAACGCATCGACGCCACCGTGCGGCTGGTGCGCCAGACCTCGGGGCGGCGCAGCGTGGCCATCACCACCTGGGCCAGCTTCGCGTCGGTCTGGCTCATTCCGCGCATGGAAGGCTTCCAGCACGACAACCCCGACATCGACATCCGCATCGACGCGACCGACACCATCGTGGATCTGGACACCTCTGATGTGGATCTGGCGCTGCGCTACTGCCTGCCAGGCACCATCGAGCCGGGGGCCCAGCGGCTCTTCGGCGAACAGCTGGCCGTGGTGGCCAGCCCCTGGCTGCTCAACAGCGCGCCCCCCCTGCGCCGGCCGGAAGACATCGCCCAGTTCACGCTGATAGAGGCCGGCGACGCCCATCGCACGCAGAACCTGGAATGGCTGAGCTGGCGCCGCTGGTTCGAGCTCAACGGCCACGACAAGCTGCAGCCCAAGCGCTGGCTGTACTTCAACTACGCCCAGCAGATCGTGCAGGCAGCGCTGGCCGGCCAGGGCCTGGCGCTGGCGCGCATGCCGCTGGTCGCCGATGCCTTGGCCGCAGGCGACCTGGTGGAGGTACTGCCTGGCCTCCGGCTGGATTCGCCGCTGGCCTACTGGCTGGTGGTGGGCCCGCGCAGCGCACAGCGGCCCGAGATCAAGGCCTTCTGCGACTGGCTGCTGCTGCAGGCCGAGGCCACGCGCAAGGCCATCGGCGAAGTGCCCGACCCGGACCTCAACGACGACCTGGCCTGATGAGCGCACGGCCACCTCCGGCAGACGGAGATCGAGAGACCGGGCGCTACGCCACGCCCTCCAACACGAGCGCGCAGACCTCGCGCACCGCCTCCGCGAAGGACACAGGATCGTCGAGGGCGCGGCCCGCCGCAGCGCCCTCGGTCTGACCGTCAGGCGCCCAGCGTCACGCGGGCGAACTTGCGCTTGCCCACCTGCACGACGAAAGTGCCCGCCGAAAGCTTCAGGCCCTTGTCGCTCACGACGGCACCGTCCACGCGCACGCCGCCGCCGTCGATCAGGCGGTTGGCCTCGCTGGTCGAAGGGGCCAGGTTGGCCTGCTTGAGCAGCGCGCCGATGCCCAGCGGCGCGCCGGCGAGCGACACCTCGGGGATCTCATCAGGCACGCCGCCCTTGCTGCGGTTGATGAAGTCCTGCTCGGCCGCATCGGCCGCCGCGGCGCTGTGAAAGCGCGCGGTGATCTCCTTGGCCAGCGCCACTTTGGCGTCCTTGGGGTTGCGGCCGCCCGCCACCTCGGCCTTGAGCGCCTCGATCTCGGCCAGGCTCCTGAACGACAGCAGGGTGTACCAGTCCCACATCAGCGTGTCGGAGATGGACAGCACCTTGGCGAACATGGTGTTGGCCTCTTCGGTGATACCGATGTAGTTGTTCTTGGACTTGGACATCTTGTCCACACCGTCCAGGCCCACCAGCAGCGGCATCGTCAGGATGCACTGCGGCTCCTGGCCGTATTCCTGTTGCAGGTGGCGACCCATCAGCAGGTTGAACTTCTGGTCGGTTCCGCCGAGCTCCAGGTCGCTCTTGAGCGCGACCGAGTCGTAGCCCTGCAGCAGCGGGTAGAGGAATTCGTGCAGGCTGATCGAGCTGCCGTCGGTAAAGCGCTGGTGGAAGTCGTTGCGCTCCATCATGCGCGCCACCGTGTACTTGGCGGCGAGCTGGATCATGCCGACGGAGCCCAGAGGCTCGCACCATTCGCTGTTGTAGCGGATCTCGGTGCGCTCCGGGTCCAGCACCTTGGCGGCCTGGGTGTAGTAGGTTTCGGCGTTGACCTTGATCTGCTCGGGCGTGAGCGGCGGACGGGTGGTGTTGCGGCCCGAGGGGTCGCCGATCAACGTGGTGAAGTCGCCGATCAGAAAGATCAC
>JBHIWE010000067.1:0-18586 GCA_041987645.1 Acidovorax sp. | reverse complement strand
GGTGATCCCAATATCCTGAACCTGCCCGAACACAGCACGGGTCTGGGCCAGGGTGTGGCTTCCGATGGCGGCTACGGCAAGCCGTCCAAATTCGAAGTCAACGTGCAGCGCCGCCAGAGCCCGGGCCTGACGCAGACCACCCAGGCCTCGGTGTCCTTTGCACCCCTGCAGTCGCTGTTCGGCATCATCACGCCCAGCGGTCTGCACTTCGAGCGTCACCACCAGGGCTGGTGGGACATCGACCCGTCCAAGCATCGCCTGATGGTCAACGGCATGGTCAAGGCCGCCAAGGTCTTCACCATGGACGAGATCATGCGCCTGCCCTCCGTCTCGCGCATCCACTTCATCGAGTGTGGCGCCAACACCGCCGTCGAGTGGGGCAACGTGGCCGTGCCGACCTGCCAGTACACGCACGGCATGCTCAGCTGCAGCGAGTTCACCGGCGTGCCGCTGCGCGTGCTCTTCGACCTGTGCGGCGTCGACTACAAACGCGCCCGCTACGTCCTCGCCGAGGGCGCCGATGGCTCCAGCATGACGCGCACGGTGCCGATGGAACTCGTGGAGAGCGGCGAGGTGTTCGTCGCCTACGGCCAGAACGGCGAGATGCTGCGGCCCGAGCAGGGCTATCCGCTTCGGCTGGTCGTGCCGGGTGTGCAGGGCGTGAGCTGGGTCAAGTACCTGCGCCGGCTCGAAGTTGGCGATCAGCCCTACGGCACCAAGGACGAAACCGTCCACTACATCGACTTGATGCCCGGCGGCCTGCATCGTCAGTACACCAGCACGCAGGAATGCAAGAGCGTCGTCACAACGCCGTCCGGCGGCCAGGTGCTGCTCGACAAGGGCTACTACCAGATCAGCGGCCTGGCCTGGTCAGGGCGCGGCAAGGTCAAGCGCGTGGACGTGACGACTGATGGGGGCCGCAACTGGCGCACGGCGCGCCTGCAGGACCCCGTTATGAGCAAGTGCCTCACCCGCTTCACGCTCGACTGGCAGTGGGACGGCAAGCCGGCCCTCATCCAGAGCCGAGCCATGGACGAGACCGGCTATGTGCAACCCAGCACCCGCCAGCTGCGCGCGGTTCGCGGCACGCGGTCGATCTATCACAACAACGCGATCCAGTCCTGGCTGGTCGAAGAGAGCGGCGAGGTGCGCAATGTCCAGCTCTCGTAAGCCCTTCCTCGCCCTGCTGCTCGGAACCTTGGCAGTCCTGACCGCCTCGGCGCAGTCGACCTACCCAGGCATCGGGCGCGCCGCCACGCCCGCGGAGATCAAGGCCTGGGACATCGACGTCCGCCCGGACTTCAAAGGCCTGCCCAAAGGCGCCGGCACCGTGAGCCAGGGTCAGGACATCTGGGAAACCAAGTGCGCCTCCTGCCATGGCGTGTTCGGCGAGAGCAACGAGGTGTTCTCTCCCCTGGTGGGCGGCACGACGGCCGAAGACATCAAGACCGGCCGCGTCGCACGCTTGAACGACACCACCTTCCCGGGCCGCACGACGCTGATGAAGGTTTCCACCGTATCGACGCTGTGGGACTACATCAACCGCGCGATGCCTTGGAACGCGCCCAAGTCGCTGAAGACGGATGAGGTCTACGCCGTCACGGCCTACCTGCTCAACCTGGGCGGCATCGTGCCGGACGGCTTCACACTGAGCGACACCAACATCGCCGACGTGCAGAAGCGCATGCCCAACCGCAATGGCGTGACGACCGCGCACGCCATGTGGCCCGGCAAGGGCATGGGCAAGCCCGGCGCCTTCGACGTGAAGGCGACCGCCTGCATGAAGGACTGCGAGGCCGAGCCCAAGGTGGCCTCGCTGCTGCCCGACTTCGCGCGGAACAACAACGGCAATCTGGCCGAACAGCAGCGCCTGATCGGCCCCCAGCGCGGCGTCGACACCACTCGCCCGCCGGGCGCTCGGCGCGACGGGCCGATCACTGTCGCTGCAACGCCTGCCGCCCCGCCTCCAGCCGCGCCGAGCGGCACGGCCAATGCACTGGCTCTGCTCAAGAAGCACTCCTGCACGGCCTGCCACGGCATGGAGCAAAAGCTCGTCGGCCCGGGCTTCAAGCAAGTCGCCACCAAGTACGCCGGCCGCGCGGACGCCGAGGCTTACTTCGCCGGCAAGATCAAGGCGGGGGGCCAGGGCGTCTGGGGTCCGATTCCCATGCCCGCACAGGCGCTATCCGACGCTGATCTCAAGACCTTGGCGAACTGGCTCGCCACCGGTGCGGCCAGCCGCTGACCCCTGGATTGCCCGCATGCATTCGCACACCAACACTTCTAACGTGGACCGCCTGAAGGAGACACCCATGACGAACCCCCTCAACCGCCGCATGGCGCTGGCCCGCTCCGCTCAGGTGGCCTTGATGCTCGGCGGACTGGGCTTGCTGCCCCGTGCTGCGCTGGCCGCCTACCCCACCGCGGCCTTCGAGGCCAAGACCATCGCCGACCTGATGAAGGCCCTCGGCGCTGGCGCTCCGGTCGAGAGCAAGGATGTGACCGTCACCGCGCCCGACATCGCCGAGAACGGTGCCGTCGTGCCGGTGGGCGCCTCTACCTCGCTGCCCGGCGCCAAGCGCCTGCTGCTGTTGGTCGAGAAGAACCCGAGCGTGCTGTCCGCAGCCTTCGACGTGAACGAGTTCGTCGAGCCCAGCTTCACCACGCGGGTCAAGATGGGCCAATCCTCCAACGTGCTCGCCGTGGCGCTGATGGCCGACGGCCGCGTGCTTTACGCCCAGAAGGAAGTCAAGGTCACGCTCGGTGGCTGCGGCGGCTGATCGCCCTGCCCCACCCGATCTCTCGCACAACGACATCAGGAGACAAAACATGCCCGATCCCATGCGCATCCGAGCCCAGGCGGCCGGCGACAAGACCACCGTTCGTGTGCTGATGAGCCACGAGATGGAAACCGGCCTCCGCAAGGACCCCGCCGGCAAGACGATTCCGGCCTGGTTCATCCAGGAAGTGACCGCCCAACTCAACGGCAAGCCCGTGCTCACCGCCGAGTGGGGTCCGTCCGTTTCCAAGAACCCCTTCCTGCAGTTCATCGTGAAGGGTGCCAAGGCCGGCGACAAGATCGCCGTCACCTGGCGCGACAACCGCGGCGAGACCCGCACCGACGAAGCCACGGTCTCGTGACCGGCCGCTGATTCGCCCGTTCGCCACTGCAGGAGGGCCCATGCGCTCACGACTGATTGCGTTCGCCGCCATCGCGGCCAGTGCCACTGCCACCCTACCCCTGGTGGCCCAGACCCCGCCCCAGCCCAAAACGGCCGCCGACGGCATCGCCGAATACCGCAAGATGCTCGAAGACGGCAACCCCGCCGAGCTGTTTGAAGCCAAGGGTGAAGACCTCTGGAAGACGCCTCGCGGGCCGAAGAACACCACGCTGGAGGCCTGCGACCTAGGGCTCGGCCCCGGCGTCGTCAAGGGCGCGTGGGCCCAGTTGCCGCGCTACTTTCCGGACACGAAGAAGGTGCAGGACCTGGAGTCACGCCTGTTGACCTGCATGCAGACGCTGCAGGGCTTCGATGCCGCCGAGATTGCCGCCACGCCCTTCGACAAGGATGAGCAGAAGTCGGTGACGGCCCTGGCCGCGTGGATCTCGTCGATGTCGCGCGGCATGAAGATGGCGTTGCCGCAGAAGCATCCTGAAGAGAAGCGCGCCTACGAGCTCGGCAAGCGGGCCTTCTTCTACCGCGGCGGGCCGATGGACTTCTCCTGCGCCAGCTGTCACGGCGAAGCCGGCAAGCGCATCCGCCTGCAGGATCTGCCCGACCTGACGAAGAACCCGGGCGACGGCGTGGGCTTCGCGGCGTGGCCTGCCTATCGCGTCTCCAGTGGCGAGATGTGGAGCATGCAGCGGCGGCTCAACGACTGCTTCCGCCAGCAGCGCTTCCCCTACCCCGGCTTCGCCTCCGACGTCACCATCGCGCTCGGGGTCTACATGGGCGTCAACGCCAAGGGCGCCGAGTCCATCGCCCCTGCCATCAAGCGTTGAGGAGACCGACATGAAAATCCGATACCTCACGGCCATGACGCTGATTGCGGCCACCGGCGCCCATGCCCAGACGGCCAAGCAACTCGACCAGCAGGCCGACGCCATGATGCGCGCCTCGTTCCGCGAGCAGGGCATTGCCAAGCTCGACCGGCTGAACCAGGACGACGCACAAAGGGCCTGCTCGCAGGCCAAGCCGCCATCAGCCGCCGTCACGAAGAAGATCGAAGCCGCCCAGATGGCCACCATCAAGTGGCCGGCCGACGGGCAGTACATCGGCGACTGGAAGGAAGGCGAGAAGCTCGCCCAGAACGGCCGTGGCATGACCTGGACGGACGCCAGCGCCGCCCCCGCCAAGAATGGGGCCATGTGCTACAACTGCCATCAGATCGACAAGAAGGAAATCTCCTTCGGCACGATCGGCCCGAGCCTCTGGAACTACGGCAAGCTGCGCGGCGTCACCGACCCCGCGGACCCGGCGGCCGCCGCCATCGTCAAGTACACCTGGGGCAAGCTCTACAACAGCAAGGCCTACTCGGCCTGCTCCAACATGCCGCGCTTCGGCCATGCCGAACTGCTCAACGAGCAGCAGATCCGCGACGTGATGGCCTTGCTGCTGGACCCGAAGTCTCCGGTCAACCAGTAGGCGCGCCATGTCCCTGTCCAAGCGCGATTTCCTGCAGGTGCTCGGCTGCGCGGCGGCGGCCGGTCTGCCGCTGGCCCGAGTAGCCGAGGCGGCTCCCGAGAAGGCAGAAGCCCAGTTCTACGACCTGCCACCCTTCGGCAACGTCTCCCTGCTGCACATGACGGACTGCCATGCGCAGCTCCAGCCCATCTACTTCCGCGAGCCCAGCGTGAATCTGGGCATCGGCAGCATGCAGGGGCAGTTGCCCCACCTCGTGGGCGAGCGCTTGCTGAAGGCTGCAGGCATGCGGCCGGGTACGGCGTCTGCACACGCGTTCACCGCACTCAACTTCGATGCGGCCGCGCGCCGCTACGGCAAGGTGGGCGGCTTCGCGCACCTCGCCACGCTGGTGAAGCGCCTGAAGGCCAGCCGCCCCGGCGCGCTGCTGCTCGACGGCGGCGACACCTGGCAAGGCTCCGCCACGTCGCTGTGGACGAACGCGCAGGACATGGTCGACGCCTGCAAGCTGCTCGGCGTGGACGTGATGACCGGGCACTGGGAGTTCACCTACGGCATGGAGCGGGTGAAGGAGATCGTCGACAAGGACTTCGCCGGCAAGGTCGAGTTCGTCGCCCAGAACGTGAAGACGGCCGACTTCGGCGACCCGGTGTTCAAGCCCTACACGCTACGCACGATCAATGGCGTGCCCGTGGCGATCATCGGCCAGGCCTTCCCCTACACGCCCATTGCCAACCCGCGCTACATGGTGGCGGACTGGGAGTTCGGCATCCAGGACGCCAACATGCAGAAGGTCGTGGATGAAGCGCGGGCCGCGGGCGCCCAGCTCGTCTGCATCGTGTCGCACAACGGGATGGACGTCGACCTCAAGATGGCCTCGCGCGTGCGCGGCATTGACGCGATCTTCGGCGGCCACACGCACGACGGCGTGCCGATGGCGGTGCCGGTCAAGAACGCCGGAGGCACCACGCTGGTCACGAATGCCGGCAGCAACGGCAAGTTCCTCGGCGTGATGGACTTCGACGTCAAGGGCGGCCGGCTGGTGGACTTCCGTTACCGCCTGCTGCCCGTCTTCGCGAACCAGCTGCGCCCGGACGCCGACATGCAGGCGCTGATCACCAAGATCCGCGCTCCGTTCGAGAAGCGCCTGAACGAGAAGCTGGCCGTCACCGACGGCCTGCTCTACCGCCGGGGCAACTTCAACGGCAGCTGGGACCAGCTCATCTGCGATGCGTTGATGGACGTCCAGGGCGCCGACATCGCCTTCTCGCCCGGCTTCCGCTGGGGCACCAGCCTGCTGCCGGGCGACACCATCACGCGCGAGCTGCTGATGGACCAGCTCGCCATCACCTACCCGTACGCCACGCTCACCGAAATGACCGGCGCGACGATCAAGACCATCCTTGAGGACGTCGCCGACAACCTATTCAACCCGGACCCCTACTACCAGCAAGGCGGCGACATGGTGCGCGTCGGGGGCCTGACCTACACGATGCAGCCCACGGAAGCCATGGGCCGGCGCATTGCCGACATGCGCCTGCACGGCAAGCCCATCGAGGCCGACAAGCGCTACAAGGTGGCCGGCTGGGCGCCGGTGGCGGAGGACGCCAAGAACGCGCCGGGCGTGAAGCCCGTGTGGGAGCACGTGGAGACCTGGCTGCGCAGCCAGGGCGGCCGCGTGAAGCCGCGCACGATCAACACGCCGAAGCTCGTGGCCATGCAGGGCAACCCCGGGCTGATGCCTTCCTGAACGAGGAGACCGTGATGCGGACACTGCTTGCTCCACTCGCGGCACTGGTGCTCAGCAGCGTAGGTGCAGCCCACGCGGCAGACGCACCACCGCTCTTCAGCACGCAGCAGCTGACGCCGGAAACCGCCCTCGTCGCCGCACGTGCCGCGCTGGCGCACTGCCGCGCGGCTGGCCACCAGGTCGCCGTCGCCGTGACGGACCGCAGCGGCCAGGTGCAGGTGCTGCTGCGTGACCGCTTCGCCGGTGCCCACACCCTCGACATCGCTCCGCGCAAAGCCTGGACGGCCGCGAGCTTTCGCATGCCCACCGCGGCACTGGCGACCGAAACGCAAGCCGGCAAGCCCATGAGCGGCATTCGCCAGTCAGCCCAGGTGATGGCGATCGGCGGCGGCCAGGTCATCGAGGCAGCGGGCGCTGTTGTCGGCGCCATCGGCGTCTCGGGCGCCCCCGGCGGCGAGGCGGACGACGCCTGCGCGCTGGCCGGCGTCAAGGCCGTGACCGAGTTGATCGAACTGAACGGCTGATCGCCACCCGCGAGGAGACTTCCATGCACAAGCGCTTCCTGCTCGTCCTGTTCACAATGTTCCTGGCGGCTCCGCTCGCCTGGGCGGGTGACCTCGTCGTCTATCACTTCGACAACGCAGCCGCGCAGGGCCTCAAGGGCCTGCGCAACATCCGCAATCACCTCGACACCGACCCGTCCGCGCAGATCACCGTGGTGACCCACGCCGAGGGCGTGGACCTGCTGATGGAAGGTGCGAAGGCGGCCAACGGCACCGAGTTCGCGCCGCTGGTGTCAGCGCTGAAGGCACGCGGCGTGCGCTTCGAGGTGTGCGAGATCACGCTGAAGAACCGGGGCCTGAGCAAGGACCAGTTCGTGCTGGATGCCGACTACACGCCCTCCGGCGTGGTGCGCCTCGTGAAACTTCAGAAGTCCGGCTACGCCTACATCAAGCCTTGAGCGTGCTCAACACGCGCTGACGCCCCTCGCCGCAGACTGCGGCCATGGCCGCAATGCCCATGTCCATCGAATCCCTGATCGACCGGCTCGGTGAACCGGCCACACTGGCGCTCGGCGCGGCTGTGATCGGCATGGCCTTCGGGGCCTTCACCCAGCGCTCGCGCTTCTGCCTGCGGGCCGCGGTCATCGAGTTCGCACGCAACCAGCGCACGGGCGGCCGCCTGACCGTGTGGCTCTTTGCCTTCGCCACCGCCGTGGGCGCCACGCAGTTGCTGGCGCTGCTGGGCGCGTTCGATGCCAGCAATGCCCGCCAGATCGCTGCACGTGGCAGCTTGTCGGGCGCAGCCATCGGCGGTGCACTGTTCGGCATCGGCATGATCCTCGCGCGGGGCTGCTCCAGCCGCATGCTGGTGCTGGCGGCACAGGGCAATCTGCGCGCGCTGCTGTCGGGCCTGATCTTTGCGGTGACGGCGCAATCCGCGCTAACGGGCGCCCTGTCCCCGTTGCGCCTGGCCATCTCCGAGTGGTGGACCATCGACGGCGGTGGCGCACGCGACCTGCTCGCGCGCACCGGGATAGGTCACACGGGCGCCCTGCTCTTCGCCGCCGTCTGGTTCGTCGCCGCCGTGTTCTGGGCGCGGCGCCAGCGTGTGGGGGCCTGGGGCTGGGGTGGGGCCATCGGCGTGGGCCTGACCGTGGCGGCCGGCTGGTGGTTCACTTATGCGGTCTCCAAACTCGCGTTCGACCCGCATCCCATCCAATCGCTCAGCTTCACCGGACCGTCGGCCGAAGTGCTCAGCCGTGTGCTCTTCGTCAGCGACAAGCCCCTGAGCTTCGATGTGGGCCTCATCCCGGGCGTGTTCCTCGGCGCTTTCCTGGCTGCGGCGCTGTCGGGCGACCTGAAGCTCGAAGGCTTCCAGGGCGGCGCGAGCATGCGCCGGTACATCGCCGGCGCCGTCTGCATGGGCTTTGGCGGCATGCTCGCCGGAGGCTGTGCCGTCGGTGCCGGGCTCTCCGGTGCTGCGGTCTTCACCGCGACATCGTGGGTGACGCTGGCCGGCATCTGGATCGCGGCGGCGCTGACCGACCGCCTCGTCGACCAGGGCGACGCCTCTCCCGCCGTCACCGAAGCGGGCGCCGTGCGATGAAGTGGATCCTGGTCTCTGCGTTCTGGCTCCTGTCGGGGCTCAGTGCATGGGCAGCGCCGCTCACCTTGCAGCCGGTCGCCCCGAACATCTGGTTCGCGCAGGGCGACGCAGCCCTCGGCACGCCGGAGAACCGCAACTTCATCTCCAACGCCGGCGTCGTCGTCACGCCTGCGGGCGTGGTTGTCATCGACGCCTTGGGTTCGCCCGCCGTGGCAGCCGATTTGCTCAAGGCCATCCGGCGCATCACGCCCCTCCCTGTTCGCTACGTCATCCTCACCCACTACCACGCCGACCACATCTACGGCCTGCAGGTGTTCAAGGACCAGGGCGCCACCGTGCTGGCCCACGAGGCGGGGCGTGAGTACCTGCAGTCCGACACCGCGCAGCTGCGGCTGCAAGCCACCCGCGAAAGCCTCGCGCCCTGGATAGACGCCAAGACGCGCCTCGTGCCCGCCGACCGCTGGCTGCGCGCCGACGAGGTGCTGGAACTGGGGGGCGTGCGCTTGCAACTGCGCCACGTCGGCCCGGCGCACACGCCGGAAGACCTGACCGTGTTCGTCGAAGGCGCGCGCGTGCTGTTCGCGGGCGACCTCGCCTTCCGCGGCCGCATCCCTTACGTGGGCCAGGCCGACAGCCGGGGCTGGATCGCTGCCCTCACCCGCCTCATCGACAGCGCGCCGGCCGCCATCGTGCCGGGGCACGGCCCCCTGTCCACCGAAGCCCTGGCCGACCTGCGGCTGACACGCGACTACCTGCAGTACCTCCGCGACACCATGGGCCGCGCCGCGGCCGACATGCAACCCTTCGAGGAAGCCTACGCGGCCACGGACTGGAGCGCCTACGAGAGGCTGCCGCTGTTCAAGGCCGCGAACCGCATGAACGCCTACAACACCTACCTCCTGATGGAGCGCGCGGCGCCGTGAGGGAGCCGTGCCCGATCAGGCGGGGTTCGCGGTGGCCGTGGTTTGCCCTGCATCAAAGCTCGTTGGCACAGCGCTTGACCTTCCCATGGGGGCAAGGTTCAGACTGAGCATGCTGTTCAACCAGGAGTTCACCATGCATACGTTCCAAGTCGCCGACATGACCTGTGGCCATTGCGTCAGCGCCATCACCAAGGCGGTTCAAGCGGTCGATGCCAATGCCCGCGTCGAAGTGGACCTCGCCCAGCATGCCGTGCGGATCGACGGCGCGCGAGTGGATGCCGATGCACTCGCGGCCGCGATCACGGACGCCGGCTACCACCCGGTCAAGATGGAAGCGCCCGCGTTTGCCGGCGCTGCGCCCCGGCGTTCGTCGTGCTGCGGCTCCTGCTGCTGACGTCAGCACCGTGTCTCGCGCCTTCGCCACCTGCCGCCACGCCAGGACCCTCGACTTGTGCGCCTGCTCACCTCCCAGATGCTGAAGGTCCCGGTCTGCTGGCTGCTCGCAGGCTTGCTGGGCTTCAGCAGCTGGGTCCAGGCTGATCCGGCCGCCGAGGCACTGTGGGCTGCATGCCCATCTGGCCTTCCAAAGAGCGACGTCCAAGGGCGGCCGCTGGATTGGGCCGCCTGGCGCCACAAGCCCGTGCTGGCGGTGATCTGGTCGCCGGACTGCGCCTTCTGCCAGCGCCACAACGCCAAGCTCGACGCGCTGCTGCGCGAGGTGCCCGGCGCTGCCGTCATCGGCATTGCCGTGGACAGCCCGCCTGAGGCGGTGACACGAACCGTGCAGCGCCGCGGCTATGCATTCCCCGTCATTGCCGACGGCAGCGGCCCATGCGCGGTGCAGCCTCAGCTGACGCCGCGCCGTGTGATCCCGATGACCTGCTGGCTCGGCGACGCGCCCACGCAGCCACGCTGCATCCCGGGCGAGATGAGCGACGACGACCTGCGCGAGCTGTTGAAGGCTCAGGCGCGGTCCAGGCGCCACTCCTGATAGCGCAGCCCGACCCAGGCGCCCGCCACCATCGCGGCCAGGGCCAGGAAGCTGCCGAGGGACAGGGTGGACACCCCCGTGATGCCCTGCCCGACCGTGCAACCCATCGCGACGATGCCGCCCACGCCCATGCAGACTGCGCCCACCAGATGCAGGCCCAGGTCGCCAACGCCAGCAAAGCCCTCCCATCGGAAGCTGCGCTCCTTCCAGGCCATCAGCCCCGCACCCACGACGATGCCGCCGACCGTCGCGATGCCCAGCGTCAGTGTCTTGCTCTGGTCACTGAACATCAGCAGCCAGTCCACCGCGTAAGCCACCGGCGCAATCGTGCTGAGGGATTCCATGCGGCGGGAGTTGGTGGCGAGGTAGACCGGCTCGAGGGTTCGCGGGTCCTCCGGCAAAAAGCCCAGGTGGCCGGACACCCACCACAGCGCCGTGATGACCGCGGCCACGCCCGCGCCGATGGCGAGCACCGGCCAGGCACGCTCGTCCCGCCCGCGAGACGCGACCACCAGCAACGCCAAGCCCAGCACGGCGGCGATGCCCCAGGCCCAGGTGACAGCACTCCCACCAACCAGGTGGGCTGCCAGCGTCGGCAGCGCCTGCCCGGACGGCAGCTCGACGAAGACCTTCTCCAACGTGCCCACGCGAGCCACGGCCGTGAGGCCCCGCAACGTCGCCCCGGCGGCAATCGCAGCGACGAGCAACACCACCAGGGACTTCAGGTTGCCGCCGCCCAGCCGAACCAGGTTGCGGCTGATGCAGCCGGAGCCCAGCACCATGCCGAAGCCGAACAAGGCGCCGCCGACCAGCGCCGAGAGCCACAGCAGTCGGGTACCGGTGTAGATGCTCGCGGCCGGGTCGATGGCACCGCTGGCCGCGAGCGCCTGGAAGCCCAGCATGGCCGCGCCGCTGGCCGCCATCCACTGGCGCGCCCGCCGCCAGTCCCCCATCGTGTAGACGTCAGAGATGGCGCCCATCGTGCAAAAGCGCGTGCGCTGGCACAGCGCCCCGAAGATCACGGCCAGGCCGAAAGCCGCCGCAAGCACCTGGCGTGTGAGGGCGGGCAAGCTCGATTCGTCCATGGCGGTCAGCGTTCTGCAAGTTGGGAAGCCTTGCCATTCTCGGTTCAAGGGAGGCGCACATCGGCGCTTGCTGATACAGTGATTTTCCCGAGCTGTCCGCCCTGCCCGCCGCGATGACTGACGCCCCTGAAGAAGACCGCGTTTTCGAGTCTGCTGCTGAACTCTTCGGTGTGCTGGCCACCCCGATCCGCCTGAAGATCATCAGTGCGGTATGCAACGGCGAGCGCAACGTCTCGGAGCTGCTGGCGCAGATCCCTACCACCCAACCGAACATGTCGCAGCACCTGTCCACGCTCTACCGGGCAGGCATCCTCGGCAAGCGGCGGGAAGGCACGCAGATCTACTACCGCCTGCAGAGCGAGAAGGTGGCCATGCTGTGCCGGGCCGTATGCACGCAGATCGCTGTGGAGCTGGACGGCGATGAGCCCGTGCCCAGCGAAGAACGGCTGCTGGTCGGCGGCCTGCGCTGAGACGATCGATGCCTCGGCTGGACCGGCGCCAATTGAACACCTGGCTGGCGGCATTCCTCGCCGCAGCAGCTCTACCGGCGGCCCGCGCTGCTGAGCCCTTGAAGAACGTGCCCGCCTTGGGGGCCGCCCTGCGCTTGCCCGATGTGCCCTTGCTGGAAGGCGGTGAGTTCAAAGCCGCCGCAGCCCAGGGGCAAGTGGTGGTCGTGTACTGGTGGGCCAGTTGGTGTCCGTTCTGCGCCCAGGTCACCCCGCACATCCAGAAGCTCTGGCACGCCCATCGAGACCGCGGCCTGCAGGTGCTGGGCCTCTCCATCGATCAGGACCCGGCCGCCGCCAAGGCCTACCGCGCCCGCCGGCACTACGACTTCCCGAGCGGCTGGGTGACGCCCGCCGTGGAAGCCGTCCTGCCTAAGCCCCAGGGCCTGCCCGTTACCGTGGTGCGGGGTCGTGATGGCCGTGTGGCCGCTGCCGAGACCGGCCAGATCTTCCCGGAAGACCTGGAAGCGTTGGCGCGCTTCCTCTAGGGCCTATAGGTCTCTCGGGTGAAGGCGCTGGCCTGTACTGCCGGTCGGTGTTGGCTTCGATTGACCACGGCGCCTATGCGGCCCTTTCGTGAACGACGGCTCAGCAGCGGGTGCTGACGGTCGCGGCCGGCGTCGGCGCGGCAGCAATGTGCCCAGAGCCGTTCTTCGAACGATCGATCAGTACGCCGAGAAGCGGTCGGTGGCTGTGTTTCGGGGACGCTCCACTTTGCCGCTTTCGACCGGGCGGCTGGGTGCTGCGGCCTGCGTGATCTTCTTGCAGCCAGTGCAGGCCAGCCGGGGGCCCACATGGCGCGCGACGTGGAAGCTGCCGGGCGAAGTCCAGCACCTCACTGACATCCTGGCCGATCTCGTGCAGCGTGCGTCCGCAGGCTTGGCAGTCGCAGCCTGCCTAGTGACCAACCGCAGCGTGCACGACGGTGCAGCGCGGCAGATGAGCGGGCAGCTCGCAAAGGCCGGGGCGCGCGCTTCTTGCGGGCCGTCTGATGCTGGTGACGTTGGATGCCGGCTCCGCCCACCAGTTCCAACTGGGCGTGTTCGAGCTGTTCGCTGGAGCGACCGTACTTCATGCGCCGCAGTTAGGCCACCTCGACCTTGAGCTTGTCTATGGTGACCATCGGCGCAACATTTGTCGCTGTGCTTTGAATCGCGCCACGGCGCCTGGGTGGCTGGGTCGCGTTGCAAGCCCAGTCATGGCGGCCGCATGTCCTGCTTTGCTACGCTTGTCGCAGCCGTGCCAAACATCCCCAATTTGATGGAGGCGTTGAGCCTGGTTTTGCCCGACAACCTCGCCTGGGCGTGCCGCCCCGCGATCGGCACTGACAACACTTCTACGGGAGAGTGCTATGGCAACGAAACAAGCGGTAGATCGGTTGGCGATTCTTTGCGCGCTGGCGGCGCCCCCGCTCACGGGGTGCGCTAACGGCATCCCCAAGGGCACGCTTTCGTACTTCCTTCCAAAGGCGCAGACCACGCTGACCGTCACGCAGACGTTGACCTGCAATGCCGCAGGCGACGCGCTGTTCCAGGTCGTGACCGTCAATCCATCGACGGTCTATTCGAGCGACACCAGTCAACCGCAGAAGATTATCCCCAGCAGTATTTCAAGCGCGGTGAGCGATGCGGACATATCGTTCACGTTCACGGACGATGGCCGCCTGAGCGGTGTCAACACGGCAACGACGGGCCAAGGTGGCGCGATTGTCAAGAGCGCACTTGCAGTGGCCAAGGTAGCGGGCCTCGTGGCAGCGCACACTCCCCCGCCGACCGACGCGAAGAACGCCTGCGTCGCCATTGGTGTTCTTGCTCCGAAACCCAAGGCAGACTCGCCGCCGTCTTCGGTCACGATCACATACGTGCGCAGCTTCGAGTACGACAACTCATCGGCTACGGACCTCAAGTTGAAGGACGGGAATCCAAACTTCGATCCAGAGTTCGGCACCAGTTTCGCGAACTACACATACCTTCAAACGCTCCGAAGAAGCATTCCGAAGCTCGGCTTCGATGTCCAGGTGAAGGCAGGATCGAGCCGCAAGCTGCTCGCGCCCACGTGGACTACGGACAAAGATCCTGAGTTGGCCCTGCAACTGAACGGCATGGCTGCCGTCACCATCGAAGTCCGCGGTTTGAGCGGCAATCTGACTGGCACCAATCGCGAGCCCGTTTGGAGCGGCGACGTGCTGGTTCCGCTTACGGCTAAGAGTGATCTCATCAACGTTCCCATCCCCAAGCCCGCGTTCTTCGGGCAACGCAAGTTTTCCCTCACGCTGGCGCCCAGTGGCTCGATCACCAAGATCGGCTACGTGTCCACGGGTGCATCCGACGCTGCCGATGCGCTAGGGGCCATCGGCAGTGCCGTCTTGGCCTCGCCAAAGGAACTGACGACGGCTCAGCAGGCCGCCGCCCTTCAAGCCCAGGCCGATCTGATCTTCCAGCAGCAACGGCTGGCCAACTGCCAGTCCAAGCCCGAGAGCTGCACCAAGTAGGCCCGTGAACTGTCCTCGTTCAGGTTCGGAGGGCACATGATCATTCGCCTCATCTCGTTCGCGCTGTTGGCGTTCGTCTGCACAGTACCTGCGGTCGCGCAGACGGACGCTGCGCCGACGCCTGGCCTGCTGCGCGCGCGCAAGCTGACATCGGAAGAAGCCAGGAACGCCGTGCTGCAAGCCCGCAGCGACACGGTGGCGACACTTCGCAGCATGGGCGGCAAGTTCGTCCAGGAAGCGAAGAAGTTGGAGATGCTGGCTCCCAGCGTATTCTTGGAACGCATGGCCATTGCGCCGCCGGTGGGGCCATCCACTATCGCGCCGGTGAAACCTGGAACGCCGCCGCCGACCCCATCGGTCAACACCTACAAGGGCAACGGCGCCACCACGGCGCATCCGGCCGTGGCACTGTTGCTCGCGCGGGAGGACGGTTACGACGTTTATCGCGCGTCCTGCTCCGGCACGCTGATCCGCCAGAACATCGTGCTGACAGCCGCTCACTGCATGTGCTACAGCGCCTATCCGGAGGAAAATCCGGACAATGGCGCCGTGTGTGTGCATGGCGCGCCCGGTAAGCCCAAGTCCCCCATGGCCAAACCTGACCGGTGGAAGGTGTTCTTCCAGCACGCCGGCCTGAGGAACGTCACACAGGTCATCATCAACGAGAAGTACACCTTCAGTGGCACCGCCGTGCGCGACGACCTGGCGCTGTTGGTACTCGACCAGCCGGTCACGGAGATCGACCCTCCGACTCTCCCGGCAGCGGTGGACGCCGTGACCTCCTTTGGGCCCGGTGAGGTCGTCGGCTACGGATACAGCGCCGTTCAAGGCGACAACGGCATCGCTCTGCCTCAGCTCCTGCAACCGGGCATCAAGGGTGTCGGCAGAGTGACATCGGTCATCTGCAGCGACCTGAGCTACCTGGAGCCCACGTCGAGCCTGTGCTCCACCTACGCGCCCACGCAGCACGGATCGACCGCGACCATCTGCGAAGGTGATTCGGGAGGGCCGTTGTGGCAGCCCACGGGTGCCGGCACCGCGATCGGCGTGACGTCGGGGATCAACACCCTCGATTGCACGATCGTGCCCACCATCGGGTTCCAGATGGCGACGACTTTCCGTCGTCACAACGACTGGATCAGCGAGGCGCTCAAAGCAGTCCCCGGTACCAACGTCAAGGGCATCCTGCCGGCGTTCGGCGACAACCTCCTTCCGGTCGCCGACCGGCGCAACATCGCCTCGTTCAACGAGACTGGCAACTACAAGTCCGGGCCGATCACCAGCGAAGCCCAGGGCCGCATCCTCGCCACCATTAATTCCTCGGGCCACATCGAGAATTTCTCGGTCGTCGACGAAGGCGGCAAAGTCCTTTGCAAGGGTACGGCGGGCGTGAGCGCCAATCTTCCCAACGTGAATCTGTGCTGGGCCGCGGTGAAGGTCGGTACCAAGTACCAGGTGGTCGCCAAAGGCGAACATGACCAGTTCCTCCAGTACGTGGTGTCCACCCGGCCCTGACAAATTCGGTTGAGCAGTTGCGCCTGACACGGCGATCGAGCACTGCTGAGTGCCATTAGCAAGCCTGTTGTTGTGCTTTGGCGAATATCCGCTTCGGGCACATTGCTGCCTCACGACTGACGAATCCGAGCGGCAGCAGCCAGCCTATTCCAGTCATCATCGCCTCTGCAGGTGCATGAGCGCGGAATCCGCACCACGGCCCCCAGCGCCCCTATCGCTGTAAAGCGCCATCCACCCAGACGCCCAGCTGCGCCGCAGTCATGGCGCCACTCTGGCGAGCCACCTCCCGCCCGCCCACGAAGAGCAACGTGGTCGGGATGCTGCGAATCTGCAGGGCTGCGCTGCTCTTGGGCGCAGCGTCGCTGTCGACCTTGACGAAACGCAGGTCAGGCCGCGCCTGGGCCAACTGCGCGAAGTGCGGTGCATACGAGCGACAAGGGCCGCACCAGGCGGCCCAGAAGTCCACCAGCACAGGCGCCTCCGTGCCCTGCAGGTAAGCGCTGAGGTCGGCATCGCCGAGAGCTACGGGCTGGCGAGGCGCGACCGGTTGCCCGCAACGCCCGCAGGTGGGGTCGTCGGCCAGGCGTTCATCGGGGACTCGGTTGCGGGTGCCGCAGTGAGGGCAGACGAGCAGCATGTGGGGCTCCAACAAGGATTCCTAGCGCATATCGGGCGGCGCTGATTGCCTTCAAGGGCGGCACGCCATCTGCCATCGCCCACTGCCATTTCTCCTGTGGCAGTCGTGACTGCCACCCGGCGAGGCCCTGGCAGAACTGTGCTGCCAGATCGAAAGGTCAGCGGGGACAGCGACTTAGCGCGCAGCCGCCCAGCTTGCATCGACTGGCACGGTTCTTGGAATGACGTGGGCATGCCTCCCGATGAACGCCGCCTCGTCCGCCACCTGGCCTGGGTGGTCGTCATCAAGCTGCTGGCGCTCGGCGGGCTCTGGTGGCTGTTCGTGCGTGACCAGCATGTCCGCACCGACGCTGCCGCGGCCGCCCAGCACCTCGCAGCGCCTGCCCCCGACCAAGGAGAACCCCGGTGATTTCGGAACATGTTGTCGACCTGTCGCGGCTGCAGTTCGCAGCCACGGCGATGTACCACTTCCTCTTCGTGCCGCTGACGCTGGGCATGGTGTGGCTGCTGGTCATCATGGAGACCGTCTACGTGATGACGGGCAAGACGGTGTGGAAGGACATGACCCGCTTCTGGGGCAAGCTCTTCGGCATCAACTTTGCGCTCGGCGTCACCACGGGCATCACGCTGGAGTTCCAGTTCGGCACGAATTGGGCCTACTACTCGCACTACGTGGGCGACATCTTCGGGGCGCCGCTGGCCATCGAGGGCCTGATGGCCTTCTTCCTGGAGTCGACCTTCATCGGTCTGTTCTTCTTCGGCTGGGACCGGCTCTCGCGCCCGCAGCATCTGCTCGTGACCACCTTGATGGCCGTCGGCACCAACCTGTCGGCGCTGTGGATCCTGATCGCCAACGGCTGGATGCAGAACCCGGTGGGTGCCGAATTCAGCTATCAGACCATGCGCATGGAGATGACCGACTTCTGGGCCGTCGTGTTCAACCCTGACGCGCAGGCCAAATTCGTGCACACGGTGTCGGCGGGCTATGTGACGGGGGCGATGTTCGTGCTGTCCATCAGCAGCTGGTATCTGCTCAAGGGCCGCGACGTGGAGTTCGCCAAGCGCAGCTTTCGCGTGGCGTCGGCCTTCGGCCTCGCCAGTGTGCTCAGCGTGATCGTGCTGGGTGACGAATCCGGCTACACGGTCGGCGAGGCCCAGCAGACCAAGATGGCCGCCATCGAAGCGATGTGGGAGACCGAGCCCGCACCGGCCAGCTTCAACATGATCGCGGGCATCAACGAAGCCGAGCAGAAGAACGACTGGGCCGTCGAGATCCCCTACGTCATGGGCATCATCGGCACGCGCAGCCTGAGCAAGGAGATTCCGGGCATCCGCGACATCAAGGCCAAGAACCGTGAGCGCATTGAGCGCGGCGTCCAGGCTGTCATCGCCCTGGAAGCCCTGCGCAAGCACCGGGACGACGCGGCAGCGCTGGAAGCCTTCGAACGCCACAAGGCCGACCTCGGCTTCGGTCTTCTGCTGAAGAAATACGTCGCCGATGTGCGCCAGGCCACGCCAGACATCATTGAGCGTGCCGTGAACGACACCGTGCCGCGCGTGGCGCCGATGTTCTGGAGTTTCCGCCTCATGGTGGGTCTGGGCATGCTGATGCTGGCCCTGTTCGCCCTCTCGTTCTGGACGACGCTGCGCGGCGCCTGTGCCCACAAGCCCTGGCTCTTGAAGTGGGCGCTGTGGATGCTGCCCACGCCCTGGATTGCGTGTGAGCTGGGCTGGGTGGTGGCGGAGTACGGCCGCCAGCCGTGGACGATCTACGGCGTGCTGCCCACGCACCTGAGCGTGTCGACGCTCAGTGCCGAAAGCCTCTACGGGTCGCTGGCCGGCTTCGTGGGCTTCTACACGGTGCTGCTGATCGTCGAGGTCTACCTGATGGTGAAGTTCGCCCGTCAGGGCCCGGGCAGCCTGGGTACCGGCCGCTA
>JBHIWE010000066.1:0-18739 GCA_041987645.1 Acidovorax sp. | reverse complement strand
GACGCCTACATCCGCTGGTACAACGAGGCTCGGATCAAGAGTTCACTGGGTTTTCGCAGCCCCGCCCAGCATCGGCGGCGCCTGGGCATCGCCGCATAACCAGTCCAAGTTTTTGTCCGCATCCCCGTGGGTCAAATTTCAGTCGGCGCCAACACATCGTGGGCTTCCTTCGGTCGGCCGGGTTCCTCCGAGTCAACGCCCGCACCTTCATGATCGAGCGCTTGTCGCCATTGCGGCCGGAAGACGAGCGCTATCTCGTAGAGGCCATCTTTCAGAACACGTGGGGAGTGAGGCTGAAGCCCTATCTCGCGGAAGATGACTATGCCGCGCTGTCTCGGCTTTGCGATCCGCTGCATCCGGAGTTCGCGTTGCGACGCCCGGATTTCCACTTCCTGCAGACCTTCACGTTGGCGACAGGCGAATACCTGGGCGAATCGACAGGGTCGGATCGTCCGGTGGCGACGTAGGCTGGATTTCATGGGTCAGCGCCCTGGGTCAACGTGACGAATTTGTCATGTGATAGACGGCTAGCCGTCGGGGGGCGCTTTCTAGAGTTGGACCGTGCTCAAAGCACCGATCAGCACCTCAAGGAAAGGACCCATCATGAAGTCGCTCGCTATTGCTCTTGTTCTCTCGGCCGCCTTTGCCGGCATGACCACCCCTGCGCTGGCCAGCGATGCGCTGGATAACTCCAACATCGTCAAGACCCGCGTGGAACTCGACGACGGCGGCACCCTCTATGTCTTCAAGGACGGCAAGATGGCGCGCGAGGACCGCTTCGGTCGCGCCGTGTATCTCAAGAAGGGCGAGACCCTCGTCGCACGCGACGGCACCAAGATCGTCGCCGTCGGCAATGAAGTGGCCCGGCTGGATGCTCTGTTGAAGGAAGGCCACAACGGCTGAGGGCGGCTTGCCTTCGTTTCCAGTCATTCCGCGGATTGCCCACTGACAAACCTTGCCGGCTTCCATGCCGGCATGTTCGCTTCCAAAGCAGAACAAGGGCGCTGAGCTGATGCTCAACGCCCTTGCCAGACATGCCTCCCAAGGTGTTTCAGCCGCCGCAGCAGCCTTTGCCGCCAGCGGAGGTCGGGACCTCTGCCGGTTGCGCTGCCAAGATGGGCGAGTAGCCGGCTTCCTTGATGGCGTCCATCAACTCGCCAGCATCGGCGTCAACCGGTTCGACCTGGACACGATGCGCTGCCACATCGATTTCCACCCGGGCGCCGGGGTCCGTGCCCTTCAAGGCCTTCGTGATGGTGCTGGCGCAGTGGCCGCAGGTCATGTCGCTGACGACAAACGTGATCATGGTCAAGCTCCTGTTGAATTGGAGCCATGACTTTCAGGCTTTCCACCGTGGGAGGGTCAAGGCCTGCTCGCGGATTGACACAATCTCAGTAGGGTGACCGTCGTTCCCTTGACATTGCCACGATGGGAAGCTTGAGCATCTCGTCATCGTCACCGCCGGCTGAAGAGAAAAGCATGTCGACTTCCATCGCCAATCCTGCAACACCGCCACTAAGCTTTCAGGTGCGCGGCATGACCTGTGCCTCCTGCGTGCTCCGGGTGGAGAAAGCCCTCAAGGCTGTCGATGGCGTCCGGGATGCCACCGTCAACCTCGCCACCGAGAAGGTCTCCGTGTCGGCGGCGACCTCGGTTGCTGCGTCCCAGTTGGCTGCAGCTGTGCAGAAGGCGGGCTATGACGTCGCCACCCGTGAAGTCCAGCTGCAGATCAAAGGCATGACCTGCGCTTCTTGTGTCTCCCGCGTCGAGAAAGCGCTTCTCAAGGTATCCGGCGTGCTCGGGGCCACAGTCAACCTCGCTACGGAGCGCGCCACGATCTCCGCGCTGGCCTCGGTCACCGAAGAGAACTTGCAGGTCGCGGTGCGAAAGGCCGGCTACACCGCCAGTCCTGTGTCGGATGAGAGCGCATCCGCCAGCTCGACACCTGAGGCGCCGGATTGGCTGCCGGTGGCCTTGTCTGCCGCTTTGACGCTGCCATTGGTGGCGCCGATGCTGTTGCAACTCTTGGGCATCGACTGGATGCTGAGTGGCTGGCTGCAACTCGCGCTTGCCGCCCCCGTCCAGTTCTGGCTTGGCGCTCGTTTCTACCGCGCCGGCTGGAAAGCCCTGCGGTCGGGCAGTGGCAACATGGACTTGTTGGTTGCGCTCGGGACTTCCGCAGCGTTCGGGCTGTCCACTTACTTGCTCTTGCGGCACGACCAGCACGGCATGCCCCACCTCTACTTTGAAGCGTCGGCGGCGGTGATCACGCTGGTCCTGCTCGGCAAATGGCTGGAGGCACGGGCCAAGCGTCGCACCACGGCTGCCCTCCAGGCGCTCAACGATCTCCGGCCTGCCGTTGCGCGCGTCCTGCGCGGTGGTGTGGCGTCCGAGACGCCCATCGGCCTGGTACGCGTCGGTGACCTGGTGCTCGTCCGCCCCGGCGACCGGCTGCCAGTGGATGGGGAGATCGTTGAGGGCAGCAGCCATGTCAACGAGTCGCTGATCACCGGTGAAAGCCTTCCGGTCGCCAAGGCCCTGGGTGACCGAGTCACCGGAGGCTCGGTCAACGCCGAAGGCGTCCTGACGGTCAAAACCTTGGCCGTCGGCGCTGAGACCACGCTCGCGCGAATCATCAGGATGGTCGAGAACGCCCAGGCCGCCAAGGCGCCGATCCAGCGGATCGTGGACCGCGTCAGCGCTGTCTTCGTGCCGGTGGTCCTGGGCATTGCCTTGTTGACCCTTGTCGGCTGGATCATGGCCACCGGCAACTGGGAGCAGGCACTGATCAATGCCGTCGCGGTGCTGGTCATTGCCTGCCCCTGCGCCCTGGGACTGGCGACACCGACAGCCATCATGGCCGGCACCGGCGTGGCGGCTCAACATGGCGTTCTGATCAAGGATGCGCAGGCACTCGAGGTCGCGCACACCGTCGACACCGTCGTTTTCGACAAGACCGGCACCCTCACCGAGGGCAAGCCGACGCTCGTCGAGGTTCACGCGACTCCGGGGTCCGATCAGACCGAAGTCCTGGCGCTGTCCGCCGCACTGCAACGAAGCAGCGAACACCCGCTTGCCGTTGCTGTCATGGACCGCGTGCGGGAGGACCGCGTGCCCGTACCGGAGGCTCGCGATACCCGTGCCCTGCCGGGCCGGGGCATGGAAGCCGTTGTTCGCAACCAGCGCATCACGCTGGGTAGCAACCGGTTGCTGTCTGAGCTTGGACTGGAGCCGGGCGCCCTCGCTGCCGACGCCCGCCGGCTTGAAGACGAAGGCCGCAGCATCTCTTGGCTCGTACGGGAGATCGAACATGGGAAGCAGTTGGTGGGAATGTTGGCCTTCGGTGACACCGTCAAGGCATCCGCCAAGGCGGCTGTGGACCGGCTGCATGCGCTGGGCATCGACACTGTGCTCCTGACTGGCGACACCCAAGGCAGCGCTCAAGTCGTGGGGCGGGCGCTGGGAATCGGCCAGATCCGGGCCGAAGTTCTGCCCAGCGACAAGGCTGACGTCGTGGCCCAGCTGCGGGCGAGTGGCAAGAAGGTCGCCATGGTGGGCGACGGCATCAACGATGCGCCGGCATTGGCAGCGGCCGATGTGGGCATTGCGATGGCCACGGGTACCGACGTCGCGATGGAGACTGCGGGCATCACCCTGATGCGCGGCGACCCGTCGCTGGTGCCGGCTTCGCTGGACATCTCGCGCAAGACCTACGCGACCATCAAGCGCGGACTCTTCTGGGCCTTCATCTACAACCTCATCGGCATCCCGCTGGCAGCCTTCGGGTTGCTAAATCCGATGGTGGCCGGTGCGGCAATGGCGCTCAGCAGTGTCAGTGTCGTCGCCAACGCGCTGCTGCTGCGCCGCTGGCAAGCCAGCTGACACGCATATCCTGGGATAGAAGGGAGCAAACGATGCAAGGCATGAACATCGGCCAGGCGGCCGACGCATCCGGGGTCTCGGCCAAGATGATCCGGCACTACGAGCAGGTCGGCCTGCTGCCTGCGGCGCGCCGCACGGAGTCGGGCTACCGGCAGTACGGTGACAATGAAGTGCACACGCTGCGCTTCATCCGGCAGGCCCGCGACCTTGGGTTTTCCATCGCGGAGATCAGCGAGCTGTTGGGCCTCTGGCAAAACCGCCGGCGCTCCAGCCGCGTCGTCAAAGGGCTGGCCCAGGCGCACATCCAGGCGCTGGAGGCCAAGGCCCAGGAATTGCTCGCCATGAAAGCGACGTTGGAGCATCTGGTGCATTGCTGCCACGGCGATGACCGCCCGGATTGCCCCATCCTCGACACGCTTGCAGGCAGCGCGGCTGACCCCGAGCCTATGCAGCTCAACACGGCCGAGGCCAAGGGGCGGCGGCAGAAGACCCAGTTCCAGTAAAGCCGCCACACAAGGACGATATGTGGATTGAAGGCCATTGGTTCTCGAAAGACCTGCTCAGCCAAGTGCTCCTGATCTGGCTACTCGGCGTGGCCGTCGCTGGCGTCTTCGTGTGGCGCTTGGCTCACAAGAAGAAGAGCCCGGCCGCCAAGAACCAACCTGCCAAGCGAACCCGACGGCCCGCTCGCAAATGAGGCTCTGAAGTGGCCCGACCGGGCGCCTCGTTGATGGAAGCTGAGCTGATGCCGAACGCCCTTGCCAGTCATGCCTCCCCTTGTGTTTCACGCGCAGCAGCGGCCTTTGCCGCCAGCGGGGGGCGGGACCGCTGTCAGCATTCCCACGATGGGGCGGTCAAGTGCCGCTTGCAAATCTCTTCTGGGGCCTGGCACGGTTAACCCATCGGCTAGAAGTTGGCAGCGAGCGACACCCTGAACGATCTTGATTCGATGGGGTGCAAGTGGACGTCGTCCACGCCTGCGGCGGGCTCGCCGCGCAAGCGCGACATGTAGTAGTAGTCGATCGCTGACGCTTTGCGGTTGCTGAGGTTGAACGCCTCCAGCTCGATGCGCATCTTGGGGCCGATCTTGTACCCGATGCGGGCGTTGATAGTTGCCGTGCTGGACGAGCGCACAGAGTTGTCTTCAATCAATGGGCGCGGCCCAAAGTAGCGGTACTGCACGGCACCGAACCATGGCCCGAGGTTGTCCACGGCGAGTGCCAACGATCCCACCCCTTCGACTGAGCCGGGGATGCGACTACCGATGCCATCCGGGTCACCATCGTTGAAGCGGGCGCGGGCAAACGCCACGTCAGCATCGACGGTGAGCCAATCCGAAAGTTTGCCGCGACATGCAACGCGGCTACCGCCATCAAGGCATAGTTCGTCCACTTGTGCACTTGTTCCAGCAACTGCATCTGCGCGTGATCAGTGCCCAGCAAGGACGGCAACTCGGCGACTCCGAACAGCACGATCACCTCGCCCATCCGATTGCTCAGCAGGTACCCGCTGACCGGCGCCGCCACCATGAGCAGATAAAGCGCCGCGTGGGTGGCGTGCGCCAGCCAACGCTGAGCGCGTGGCAACGAAGGCAAAGGCGGTGGGGCGCGCCGCGCCGCCCGAACCAGCAACCGCGCCAGGATCAGCCCGAAGGCGCTGACGCCGAGCCAACGATGCCAGTCGAACCAACCCTGCCGCCCCACGGCGGCATCAGGCATGTCTCCCAGGATCAACCCCGCGGTAGCCGCGCCCGCCAGCGCCTGCGCCACCAGCCAGTGCATGAGCACCGCCGGCGAGCTGTAGCGTTCGAACTCGGTCGCGTTTGCCTGATCGCTCATCGGTCACCTCAAAACAGAAGTCGCAGCCCGGCGCGCCACTGCGTCGCTGCGGTCTCCCCGCCGGACTGCGCGCGCGGATAGAACGTGCGCGACAGACTCACATAGGGCGCGACGCGCCGGTTGAACTCGTAACGCGCCTGCACGCCCAGATCGGCCTGGTAGGCGCCGCGACGAACCGTCGCGTCGATGTCGGAAGCCGACCACTCGAGACCCACCGAAGGCGTGACGATGAAGCGATTGGTGAGCAGGAACTCGTTCTCGAAGCGCGTGCGGGCGAAGACCTTGCCGTCGTCGCGCACGAACAGCTTCAGGTCGACATCGAAGGCATAGGGTGCGAGCCCGCGCACGCCGAGCGCCAGGTAGTTGCGCCCGTCGGGCCGCTCGTCGCGGCGCAGGCCGATCTGCGCGTCCCAGAACGGGGCGATGTAGCGCCCGTAGAGCAACTGCAGTTCGGCCGCCTCGGTTCGCCCGCCGCGCCGCTCGGTATCGAGCTGGTACCACAGGCGGTTGAAGTCGCCGCCGACCCAGCCGTCGATGGCCAGCGACTGCGCCGAGCCGGATTGTCCGCGTACCTTGCCGGCGTCGGCCTCAATCAGCGTGTAGGAGTAGATCGAATCGTCCTCCATCGCCTGCGCTCCCAGGGCAACGGTGGCCAACAGCGCGCCGCCCGCGCGGCGCAACGCCGCACTCATGTTCTTCTGCATCGGCGTGATCCTCAGGCGACCTTGACCAGGCGCATCATCCCGGTGGCGGCGTGGTAGAAGAGGTGGCAGTGGAAGGCCCACATGCCTTCGTCCTCGAAGGTGGCGTCGAGCTCGACGGTCTGCGCCGGCGGCACGATGATGGTGTGCTTGCGGGGCGCGTACACACCGTTGCCGTTGACCAGTTCCATGAACACGCCGTGCAGGTGCATCGGGTGTTCCATCATGGTCTCGTTGACGAACTTGATGCGCACGCGCTGCCCCAGGCCCATCTCGAGCGGCTCGGCCTGCGACAGCTTCTTGTCGTTGATGCCCCAGAAGTAACGTGCCATGTCCCCGGTCAGCCGCACCAGCACTTCCTTCTCAGGCGCGCGGTCATCGGCATTGCGCGTGAGGGCACGCAGGTGTGCGTACTTCAGCCGCCTCAGGCCATCGACGTCAGGTTCCGGCTTCGGAGGTGCGGCGCCCATGGCGGCCATACCACCCATGCCCGCCATGCCGGCATGCGGGTCGGCCGGCTTGGCTGCCATGCCGGCCATGCCAGGCATGCCGGCCATCGCATCGGCGGGCCTGGCCGGCGCCGGCATCGCCATGCCGGCATGTCCGGCGGCGCCCGGTGCGGTGGCCGCAGGCTTGCCCATGTCCATGCCCGCCATGCCGCCGCCGCCCATGTCCATGCCGGCCATGCCCATGTCGGCCATCGTGCGCACGGGCTTGGGCCCCAGCTCGGGCACCGGCGCGCTCATTCCGACTTCGGGCGCCAGCGTGCCACGTGCGTAGCCGATGCGGGCGATGGTGGGCACGAAGATCGTGTAGGCCTTGGCTTCCTTCGGCTGCACGATGACGTCGTAGGTCTCGCCGTTGCCGATGCGGAACTCGTCGACCTCCACTGGGTTGACGTTCTGACCGTCGGCCTGCACCACCGTCATCGGCAAGCCCGGAATGCGCACGTCGTACAGGTTCATCGGCGAGGCGTTGACGAAACGCAGGCGTACGCGCTCGCCCGGCTTGAACAGCCCGGTCCAGTTCTCGCCGGGTCGTTTGCCCTGCAGCAGGAACGACCATTCGTCGCCGCCGTCGCTGTAGTCGGTGGGGTCCATGCGCATCTTGGCCCACTCCATGCGCTCGGCCCACAGCGCATCGCGCGCCTTGGCGTCGGGTGCGCTGCGCAACTGGGCGAAGAACTGCGGCGTGGTCACCCGGCGGTAGTTGTAGTAACCGTCCACCTTCTTGAGGTTGGCCAGCACCTGCTGCGGCGGGGTGTCGATCCAGTCGGAGATGACGACGACGTAGTCGCGGTCGTACTGGAAGGGGTCGGGCTTGGCCGGCTCGACGATGAGCGGCGCGAAGTACCCCGCCGCCTCCTGCAGCGCGGCGTGGCTGTGATACCAATAGGTTCCGGACTGCCGCAGCTTGAAGCGGTAGGTGAAGGTCTCGCCGGGGAGGATGCCGGGGTAGGTGACGCCGGGCACACCGTCCTGGTCGTTGGGCACGAGCAGGCCGTGCCAGTGGATGCCGGTGATCTCGCGCAGCTTGTTGGTGACGCGGATCACCACCTCGTCGCCTTCGCGAAAACGCAGCACCGGGCCCGGCATCGTGCCGTTGATGGTGATGCCCTGCGCGGGCTTGCCGGTGACGTTGAGCGTGGTCTCGGCCACGCTCAGGTCGTAGGAGCGCGACACCGGGGTGTCGCGCAGGTCGACTGCCTTGACTTGCGCCCACGCGCGCGGCAGGACAGCCAGCGCACCAAGTCCGGCCAGGGTTTGCAGGGTTCGGCGCTTGGGTGTGTCCATCGGGTCGTACCTCCTGCCCGTTTACTTGGCGGCTTCGATCGAGGTGACGACGATCACGCCGTCGGCCTTATCGGCCGTGAACCTCACCTTTTCTCCCACCTTGACCTTATCCAGCAGCGCCGCGTCCTTGACCTGGAAGACCATGGTCATGCCGGGCATGTCCAGGTTCTTGATGTCGCCGTGCTTCAGGGTGATCTTCTTGGCTTCCTTGTCAATCTTGCGCACCTCGCCTTCGCTCAGCGACGCCGCCATGCCGTCCATCTTCATGCCATCCATCTTGCTGTGATCCACCGCCTGGGCATGCGCGCCGATCGCGAAGGGCGCTGAGGCGGCGAATGCAAGTGCGACTAGGAGAGGCTTCAAGTTCTTCATTTCGATAGCTCCATAAAGTGTGGAAAAAGTTTGCAGCGGGCACCGAGCACCGACAAGTGCCGGGTGCCGTCGCCATGCCGTGACGATCAGCACTTATTGCCTGCGACTGCCACAACCACCGGTCTTCGGGGTGCGGGCCTTCCGCACCGCTTTAATGAGCCCACCATTCCGGCGTCGTAGTGTCTCGGCGGCAGCCAGGAGAAATCCAGCTTGCCGACTTTATCGAAGCAACACACAACTTCGCCGGTCTTGCCGGGCGCCGCCCTAACCATGTCGGCATCGGCGTGTTCCATGCCAGACAGGTTCACCATCATCGCGCGCAGCTCCTTCATCTCTGTCGATATGGCCCGCACCGGTTCATGCTTTACCGCGCCAGAGTTGTAAACGACGACGCGCAAGGTCTCGACGAGTATGGCGCGCATGCTGCCGGTCATGTCCGACCTCAACGGCCCGCGTCTTGTGCGACCTTGCCGGACTCGCCGACCGCGCTGCTGCCAATGCCATGGTCGGCCATTAGACCCAAGATGAAGCGCGTCAAACCAATCGATATTGCGTTCATGTGTCGTCTTTGCTTGCTCGCCACTAGGTGCACCGAACAACATCGTGAACCATCCTCTTTGACAGAAAGCCGACGGTAGAGTGACAGTTTTGTAATGTTGGGAGAGGTTCATGCTGGAAGCACGGCGCCGGCGGCTGCAGTTAGGCCCATAGCTGCGGCGCCCCAGGCCAAAATCCGCACGGCGGATCGGATGCGTCCTGCCCGACCCATGTGGGCTGCCAGCACACCAAGAACAGCCAGTCCCACAAGACTCCCGGCAACCAGCCAACCCGTCAGGCTCGCGCGTGGAGCCAGCAACAGCACCAACAAGGGCCAGCCCGCACCTGCGGCAAAACTTGCGGCTGAGGCCAGTGCTGCCTGCATTGGTCGTGCAGCCAGTTGGTCGGAGAGCCCGAGTTCATCGCGCGCATGGGCTGCTAGTCCGTCGTGCGCCGTTAGCTGACGCGCGACCTCCACGGCTAGGTCGGGGGCCAAGCCTCGCCCAACGTAGATTGCCGCCAATTCCCCCTGTTCGGCCTCCGGATCCGAAGCCAATTCTTCGCTCTCGCGCTCGAGGTCAGCCCTCTCCGTGTCAGCCTGCGAGGCAACGGAGACGTACTCGCCTGCCGCCATCGCAGCTGCGCCAGCGACCAGTGCTGCGACACCCGCGACCACCAAGGTCTGACGATCGGTTCCAGATGCCGCAATGCCAACCAACAGGCTGGCCGTCGAGACGATGCCGTCATTGGCACCCAGTACGGCGGCGCGTAGCCAACCGATCACACCACTTCGATGGCGCTCAGCATGTCTCATCAGAGTGCTCCGTTCGTCTCGAGCTGCTGCAAGCAAATGCCTCACCCGTCATTGCGGTTTGCTCACGTCATCCGTGGCGTCGGGCACCTCAGGTAGCTGCCCTTTTGTCATCACCATGATCAACAGGAAGATGACACCAAGAAAGATTGCGCTCGTGCAACGATACCGAGCCCCAGGCCGCCAGCGCAGTCAGCATCCGCAAGCACTGAGCCGACGGTTGTCTGCCAGGGTACCTGCGGTGAATCGCGCCCAGACCGGCGACCGATTCAGGCGAGGCATAGGGAAAAAGCTCGAGTTGGACGGGAGGCGCTGAATGCAGCATCGCTCTTCCTTGAAAAGGTTAGCGAGCTGCCGGCGGCTCAAAAGACACGGCGCGCCGGTTTTCACCGGCGTCCGGAGTTCGTCATTGCGCTGCGCATGGCGGGCCCCTGCGGAGGTAGGTAGTCGCGCAGGTAGGGACGCGGGCCCAGGTTGCTGGGGCGCACACCACCGAGCACGGCCGTTGAAGCTCGCCCCCCTTTGATCGAGCTCTTCGAAATATGGCGTTTTCCCATAATTTCCCTTCCCTCTGATCCTGCGCGGTTGCACTCGCAACCGCCGCAGGATGAGATACCCGCTCCACAGTGAGAAGTACAAGTTGTTCCTCGAGGAGCTGAACGCCCTGAGGGAAAAGGCTGGCATCAGCCAGATGGAGTTGGCAGACCGCATGCAAATCGGCCAGGACATCGTCAGCCGCTGCGAGTCCGGCCGGCGCCGCGTCGATGTCTTCGAGCTTGCGCTGTGGACCCATGCCTGCGGCACGAGCCTTGAGGCTTTCGTCAAGAAGCTGGACGAACGCATCCAGCGGCATCAGTTCCCGAGCTTGCTGTAGCCTCTGCGTCAGTACAAGTGCCTGAGCACGACTCTCAGGCTGTATTCGCGCTGCTTGGAACTGGTCGGACTGGCAGCTACGCGCTGGAACAGCCGTCGGGCGTTGGACAGCACGACGGCATAGGGCTCAAGCTCGGCCGGGTCTCCCGCGTCGAATTGCCGCAGGAAGGCCAGCAACGGGTAGGCGGCCAGCAGGTGTGCAGCCTCGCCCCGCCAGGCGTTCGAGAGGCTGGTATCGCCGGAGAATTCTTCCAAGTCTCGCGGCCCCAGATGAGATTGCGTCTTCGCTCGTCAGGCGTGGTCATGGAGGCTTCACCGGCGCCTGGGCTTGGCGCCGATCACTTTTCGGTCAACGAGGCAGCCTGAAACAGAAGGCTCACCCGGGAAAGAGCCGGCCGCGGCGCGCGCTTACGCGTCTTGCCGGCCTTGGGGCGCAGCCGCAGCTCGTCTAGCCGCCGAAGCTCGGCGTCAAGCTCCTTCAAGAACTTCAGGAAGCCATAGTCCAGGGCCTCCAGCCAGTCACGCAAGCCGATGATGTCCAGGCGGGTCTGGCCACTCTCAACGTGGCTGACTGCGCTTTGTGTGCGCCCGAGAAGCACCGCAAGGTCCGCCTGGCGCAAGTTGCGTGACTCCCGCAGCTTTCGCAGCTTGTCCAGAAAGATCTTGTTGTGACGGCTGTGCAGGGTCTTGGCCATGAATTTCTCGCAGCCTCAACCCTATCCGAGCCGGCTCAATATCAAGAATCTGCATATGGAAGCCAGCCCCGAAGAATTGCTGGCACGTCAACAATCCAGCCGACGAACGCCTTGCTGTTCACGGCAACAGTCCGATGTTCCATTCGCTCCCGCAGTACGAGTTTCATATTCCTGAGGGTCTGGCCGCGCCAGGCAGCAAGCACTGGCGGGCCGTGGTGATGACGCTCCACATGCCATGGTTCCTGCTGACGCTTGAGCGCGTCGACGACGAGGACAAAGATGTGCGGATGAGCTACACCCTATGCATCGCCTGGGAAACCGACCTCGCCGACGCGATCAAGTCGATCGACGCCAACCGCGTCCGGGGCCTTGTCGCCATGATGCCGGCCTGGGCGTCGCCTACCGGCCAGTGGTCCTCGCGACAGATCACCGAGGTCTGGCTGGACAGTGGCGACAACGGCACCTTTGTCACGCTGACAGACAACGCTGGCGAGCGGTTCGATGCCGGCATCCGTGGCGAAGCGCCGCGGGCCGGTTCTGCCGGCGAATTGCTACTGCGCCTGCCGTCTAGCAAGCAGCGGACGCTGCGACCGCGCCAGGCCGGTTCCGGCCGTGCCCGGCGGCGGGCCCAAGCGTCGAAATGAGCTCACGCCATGGAGCAACGATGCAGCGCTACTTCGATATCCGCAAAGGGATCATGCTGGGCTTCTTCAACGGCCGCGAGCAATACGACGAGCTGATCGAACCGCGCCAGGGCCAGCTCATGTTCGACGGGTGCGATATCTACTGGCTCATCGACGGCGAGCAGCGCATGTCGGAGACGATCAACAACGCCATCGGCATCTGGCTCGCAGACGGAAGCATCGAAGAGGTGATCTTTGAACAGGTCGCTGGTAACCCGTAGATCAAAACGGCAGCAGCCATCCTTGGTGACGACGCTGAAGCGACGCCCGGACGGCACGCATGTCCTCGTGGTGCCATGTGACACCTCTCCTTGGCGCCTAGGTGTGACGTTCCGCTAGGTTGTTCATCCGTCTCTGATTTGGGAAGCTGGGGTTGTCGAGACCTCCTGCAACCCACCTCGGAGAACGGATGAACAGCCATAAGCATGCGCGATTGACGTCGATGGGTCGAGCCCTGCTGGTCAGCAGAGTGCTTGAAATGGGCTGGACTGTGGCGGCTGCGAGCCAAGCTGCCGGGATCAGTTGCCGCACCGGCTACAAGTGGCTGGCACGGTTCAAGACCGAAGGCCCCTCAGGCTTGCTTGATCGCAGCTCCCGTCCACGGCGCATGCCCCGCGCCTTGAGCGCTGCGGAGCAATCGCATTTGGAGTTGCTGCGTCGCCAGCGCTGGCCGCTGTGGCGCATCGCCCTGCGTGCGGGGCGCGGAATGGGCACTGTCAGCCGCTGCATGAAGCGTCTGGGGCTGTCGCGGCTTGCCTCGTTGGAGCCGCCAGTGCCGGTCGTGCGCTACGAGCGCGCCGCGCCCGGCGAGCTGCTGCACCTGGACACCAAGAAGCTCGGCCGCATCGACGGCGTGGGGCATCGCATCACAGGCGACCGCACGCTCAACCGCAACCGGGGCATTGGCTGGGACTTGGTGCACCTGGCGATCGACGACCACTCGCGCGTGTCCTTCGCGCTCATCAAGGCCGACGAGTGCGGCCACAGCTGCGCAGACTTCCTGCGTGAGGCCGTGGCGTACTACGCCAGCCTGGGTGTGCGCATCGACCGTGTCATGACCGACAACGGCAGCGGTTACGTCTCCAAGGCCTTCCGCCAGGCCTGTGTGGAACTCGGCGTGCGCCACCTGCGAACGCGGCCGTACACGCCCAAGACCAACGGCAAAGCAGAGCGCTTCGTGCAGACCAGCCTGCGCGAGTGGGCCTACGCCAGACCCTACGAAAGCTCAGCGCAGCGCGAGGCGGCCTTGCAGCCCTTCCTGCACCGCTACAACTGGCATCGGCCACACTCTGCACTCAACCGCCAGCCGCCCATGAGCCGCATCCCGGGCATGAACAACCTACTGGAACTCAACAGCTAGGCACAACATGATGAGATCGTGTAGGTTGGGTGAATCAACGAATGAATGAATTGTGAAGAGTGTTCACGCAGCCGTCAATCCGGCGTGGGCACCTAGAATGAATGTGAAGTGTTTTCACAACACACGCCGTGTCCAGCATCTCGACCTTTCGCCGCCTCAACGCCCTCTCGCTCTTCCAGGCCTTCGCTGAAGAACGCATCACAGCGGGCGACCCGCCCAAGGGTCTGGAGGCGGCCTGGGCTGCCCGCATCGAGGTGAGTGGCGCCACCTGGTCGATGGCCAAGAGCGGCGCCCGGCCCATCGGCGACAAGCTCGCGCGCCAGATCGAACAGCACTGCGGCAAGCCCGCCGGTTGGCTGGACGAAGCGCGCGAGCCGGTGGGGCTGTCGCCCGGCGAGCAGCAGTTCCTGGCCCTGGCCCTCAAGACCTACCGCGGCACGAACAGTGATGGCCGAAAGCGCCTCAAGCAGCTGCTGAAGGCGTTCAACACGCCGTAGGGCGGCGGTGTGTCGCTGCAAAAGGCGCTCGCCCCTACATCTCGCCCAGCGGGATGCGCGCCGCCTTCTCGTCGGCGTCCAGCAGAACGATGAGCTGTCCCAGGTCTTTGCGAAGCCGGCGCAGGCTGGCCGCATCCATGGCCTTCAAGGCCTCGGGGAGCACGCCTGAGAACGGCCCGGGCGCGCGGCGCAGCGCCTTGACGCCCTCGGGAAGAACGTGCAGCTGCACGGCCCGTCGGTCGACGCCTTCCTTGCGCCCTTGCACCATGCCTCGCTCCGTCAACAGCTTGACGAGGTTGCTCGCCGTCGACGGGTTGATGTCCATCGCACGCGCCAGCTCGCCAACGCCCAAGCCTGGGTGCTGCTGCACCAACGACAGCGCCCACACCTGCGCACCTCCGAGCCCGGCCTTGCGCTCGACCTGCTGGAAATGGGTCCTGACCGCGTTCAGGACCTGGCGAAACTGCCGCAACACCTGCGCGGCATCGTCTTGCAGCGCGTCGTCAACGGCGAGGTCTCGAGCGGTCGTCGTGCGTCGTGTGGCCATGTCGGAATCATAGGCAGGCATCCGCCAAGACCGGCTCGCGGGAGCGCGTCACTGCTGCGTCGAACATGCCTTCCGGTTCTCCTCCCGCATGGGCAGGGTTTCATGGCTCTTGGGGTGCACCAGCGTCACGTCCAGCCCGAACCGGCACGCCTGGAACCGGTTGCCATGCTGGCGAGCAGCCTCACCGAACCCGAACCCAACCAGGGCAACCATTCCGCCTGCGCCTGCCCGAGTGCGAAACCCACAAGCGGGCGTGGCACCAAAGGAACACCCGCGACATCGGGCCGATGACGGCGACTTGTGACAAGCGCAGCCTAGCATCTACATTTGTACAAACATTAGTTGAAGCTCTGCACTTGCCTCAGCCGCCCTTGCCGCACCGACCCGTTGAGCAGCCCGATGTCGTGGCGTCCATCCGCGATGACCTCGCAGATTGGCGGACCTGGGCGGCACGTTTCGTTGTCTTGTCCTTCGCCATCCTGGCGGGCCTCGCCGTGGTGGGGTTCACCTGGCTCTGCGAGCAGGCGCTGGCCGCGTTCGGCCGGCTGACGTCTCAAGCCTCATGGCTTCCCTTTTTGTGGACACCCGTCTGGCTGGCCACGCTCGTCTGGCTGACGCGTCGCTTCGCACCGGGTGCGGCAGGCTCCGGCATCCCGCAGGTCATGGCTGCTCTCGAACCTGCCGTCAATGACCAACACCGCGGCTTGTTCGTCTCGCTTCGGCTCAGCATCGCCAAGGCCCTCCTCACGGCCGGGGGCTTGCTGGGTGGCCTGGCCATGGGGCGTGAAGGGCCCTCCGTGCAGATTGCGGCCGGCGTCATGCACCATGCGCGCCGCTACATGCCTGCGGGTGCGCCTGTGTCGACCCACGGGCTGCTCGTGGCCGGTGGTGCGGCAGGCATCGCCGCAGCGTTCAATGCGCCGCTGGCCGGCATCATGTTCGCCATCGAGGAACTGAGCCGCCGCTTCGAGCAGCGCAACAGCGGGCTGATCATTGCGGCCATCGTGCTGGCGGGGCTGATGGCGGTCTCGGTGTTCGGCAATTCGACGTATTTCGGCGTCATCCGCGTACCCGAACTCGCAGCGGGGTTCTTGCTTCCAGCCGTTCTGGTGACGCTGGTCAGTGGCGCGCTCGGCGGTGTCTTCTCGCGATTGCTCTACGTATCACTGACCGGCGTGAAGGGGCGCCTGGCCTACTGGCGGCAGTCGCATCCCGTGCGCTTTGCCGCCGCCTGCGGCTTGGTCATCGCCCTGGTCGGCTGGGTCAGCGGTGGTTCGAGCTTCGGCAGCGGCTACGAGTACACCCGGCATCTGCTGGATGGCCATGTCGACCTGCCGCTGCTCTACGTCACCCTGCGCTTCATCGCGACCTGGCTGGCGGTCTGGTCGGGTGTGCCGGGCGGTGTCTTCGCACCCTCTCTCGCGATCGGCGCAGGGCTGGGCGCCGATATCGCGGCGTTCACGGGCTTCGACGGCAACGCGTCGGCGCTGATCGCCCTGGGCATGGCCGGTTTTCTCGCGGCCGTCACCCAGGCTCCGCTGACGGCATTCATCATCGTCATGGAGATGGTCGACGGGCATGCCATGGTGCTCACGCTCATGGCCGCGGCCCTCGGGGCGAGCCTCGTGTCACGCTGGATCAGCCGCCCGCTCTACAGCTCCCTGATGCAGGTGCAATTGGGTCGCCTACCGGTGGCCCGCCCCACGGGGGAAGCGACCACGGGCTCAGGACTCAGCACGCCAGGGCGCTGAAATCGGATGCGTCCTCCCGACGCCCGTCGCGCCACGCCAGCTCGGGGCGCTTGTAGCCAGCCCGCAACCGCCCAAAGTTGCGTCGAATTACACACCCCCTTCGCGTAAACCCGAGCCCCACTTCGCCACCGGCGTGAGCCGTAAGCCCGCGCCGGCATAGTGTTATTCCGGTTTTGCATGACCCACCCGAGCCGGGTGGTTACGGCGTGATTACATTGGATTCGACAATCCACCCTCTCAGGCGCGGTGTGCTTGGGCCAGCCGCTCGGTTGCCCCAAACACATTCCCATGATTGGAGCTTTCGCCATGAACCAACCCGCCATGCAGGGCCTGCGCCTGAGCCTGCCTGCCTATGTGAAACACGCCCGGCTGATTGCCTGGGTGGCCGAGATTGCGGCGCTGACCGAAGCGGCCGACGTCTACTGGTGTGACGGCAGCACCGACGAGTACCACCGCCTGTGCGAGCAGCTGGTGGCCGCCGGCACGTTCAAGAAGCTCAACCCCGCGCTGCGCCCGGGCAGCTTCCTGGCCAACTCCGACCCGAGCGACGTGGCCCGCGTGGAAGACCGCACCTTCATCTGCTCCGAGAAGAAGGAAGACGCCGGCCCCACCAACAACTGGATGGCGCCGGCCGCCATGCGCGAGCTGCTGCAGACGGGCGAGCAGGCCCTGTTCAAGGGCTGCATGCGCGGCCGCACGCTCTATGTGGTGCCGTTCAGCATGGGGCCGCTGGGCTCGCCCATCGCGCACATCGGCGTGGAGCTGAGCGACAGCCCCTACGTGGCCGTGAACATGCGCACGATGACGCGCATGGGCCGCGCGGTGATCGAGCTGCTGGGCACCGACGGCGAGTTCGTGCCGTGCGTGCACACCGTGGGCGCGCCGCTGGCGGAGGGCCAGACGGACGTGGCCTGGCCGTGCAACCCGACCAAGTACATCGTGCACTACCCCGAGACGCGCGAGATCTGGAGCTACGGCTCGGGCTACGGCGGCAATGCGCTGCTGGGCAAGAAGTGCTTTGCGCTGCGCATTGCCTCCACCATGGGCCGTGACCAAGGCTGGCTGGCCGAGCACATGCTCGTGCTGGGCGTGCAAAGCCCCGCCGGCAAGAAGTACCACGTGGCAGCCGCCTTCCCGAGCGCCTGCGGCAAGACCAACTTCGCGATGCTGATCCCGCCCAAGGCTTTCGCGGGCTGGAAGATCACGACCATCGGCGACGACATCGCCTGGATCAAGCCCCATGCGGATGGCCGCCTGTACGCCATCAACCCCGAGGCGGGCTACTTCGGCGTGGCACCGGGCACCAACGCCCACACCAACCCGAACTGCATGACCAGCCTTGAGCGCGACGTGATCTTCACGAACGTGGCGCTGACCGATGACGGCGACGTGTGGTGGGAAGGCATGACCGACACCCCGCCCGCCCACTGCATCGACTGGCAAGGCAAGGACTGGACGCCCGAGATCGCCAAGTCGACCGGCGCCAAGGCTGCCCACCCCAACGCCCGTTTCACGGTGGCCGCCACCAACAACCCCGCGCTCGACCCCGCCTGGGACGACCCGGCCGGCGTGCCCATCGACGCCTTCATCTTCGGCGGCCGCCGCTCCACCACGGTGCCGCTGGTGACCGAGGCGCGTGACTGGACGGAAGGCGTCTACATGGCCGCCACCATGGGCAGCGAGACCACCGCCGCGGCCGCCGGCCAGCAGGGCGTGGTGCGCCGCGACCCGTTCGCGATGCTGCCCTTCATGGGCTACAACATGAGCGACTACTTCCAGCACTGGCTGGACCTGGGCGCCAAGCTGCAGGCCCAGGGGGCCAAACTGCCGGCCATCTACTGCGTGAACTGGTTCCGCAAGGGCGCCGACGGCAAGTTCGTCTGGCCGGGCTACGGCGAGAACATGCGCGTGCTGAAGTGGATGCTGGACCGCCTGGAAGGCAACGGTGGCGGCGAAGAACACGTGTTCGGGGTGACGCCCGGCTATGGCGACCTGAACTGGGACGGCCTGGCCTTCTCGCGCGAGCAGTTCGACACCGTCACCCGCATCGACGCGGCCGAATGGCAGGCCGAGCTGAAGCTGCACGACGAGCTGTTTGCGCAACTCGCCCACCACCTGCCCGCCGCGCTGCCTGTCGTCAAGGCACGCATCGAGGCCCGCCTGGCCAAAGAGCTGGGCTGAGCACCAAGTTCCCTTCGACCTTTCCGGTGACACACCTTGACGGGCGCCTTCGGGCGCCCGCTTTTTTGCGTGCAATCAGCGGCGGCCGAACACCAGCAGCAGGCCGCCGATGGCAATGGCGCCAACACCCAGCCACACCGGCAGGTTGACCTGCTCCTTCTCCTTGGCGGAGACCTCCAGCGAACCGACCTTCAGCACCGTCTGGTCCTTGGTGTAGC
>JBHIWE010000065.1:0-18799 GCA_041987645.1 Acidovorax sp. | reverse complement strand
AGACGGATCAGCTTAGCACGCAGTCAATGCAAAACAGGAACGCCACCCCGGCACGGGGCGGGCTAGACGGATCAGCTTAGCACGCAGTCAATGCAAAAGACCTGCGCCAGCCCTGATGTACGCAGGGCGTTACGATGCCCTTTTTATCCGCAGGACCGCCATGCCCGACTTTCGCAGCGACACCGTGACCCAGCCCACCCCAGCCATGCGGGAAGCTATGTTCAAAGCACCGCTGGGCGACGATGTGTTTGCCGATGACCCGTCGGTGAATGCGCTGCAGGAGCACGCGGCCGAACTGCTGGGCTTTGAAGCAGCGCTCTTCGCCCCCTCTGGCACGCAGACCAACCTGATTGCGCTGATGGCGCACTGCCAGCGCGGCGAGGAAGCCATCGTCGGCCAGCCGTGGCACACCTACCGCTGGGAAGGCGGCGGGATGGCGGTGCTGGGCTCGATCCAGCCGCAGCCCGTGGAACACCAGCCCGACGGCACGCTCGCACTGGAGGACATTGCCGCCGCCATCAAGCCGGACGACCCGCACTTCGCCCGCACCCGTCTGGTGGTGCTGGAAAACACCACCGGCGGCCGCGTGCTGCCCACGCCCTACGTCGCCCAGGTGGCACAGCTGGCGCGCTCGCGCGGCCTGGGCATGCACCTGGACGGCGCCCGCCTCTTCAACGCCGCGATGGCGAACGCCGAGGCCAACGGCACCCGCGTGTACGACGAGGCGCGCGCTCTCTGCGGTCATTTCGACACCGTCTCGCTCTGCCTCAGCAAGGGCCTGGGCGCGCCCGTGGGCTCGCTGCTGCTGGGCTCGCACGACTTCATCGCCCGCGCCCGCCGCACCCGCAAGATGCTGGGCGGCGGCATGCGCCAGGCCGGCATGCTGGCTGCCGCGGGCCAGCACGCGCTGGAACACCACGTCGAACGGCTGGCGGAAGACCACACGCTGCTGCGCCGCCTGGCCGAAGGCCTGGCGCAAGCCGGCCGGAGCCACCCTGTGCTGAGCGGCCGGCTGACGGTGGCCTCGGCCCATACCAACATCCTTTTTGCCGACGTGCAGGCCGAGGTCGCGCCCGCCTTCACCGCCTGGCTGGCCGCACACGGCGTGCGCGTGACCAGCGGACTCTACGCCGGCCAGACGCGCCTGCGCTGGGTGACGCACCTGGACGTGTCGGCGGCCGACGTGGAGGCGGCGCTGGACTGCGTGCAGCGCTTCGCCGGCTGATCCATTGCTCCGCTTTTGATAGCTGCAAGCGCTTGATCGACAAGCGCTGCAGCCAGAAAAGGCTGTAAAGAGGGCGCTGAAGCAAGCGCCTCAGGCCGCGGGGTAGTGCCGCCCGCCGAAGATGCCGCTGCCCACGCGGACCATGGTGCTGCCGGCGCGCACGGCGGCGTCCAGATCGGCCGTCATGCCCAACGACAGGGTATCGACGCCGCCGACGCCGTTGTCGGCCAGCGCGTCGCGCACGGCCACCCACACCGCATGGGCGCGCGCATGCACGGCGCACTGCGCGTCGAAGCCTTCCACGGCGTCGGGAATGCTCATCACCCCGCGCAGCGCCAGGCGGGGCAGCCGCGCCACTGCGCGGGCCAGCGCCACGGCATCCTCCGGCGCCACGCCGGCCTTGGTGACGCCACCGTCCACGTTGACCTGGATACAGACCTGCAGTGGCGGCAGGCCTTCGGGCCGCTGGTCCGACAGGCGCTCGGCGATCTTCAGCCGGTCCACCGTGTGCACCCAGTCGAAATGCGTGGCCACCAGCCGCGTCTTGTTGCTCTGCAGCGGGCCGATGCAGTGCCACTCCAGCGCGTGCGGCAGCTGCATGGCGGCTACCAGGGCCATCTTCTCGACGGCCTCCTGCACGTAGTTCTCGCCGAAGCAGCGCTGGCCGGCCAGGGCCGCCTCGCGCACCGCCTCGGGCCCGAAGGTCTTGGAAACAGCGAGCAGCGACACGCTGCCCGCATCGCGCCCGGCCGCCGCGCACGCCGCATCGAGGCGGGTGCGCACTTGTTGGAGGTTGTTACCGATCGTCGTCATAATGTTTGTTCGAGCGTATCAAACGCACTGCGGCACCGTCATCCTCAACGACCGAGAGACCTTTCGTGGACATCACCCAGCTGCTCGCCTTCAGTGTGAAGAACAAGGCATCCGACCTGCATCTCTCGGCCGGCCTGCCGCCCATGATCCGCGTGCACGGCGACGTGCGGCGCATCAACGTCGAGCCGCTGGACCACAAGACGGTCCACGCCATGGTGTACGACATCATGAGCGACGCCCAACGCAAGGTGTATGAAGAGTTCCTCGAAATCGACTTCTCGTTCGAGATCGAGGGCCTGGCGCGCTTCCGGGTGAACGCCTTCAACCAGAACCGGGGCGCAGCCGCCGTGTTCCGCACGATCCCCAGCAAGATCCTCACCCTGGAACAGCTCAACGCGCCCAAGATCTTCGCCGACCTGGCCATGAAGCCGCGCGGCCTGGTGCTGGTGACCGGCCCCACGGGTTCGGGCAAGTCCACCACCCTGGCCGCCATGGTCAACCATCTGAACGAAAACGAGTACGGCCACATCCTGACGGTGGAAGACCCGATCGAATTCGTCCACGAATCCAAGAAGTGCCTCATCAACCAGCGCGAGGTGGGGCCGATGACGCTCTCCTTCGCGGCCGCGCTGAAGTCCGCGCTGCGCGAGGACCCGGACGCGATCCTGGTGGGCGAAATGCGCGACCTCGAAACCATCCGCCTGGCGATGACGGCGGCCGAGACGGGCCACCTGGTCTTCGGCACACTGCACACCTCCAGCGCAGCCAAGACCATCGACCGGATCATCGACGTGTTCCCGGCAGAAGAAAAGGAAATGGTGCGCGCCATGCTGTCCGAATCGCTGCAGGCCGTGATCTCGCAGACCCTGTGCAAGACCAAGGACGGCTCGGGCCGCGTGGCGGCGCACGAGATCATGCTCGGCACCAGCGCCATCCGCAACCTGATCCGCGAGGCCAAGGTGGCGCAGATGTACTCAACCATCCAGACCAGCAGCGGCGTGGGCATGCATACGCTGGACCAGAACCTCACCGACCTGGTCCGCCGCAACGTGATCAGCCCGGCCGAGGCGCGCGGCAAGGCCAAGATGCCCGAGAACTTCCCGGGATGAGCCGGCCAGGGCGCGCCTGCGCGGCCCGCAGCACAACGGATCGCGCGCCGCGCATACTGCCCTCCGCCCCATGAAAGGCATCCTCGGACTTCTGAAGCCCCGCCCGCACACCGACCCGGCAGGCTCCGCTGGCGCGCCGCAGAACGCAGAGGCCGCGCCGCCTTCCACGCTGTTCACCACCGCCTTCGCCGGCCAGGGCGTGGACAGCGCCATGCTCGTGCCCTGGGAAGCCCGCGCCGTCGAGATCGGTGCCCGGCGCCTGCCAGCGCACCGGGGTGGGCGGCAACTGCAGGCCCTCTGGGCGCAGGACCGGTACATGGCGCTGCTGGGCCCGCAGGCCCTTGAGCGCATGGAGCGTTTCTTCGACTTCGCCGCCGTGCCCGCCCGCCGAGACGTGGTCCGCCAGGACGAATACGGCAACTTCATGGTCGTGCTGCTCTCGGGCGTAATCGCTGTGGACCGCGCGCAGCCCTGGGGCGCGCAGTTGCGCCTGGCCGAAGCGCGGCCTGGCGACATCCTGGGCGAGATGTCGCTGCTCGACGGGGGCAGCCGCTTTTCGGCCTGCACCACGCTCACCGACTGCCAGGTGGCCGTACTGGGCGCCGAGGCGCTGGATGAAATGATGACCGAAGACCCGCCGCTCGCCGCCAGCCTGGTCGCCCTGCTGGCACGCAAACTGTCGCTAAGGCTGCGCCTGGTGAGCGCACGCCTGAGCGAGGGTCCAAAATGAGGGGCCACGCACGCGCACCATCGCACATGCCCGCCCCGACCACCCCGCCAACCCAACCTGTGGAGACCGTTTGATGGAACGCGATCAGGCCAGTAAATTCATCAACGACCTGCTCAAGCTCATGGTGAGCCGTGGCGGGAGCGATCTGTTCATCACGGCGGACTTCCCCCCGGCCATCAAGGTGGACGGCAAGGTCACCAAGGTGTCGCCCCAGCCGCTGACGCCTGCGCACACCATGACTCTGGCGCGCTCGGTGATGAGCGACAAGCAGGTGGCGGACTTCGAGCGCACCAAGGAGTCGAACTTCGCCATCTCACCCGCGGGCATCGGCCGCTTCCGGGTCAACGCCTTCCTGCAGCAGGGCCGCGTGGGCATGGTCTTGCGCACCATCCCCCTGCAGGTGCCCACCATCGACGGACTGAACATGCCGCAGGTGCTCAAGGAAGTCGTCATGACCAAGCGCGGCCTGTGCATCCTGGTGGGGGCCACCGGCTCAGGCAAGTCCACCACGCTGGCGGCCATGGTGGATTGGCGCAACGAGAACTCCTACGGGCACATCGTCACGGTCGAAGACCCGATCGAATTCGTCCATCCGCACAAGAACTGCGTGGTCACGCAGCGCGAGGTGGGCCTGGACACCGACAGCTGGGAGGCCGCGCTCAAGAACACGCTGCGCCAGGCCCCCGACGTGATCCTGATGGGCGAGATCCGCGACCGCGAGACCATGGAGCACGCCATCGCGTTCTCCGAAACCGGCCACTTGTGCCTGGCCACGCTGCACGCCAACAGCGCCAACCAGGCGCTCGACCGCATCGTCAACTTCTTCCCCGAAGACCGGCGCGCCCAGGTGCTGATGGATCTGTCGCTCAACCTGCGGGGCATGGTCTCGCAACGCCTCATCCCCAAGCAGGACGGCAAGGGCCGCGCGGCGGCGGCCGAGATTTTGCTGAACACACCGCTCATCTCCGATCTGATCTTCAAGGGCGAAGTCGCCGAGATCAAGGAGATCATGAAGAAGAGCCGCAACCTGGGCATGCAGACCTTCGACCAGTCGCTGTTCGACTTGTTCGAGGCCAATCAGATCACCTACGAAGACGCATTGCGCAATGCCGACTCGGTCAACGACCTGCGGCTGCAGATCAAGCTGGGCAGCCAGCGTGCGCGCTCGAGCGACCTGGCCTCGGGCACCGAGCACTTCGCCATCGTCTGAGCCCGCGCGCCCCCGCCTCTCCTCCTTTCCCGCCGCCGGCCCACTTTTGCAAGCGCCGGCCTGCCTTGTCCCTGGATTTTCCCTAAAGCATCCACCCGCCATGCCGAGCACGAACCCCCGCAGCTACGAAACCACCTCTCCCGCCAAGGTCGCCTTCCTGGGCCTGGGCGTCATGGGCTACCCCATGGCCGGCCACTTGGCGCTGGCCGGCAACGCTGTCACCGTCTACAACCGCACTGCAGCCAAGTCCATCGCATGGACCGAAGAATTCGCGGCTGCTGGCGCTGGCGCGGTGAAGCACGCTGCCACGCCACGCGAGGCGGCACAAGGAGCCGACATCGTCTTCTGCTGCGTGGGCAACGACGACGACCTGCGTTCGGTGGCGCTGGGTGCGGACGGCGCCTTCGCCGGCATGCAGCCGGGCGCCATCTTCGTGGACCACACCACGGCCTCGGCCGAGGTGGCGCGCGAGCTGTACAAGGCAGCGCGCACGCTGGGCCTGCAGTTCATCGACGCGCCCGTGTCGGGCGGCCAGGCCGGCGCCCAGAACGGCCAGCTCACGGTGATGTGCGGCGGCGATACGGCTGCCTTCGACGCCGTGCGGCCCACGGCCATGGCTTACTCGCGGGCCTGCACCCTCATCGGCGACAGCGGCGCGGGCCAGTTGGCCAAGATGGTCAACCAGATCTGCATTGCCGGCATCGTGCAAGGCCTGTCGGAAGCCGTGGCCTTCGGCCAGCATGCCGGGCTGGACATGCCCCTGGTGCTCGATGTGATCGGCAAGGGTGCAGCCCAGAGCTGGCAGATGGACAACCGCGGCAAGTCCATGGTGGAGGGCCGTTTCGACTTCGGCTTCGCCGTGGACTGGATGCGCAAGGACCTGGGCCTGGTGCTGGACGAGGCCCACCGCAACGGCGCCCGCCTGCCCGTCACGGCGCTGGTGGACCAGTTCTATGCCGACGTGCAGCAGGCCGGCGGCGCCCGCTGGGACACCTCCAGCCTCATCACCCGGCTGGGCGTGAAGGAGAAGCCACAGGCCTGAAGGCCAAGCGGGCGGCTTCCCGGCGGCGCCCCAGGAGGTCGGCGCGCCGACGACCGCTTCGCCCGGATCAGCGCACCGGCTGCGTCACCACGCCCGTGGCGGCCGGCGTGGGCAGCGGGGCCAGCGGCGTGGCCTGCACACCCGAGGCGGCAGGGGCGGACGTCGCCGGCGCTGCTGCCGCAGGCGGCGTGCTGGCGGCGGCCGGGTCCTGCACCACGGGTGCGGGCTGGCGCGCATTGAGGGCCGCGTTGCTGCGCGCCAGCTCGTCCTCCGAGACGATCTCGAACACGCGCACCACCTTGCGAACACCGCTCACGCCCCGGGCGATGTCAGTGGCACGGTTGGCTTCGCGCGAGGTCACGCGGCCCATCAGGTAGACCACGTCGCGCTCGGTCACCACCGTGAAGGCATTGGCAATCAGATCCTTGGCATCGACCAGGCTGGCGCGCACCTTGCCGGTGATGAAGGTGTCGTTGGTGCGCTGGCTGATGGACGACGGCGGCATCACGCCCACTTCGTTGACCACGGAACGCACGTTCTCCACGCCCAACGCGATCTGCTCGACGCGCTGCTTGTCCTCAGCGCGCCCGGCCTCGCCCGTCAGCAGCACCTGGCGGTTGAAGCTGGTGACGTTGACGTGGACGCGGTCCCCCAGGGCTTCGCGGATGCGGTTGGCGGTGCGCAGCTCGATGCCCTCGTCCTCCACCTGCGTGCCGGTGGTGCGGCGGTCGGTCGCCACCAGGGCGCCCATCACCGCACCGCCGCCGATCAGGACGGGCGCGCAGGCCGACAGCGCGGCAGCCAGCGCAGCGGTGCTGCAGACGAGGCACATCGTGCGGGACAACGGGAATTTCATAGCGGCATCTCCTGTTCACCAAGTAACTGGGCATCCACGCCGTCGCACAGGCAGTGCAGCACGAGGGCATGGACTTCGCGCACGCGGGCGGCGCGGTCGTGGGGTACGGCGATCTGCACGTCGGTCTCGCGCAGCTGCGGCGCCAGCGCGCCGCCGGTGCGGCCGCACAGCGCCACCACCGTCATATCGCGTTCGTGGGCAGCCTGCACGGCCTGCAGGATCTGGGCATCGTTGCCGCTCACCGTGAGCGCGACCAGCACGTCGCCGGCCTGGCCCAGCGCGCGCACCTGGCGGGCGAGGGACTCCCTGTCGGGGCTGTCCGCGTCGTCAGCCAGACCGCCCATCCAGGCGCCGCCCGGCTGCAGGGCGATGGCCGCAAGCTCAGGCCGCTCACGCTCGAAGCCGCCCACGCACAGCGCGGCGAATAATTGCGCGTCGGCCACGGAAGCGCCGCTGCCGCAGGCCAGCACTTTCGCGCCGCTGGTGACGCAGGCCAGGATCGCCTGGATGGCAGAGCCGATGGGATGACTGAGGGCTTGCGCCGCCTGGTACTTCAGATCGGCGCTGTCGATGAAGTGCTGTTGGATTCGTTGCTCGAGCATGGGGCCCGGATGATAACCAAGGGGGTGGACACGCCTGTTGCAAAAGGTGGAGCACCGCGGAATGGCAAGGCCTACCCAGCGCCGCCCAGCCGCCCAGCCGCCCAGCCGCTCAGCCGCTCAGCCGCTCAGCCGCCCGCATCAAAGGCGCCGCGCAGCCATTCGACCGAAGTGCCACCGCCTGTGCCGCCACCGTCGCCACGGCCTTCCACCAGCACCACGTCGAACCGGCAGGCCGGTGGCGACGGCCAGCGCATGAGGTAGTGGCGCGCCGCGAAGACGATGCGCTGCTGCTTGACCGCGCCGATGCTGCCGCCCGCCCCGCCGAAGCCTCTGCCGGCACGGCTGCGCACCTCGACGAACACCAGCGTGCCGTCGCGATCGCGCATGATGAGGTCGATCTCGCCGCCGCCCCGGCCGGGCGTCCGATAATTGCGCTCCACCAGCGTCAGCCGGGCGGCCTGCAGATGCGCCAGCGCGCGGTCTTCAGCGGCATTACCCCGCTCGCGCGTCGTGCGCCCGGCAGACGAGGAGTCCGTGTCTGCCCGGCTCCCGCTGCCCCCCCAGTTCTTGCCAAGGAATCCCATTGAGCGCCTCTTTCGCTTCAGCCCTGAGCGCCGCGCGCGATGCGGCGGCCACGCAGCATTATCCGCAGGGCACGCTCTATGTCGTCGCCACGCCCATCGGCAACCTGGCCGACATCACGCTGCGCGCGCTGCATGTGCTGCAGCTGGCCGATGCCATCGCCTGTGAAGACACGCGCCACACGCAGTCGCTGCTGCGCGCCTACGGCATCGACAAGAGCGGGGCACAGCTCCTGGCCGTCCACCAGCACAACGAGGCCGAGGCCGCCGGCAACGTGGTGGACCGCCTGCGCCAAGGCCAGCGCGTGGCCTACGTGAGCGACGCCGGCACGCCGGGCGTGAGCGACCCGGGCGCAAGGCTGGCCAGCGCTGTGGCGGCAGCCGGGCTGCGCTGCCTGCCCCTGCCCGGCGCCAGCAGCGTGACCACAGCGCTGAGCGTGGCCGGCGCGGTCGCCCATGGCCCCGATGCCGGCGGCTTTCTCTTCGCCGGTTTTCTGCCCACCCGGGGCGCCGAGCGCACGGCCGCCGTGCAGCGCCTGGGCGATGAGCCCCGCTGCGTGGTGCTGCTGGAGGCGCCACACCGCATCGAAGAGCTGGCGCGTGCGCTGGCCGTACTGGGCGAGCGCCCCGTCACCCTGGCACGCGAGCTGACCAAGCAATTTGAAGAAATCAGCACCCATCCGGCGCAGGCCCTCTCGGCCTGGCTGGACGGCAATCCGCAGCGGGCGCGGGGCGAATTCGTCGTGTTGCTGCACCCACTGCCCCCCGCCGCTGCCGATGACGACGCCCAGGGGCGCCGCGTGCTGCAGCTGCTGCTGCCCGAGCTGCCGCTGAAAACGGCCGTCCGCATCGCTGCCGACATCACGGGCAATGCGCGCAACGCGCTCTACCCGCTGGCGCTGGCGCTGAAGCGGGAGATGGATGAGGGGGAAGACGAAGACACGGACAGCGCGGCCGATGATGGCGGCGACGAGAGCCATCGCCGCTGAACCGCCGGGCGCGCAGCGGCACAGGCCGCTCACCTTCGGTATGAGAAGAATTCAGAGGTCAGGAGGCCCCATGCGCGCTTTCCGCCTGGGCAATCAGCTATCAAAAAAATAGCAGAATGCCAGGCGACTCACGCGCGCGAATAGGCGAGACCGGATGCCACGCCGCCGAACAGGTCGCCCTCCACCTGAGGAACGTCCGGGAACACGGCCGTGAGCACATCGCGCAACGGCTTCAGGGCCGAGGAGCCGCCCGTCAGGTAAATCGCGCCGATGTCCTGCTGCTGCAGGCCGGCGGCGGCCAGGCAGTCGCCCGCGCGGGCCGCGATCTGCCGCAGCGAGGCGTCCAGATGCCGCGCCAGATCGTCCGGCGTGATCTGGGCGGACAGCCCGCCCTCCAGCCAGTCCAGCGCGATGGTCGCGGGCGCGTGGTGGCGTGATGCCTCGATCTTCGCCGCCTCGACGGTGTTCGCCAGCCGGTGGCCCCAGCGCTCGTTCAGCACGGTCATGAGCCGGTCGTGCAGGCGCACGTCGGCATAGTCGCCGCGCAGCTGCTGCGCCTCGCGCATCGACTTCTGCGCGTATTGCCACTGGATCAGGTGCCAGGTGGACAGGTCGAAGAACACGCGGCTCGGCACTTCGCGGCCCTTGGGACCGACATGGCGGAAGCCCAGCAGGCTCATCACCTGCTCCAGGTTGAGCTTCCGGTCGAAGTCCGTGCCGCCGATGTGCACGCCGGTCGTGGCGAGCACGTCCGACGAGCGGTCGGCCGCTCCGGTGCGGCCCGGACCGAGCCGCACCACGGTGAAGTCCGACGTACCGCCGCCGATGTCCACCACCAGCACCAGCGCTTCCTCGGTCATGCGCTGCTCGTAATCCAGCGCCGCGGCGATCGGCTCCAGCTGGAAGCTGATGTTGGCAAAGCCCGCGTCGAGGGCGGCCTGCCGTAGTGCGTCTTCGGCCATACGGTCCCGCACCGGGTCGTCATCGACGAAATGCACGGGCCGGCCCAGCACCACGCGCTCGGGCATGGCGCCGCCCAGCGCCGTGCGCACCCGCGTTGCGATATGCCGCAGGAACATCGCAATGATGTCCTGGTAGCTCACCAGCGATTCGTGGACCGAAGTCTTGTCCTGCAACAGCGCGCTGCCGAGAAGACTCTTGAGCGACCGCATCAGGCGACCGTCCACCCCCTCCAGATACTGCTGGACGGCATCACGGCCGTAGTGGGTCTTGTGGTCTTCGGTATTGAAGAACAGCGCGGTCGGCATGATGGGCGCGTCATTGGCATCGAGCGCCAGCAATCGCGAGGTGCCGCCCGCCTGCTGCAGCAAGGAGGCAGCGGAATTCGACGTGCCGAAATCGATACCAAGGGTGGAGCCGGGAAGGAACGCCATGAAACAGGAAGAACAGAGGAAATGAAACGGGTGAAAGACCTGGCGCTGGCACAAAGCCTTGTCGGCCCGTGCGCATCACTGATACGGCGATGATCCAGGGGCCTGCATCCCGGTGGCGATCAAACGCCACCCGAGAGGTGACAGCACTGCACCCAGCGAGCGGCAGATCAGAGCCTGCCGAGAAGACACACTCGCCCCAAGGCGCAGCACCGGCAATGCGGCCCTTGCGCCATCCATTTGGGGCACCAGGCAATCCACCGCAGAAACGAAAACGCCCACTAGGTAGTGGGCGTTTTGTTCCAGCATCTGACTGCTGAGATTGGTTGCGCGAGAAGGATTTGAACCTCCGACCTTTGGGTTATGAGCCCAACGAGCTACCAGACTGCTCCATCGCGCGGCAAGAATGAATTATAGCTTACTTTGCAGCGTCTGCGGAAGAATCTGCATTCTTTTCTTCAGCACGCTCCACCAGTTCCACGAAAGCCATAGGTGCGTTGTCGCCCACGCGGAAGCCCATCTTCAGAATGCGGGTGTAGCCGCCAGGACGGGTCTTGAAACGGGGGCCCAGGTCGTTAAACAGCTTGGTGACGCTGTCGCGGTCACGCAGGCGGTTGAAAGCCAGGCGGCGGTTGGCCACGGTGTCTTCCTTGGCCAGGGTGATCATGGGCTCGATCACGCGACGCAGTTCCTTGGCCTTGGGGACCGTGGTCTTGATGGCCTCGTGCTCGATGAGCGAGTTCATCATGTTCTGCAGCATCGCGAGGCGGTGCGAAGAGGTGCGGTTGAGTTTGCGAAGGCCGTGTCCGTGGCGCATGGTGCTGTTTCCTTGTCTTTAATTAAAAACGGGCAGCCGTATCAGGTACTGCCCGCTGCACTGCTCTTTTTCGAAAGAGCCAAAAATTATAGCTTAACGCTTGTCCAAACCAGCCGGAGGCCAGTTTTCCAGCTTCATGCCCAGAGTCAGGCCGCGCGAAGCCAGGACTTCCTTGATCTCGTTGAGCGACTTGCGACCCAGATTCGGGGTCTTGAGCAATTCGTTCTCGGTACGCTGGATCAGGTCGCCGATGTAGTAGATGTTTTCGGCCTTCAGGCAGTTGGCCGAACGCACCGTCAGTTCCAGCTCGTCCACCGGACGCAGCAGGATCGGGTCGAAGGTCGCATTGCCGCGCGGGCCGGCCGGTGCATCGAATGCAGCCAGTTCGCCGCCTTCCAGCTGGGCGAAAACGGCCAGCTGTTCCACCAGGATCTTGGCCGAGGCGCGCACGGCGTCTTCAGCCGTGATCGCGCCGTTGGTCTCGATCTCGACGACCAGCTTGTCCAGGTCGGTGCGCTGCTCGACGCGGGCGCTCTCGACGGTGTAGCTCACGCGCTTGACCGGAGAGAACGAGGCATCCAGCACGATGCGGCCGATCGACTTCGTCGATTCGTCGGCAAAGCGACGCAGGTTGCCAGGAACGTAGCCACGGCCCTTTTCAACCTTGATCTGCATGTCCAGCTTGCCGCCGGCAGACAGATGGGCAATCACGTGATCCGGGTTGACGATTTCCACGTCGTGCGGCGTCTGGATGTCGCGTGCGGTGACGATGCCCTCACCATCCTTGCGCAGACTCAGGGTCACTTCGTCACGGTTGTGGAGCTTGAACACCACGCCCTTGAGGTTCAGAAGAATGTTGACCACGTCTTCTTGAACGCCATCAATCGACGAGTACTCGTGCAGCACGCCCGCGATCGTGACTTCCGTTGCTGCGTAACCCACCATGGACGAGAGCAGCACACGGCGAATGGCATTGCCCAGCGTGTGGCCGTAACCCCGCTCGAACGGCTCCAATGCGACCTTGGCACGGTTGTGGCCAAGTTGTTCGACATTGATTGCCTTGGGTTTCAGCAAATTGGTTTGCATGCAGACTTCCTCTCAATACCCCCAGCTCGTTACACCGGTAAGGCTGTGAAGCGCCTGCACCGCGATGCCTCGCGGTACAGGAACGGTTTTCTCGAAAACGTGGATCAGTGCGAATTAACGCGAATATAGTTCGACGATCAGCGATTCGTTGATGTCGGCACCGAATTCATCACGGTCAGGCACCTTCTTGAAGACGCCTTCGGCCTTGTCGGCATTGACTTCCACCCAAGCCGGCATGCCGACTTGCTGGGCCAGTTGCAGGGCTTCGACCACGCGGGCCTGCTTCTTGGACTTTTCGCGCACGGCAACGACGTCACCCGTCTTGACCAGGTAGGACGCGATGTTGACGGACTGGCCGTTCACCGTGATGGCCTTGTGCGACACCAGCTGGCGTGCTTCGGCGCGCGTGGAGCCAAAGCCCATGCGATACACGACGTTGTCCAGGCGGGACTCGAGCAGGAACAGCAGGTTGGCGCCCGTGTTGCCCTTGCGGCGGTCAGCAGCTTCGAAGTAGCGGCGGAATTGCTTTTCCAGCACGCCGTACATGCGCTTGACCTTCTGCTTTTCGCGCAGTTGCAGACCGTAGTCGGACGTACGCTGGCCAGAGGTGCGGCCGTGCTGGCCGGGCTTGGAGTCGAACTTGGCCTTGTCCGCGATGGAGCGGCGTGCGCTCTTCAGGAACAGGTCGGTGCCTTCACGGCGGGAGAGTTTGGCCTTGGGGCCGAGGTAACGTGCCACTTGAGCTTCCTTGTGTCATCTTCCGCAACAGCATTGCGGGAGCCACCGTTGCGCAAGGCAGACGGTGGCGGTGGGCTTCAGAAAAAACTTAGATACGACGGCGCTTTTGAGGGCGGCAGCCGTTGTGGGGAACCGGGGTCACGTCAGAGATGGATGTGATGCGGATACCCAGCGCGCCCAGAGCGCGCACCGACGACTCGCGGCCAGGACCGGGGCCCTTGATCTCGACGTCGAGGTTCTTGATACCTTGTTCGATCGCAGCGCGACCCGCCACTTCCGAAGCCACCTGGGCTGCGAAAGGCGTCGACTTGCGCGAGCCTTTGAAGCCTTGGCCACCGGAGGAAGCCCAGGACAGTGCATTGCCCTGGCGATCGGTGATCGTGATGATGGTGTTGTTGAAGGAGGCATGCACGTGGGCGATGCCGTCCGACACGTTCTTGCGAACCTTTTTGCGAACACGCTGTGCAGCGTTATTGGCAGGGGACTTAGCCATTTTGATCTCTCAATCTTTACTTCTTGAGTGCCGCTGCGCCCTTGCGCGGACCCTTGCGGGTGCGGGCATTGGTGCGCGTGCGCTGGCCGCGCATCGGCAGGCCACGACGGTGACGGAAACCGCGATAGCAGCCGATGTCCATCAGGCGCTTGATGTTCATCGTCGTTTCGCGGCGCAGATCGCCTTCGATGGTGAACTGAGCGATCTGATCGCGAATTTTTTCCAGGTCGCCGTCCGTCAGATCCTTGATCTTCTTGGAATAAGCGATGTCGCATGCTTCGCAGATCTTGCGAGCACGGGTGCGACCAATGCCATAAATGGCGGTCAAGCCGATTTCAGCATGCTGATGCGGCGGGATGTTGATGCCAGCGATACGTGCCATGTGCGTCCTCTAATACTTTCCAGTCAACCTTGGCGCTGCTTGTGACGCAGATCCGTGCAGATCACACGCACCACACCCTTGCGGCGGATGATCTTGCAGTTGCGGCAGATTTTCTTGACCGAAGCCGAAACTCTCATTTCATTCTCCTAAAACTTGCCTACGTTCCGGCCACAGCGCGGAACACAAAATTTCGTGCCCGCGAAGATCGAAGGCATTCATAAACCGTAACTTGCCCAGGCGAACCCGCGACTATAGCGCAGTTACCCGAAACTGCCCAGACTCAAGTTCCGGGCGTCGCTTTGAAGTTCGCCTTTTTGAGGAGCGATTCGTACTGCTGCGACATCATGTAGTTCTGGACCTGGGCCATGAAGTCCATGGTCACCACCACAATGATCAGAAGCGACGTGCCACCGAAATAGAACGGAACGTTGTATTTCAGGATCAGGAACTCCGGCAGCAGGCAGACGAACGTGATGTACACGGCGCCCGCCAGCGTGAGGCGAACCAGAATCTTGTCGATGTAGCGGGCGGTCTGCTCACCAGGACGAATCCCGGGAATGAACGCGCCACTCTTCTTCAGGTTGTCGGCAGTCTCGCGGCTGTTGAACACGAGCGCCGTGTAGAAGAAGCAGAAGAACACGATCGCTGCAGCGTAGAACATCACATAGACCGGCTGACCAGGGGTCAACGCGCTCGAAATGTCACGCAGCCAGCGCATGGATTCACCCGCGCTGAACCAGTTCACCACCGTTGCGGGCAGCAGGATGATCGACGAAGCGAAGATCGGCGGGATCACGCCAGCCATGTTCAGCTTCAGCGGCAGATGCGACGACTGACCACCGTACACCTTGTTGCCGACCTGACGCCGCGCATAGTTGACCAGGATCTTGCGCTGACCGCGCTCAACGAACACCACGAAGTACGTCACCAGGCCGACAACGATCACGATGAAGATGGCCGCCAGGATGCTCATGGCACCCGTACGCACCAGCTCCAGCAGTCCACCGATCGAACTGGGCAACCCCGCGGCAATGCCGGCGAAGATCAGGATCGAGATCCCATTGCCCAAGCCACGTTCGGTGATCTGCTCGCCGAGCCACATCAGGAACATCGTCCCTGCCGTCAGGCTCACGACCGCCGTCATACGGAAGCCGAAGCCCGGGCTGAGGACCAGACCGGCGGAGCTTTCCAGCGCCACGGCGATGCCCAGCGACTGGAAGATCGCCAGGCCCAACGTGCCGTAGCGCGTGTACTGCGTGATCTTGCGACGGCCGGCCTCACCTTCCTTCTTCAACTGCTCGAAGCTCGGAATGACGTAGGTCATCAGCTGCATGATGATCGATGCCGAGATGTACGGCATGATCCCCAACGCAAACACCGTGAAGCGCGAGAGCGCCCCACCCGAGAACATGTTGAACAGGTTCAGAATGCCGCCTTGGTGGCCACTGAACAGCTGCTGCAGCTGCGCCGGATCGATGCCCGGCACCGGGATATGAGCCCCGATGCGGTAAACGATGAGCGCGAGCAGCAGAAAAACCAGACGGCGACGCAAATCACCGAACTTGCCGGTTTTCGCAATTTGAGCTGCGTTCGTAGCCACTGATGCTTTCCTTCAGAACCGAATCAGGCCAGGCTGCCGCCGGCGGCTTCGATAGCCGCCTTCGCAGCAGCGGTCGCGCCGATGCCCGTCAGCTTCACAGCCTTGGACAGCGAACCGCTGTTGATCACCTTCACGACCTTGGCGCGTTGACCCACCAGACCAGCGGTCTTCAGAGCCAGCAGGTCGACTTCGGCGAGTTCCAGCTTATCCAGGGCGGTCAGCGTCACTTCTGCATTGAACTTCAGCAGATGCGACTTGAAGCCACGCTTGGGCAGACGGCGCTGCAGAGGCATTTGACCGCCTTCGAAGCCCACCTTGTGGTAGCCACCCGAACGCGATTTCTGACCCTTGTGACCGCGGCCAGCGGTCTTGCCCAGACCGGAGCCGATACCACGGCCGACGCGGCGCTTGGCATGTTTCGCTCCATCTGCGGGCTTGATGCTATTGAGTTCCATCATCAACCTCTCAGAGGACCTTGACCAGATAGCTGATCTTGTTAATCATGCCGCGCACTTCAGGGCTGTCCTTCAGTTCGCTGATGCTGTTCAGCTTGCGAAGGCCCAGGCCGCGCACGGTGGCACGGTGCGATTCCTTGGTGCCGATAGGGCTGCGCACCAGTTGAATCTTGACGGTTTGTTGCGTAGTCATTTGCAAAGCTCCGTTCAGGCGAAGATGTCTTCGACCGACTTGCCGCGCTTGGCTGCCACTTCCGAAGGGGTCGTGGAGTTCGCCAGCGCGTCGAACGTGGCGCGGACCATGTTGTAGGGGTTCGACGAGCCGTGGCTCTTGGCCACGATGTCCGTCACGCCCAGCACTTCGAACACGGCACGCATCGGGCCGCCTGCGATGATGCCGGTACCCTTGGGAGCCGGAGCCATCATCACGACGGCAGCGCCGTGGTGACCCGTCACGTTATGGTGGATCGTGCCGTTCTTGAGCGACACCTTCACCATGTTGCGGCGGGCTTCTTCCATGGCCTTCTGCACGGCAGCAGGCACTTCCTTGGACTTGCCCTTGCCCATGCCCACGCGGCCGTCACCGTCGCCGACCACGGTCAGTGCAGCGAAGCCGAGGATACGGCCGCCCTTCACGACTTTGGTCACGCGGTTGACCGCGATCATTTTTTCGCGCAGACCGTCGTCCTGACCTTCGCTCTGCACTTTGGGTTGAAATTTAGCCATTTTGTATTTCGCTCCGCTTAGAACTGCAGGCCGGCTTCACGAGCGGCGTCGGCCAGAGCCTTGACGCGGCCGTGATAGGCAAAGCCTGCACGATCGAATGCAACCTTCTCGATGCCGGCGGCCTTCGCCTTTTCAGCGATACGCTTGCCGATGGCTTGGGCTGCGGCGGCATTGCCACCCTTGCCGGAGCCGCCGAGTTCCTTGCGCACATCGGCCTCGGCCGTGGAAGCGCTGGCCAGCACCTTGGTGCCGTCGCCGGAAATCACGCTGGCGTAGATGTGGAGGTTCGTACGGTTCACCGTCAGACGCGCCACGCCTTGCTGCGCAATGCGGATACGGGTCTGGCGGGCACGACGAAGACGCTGCTCTTTCTTGGTCAACATGTTGCAGCTCCTTATTTCTTCTTGGTCTCTTTGATCGTTACTTTTTCGTCCGCATAGCGGATGCCCTTGCCCTTGTAGGGCTCGGGAGGACGAACAGCACGGATCTCAGCAGCCAATTGGCCGACGCGCTGGCGGTCGGCACCCTTGATCACGATTTCGGTCGGAGTCGGGGTGGCAACGGTGATGCCAGCAGGCATTTCGAAGTTCACGGGGTGCGAGTAGCCGACGTTGAGGTTCAGCTTGGCGCCCGAAGCCGCCGCCTTGTAACCCACACCGATCAGGCTCAGCTTCTTTTCGAAGCCCTTGCTCACGCCCAGCACCATGTTGTTCACCAACTGACGGATGGTGCCACTCATGGCGTTGGCTTCGCGGGAATCATTGGCAGGCTCGAAGCCGAGCTTGCCTTCGTTGTTGGACACCTTGACCAGGGCGTTCTGGGCCAGCGACAGCGTGCCGCCCGAACCCTTCACACTGATCTGGTCGCCATTGATGGACACATCCACGCCAGCGGGGATGGTCACCGGCATTTTTCCTACGCGGGACATTTCAGTTTCTCCTCGATGCCACGGTTAAGCGACGTAGCAAAGCACTTCGCCGCCGACGCCGGTGGCACGTGCCTTGCGATCCGTCATCACGCCCTTGGGGGTGGTGACGATGGCAACGCCCAGGCCGTTCATGACCTGGGGGATGGAGTCGCGGCCCTTGTACACGCGCAGGCCGGGACGGCTCACGCGCTCGATGCGCTCGATCACCGGACGGCCGGCGTAGTACTTCAGTGCGATTTCAAGTTCGGACTTGCCGGCTTCGGTCTTGACCTGGAAGCCGTCGATATAACCCTCGTCCTTCAGCACTTGCGCGATGGCGATCTTCACTTTGGAAGAAGGCACCAGCACGGTGGCCTTGGACACCATCTGCGCGTTACGGATGCGGGTCAGCAAGTCAGCGATGGGATCACTCATGCTCATGTTGTATCTCTCCTGCCTGCTTACCAGCTGGCCTTGGTGACACCAGGGATGTCGCCGGCAAATGCCAGTTCACGGATCTTCGCGCGAGCCAGACCGAACTGGCGGAACGTACCGCGGGGACGACCGGTGATTTCGCAACGGTTGCGCTGGCGCGTGGGGTTGGCGTTGCGGGGGAGCTTCTGCAGGCCCAGGCGGGCCGCATCACGCTCTTCATCGCTACGCTTGGCGTCGCCGGCGATAGCCTTCAGCTCGGCATACTTGGCGGCGTACTTGGCGGCCAGTTTTTCGCGCTTCAGTTCGCGCTGGATCAAAGCTACTTTAGCCATACGCTGCCTCAGTTCTTGAAGGGGAAACGGAAGCCTGCGAGAAGCGCCTTGGCTTCTTCGTCGGTCTTGGCCGTCGTGGTGATGCTGATATTGAGACCGCGCAAGGCATCAACCTTGTCGTATTCGATTTCAGGGAAGATGATCTGTTCTTTGACGCCGATGTTGTAGTTGCCACGGCCGTCGAAAGCGCGACCGGAGATACCACGGAAGTCACGGACGCGGGGCAGAGCCACGGTCACGAAACGATCCAGGAACTCATACATCTGAACGCCACGCAGGG
>JBHIWE010000064.1:0-18881 GCA_041987645.1 Acidovorax sp. | reverse complement strand
CTCGCCCGTGCTGGCCGCCGACCTCAAGAAGCTCTACCCCATCAGCTTCGCCGACCAGTCCGACACCGCCACGTTCGACAACTGTCTCGAACTGCTCACCATGGCCGGCTACCCCATCAGCCAGGCCGTGATGATGATGATCCCCGAGCCGTGGGAACAGCACACCACCATGGACGAGCGCCGCCGCGCCTTCTATGAATACCACGCCGCGATGATGGAACCCTGGGACGGCCCGGCCTCCATCGTGTTCACCGACGGCCGCCAGATCGGCGCCACGCTGGACCGCAACGGCCTGCGCCCCTCGCGCTACTGCATCACCGACGATGACCTGGTCGTGATGGCCTCGGAATCGGGCGTGCTACCCATCCCCGAGAACAAGATCGTGCGCAAGTGGCGCCTGCAGCCCGGCAAGATGTTCCTGATCGATCTCGAGCAGGGCCGCATGATCGACGACGACGAGCTCAAGGCGAACATCGTCAACACCAAGCCCTACAAGCAGTGGATCGAGAACCTGCGCATCAAGCTCGATAACGTGGGCGCTGATGTGCCGGCCGTTCCGCTGGCCGCCGACCTGCCGTTGCTGGAGCGGCAGCAGGCCTTCGGCTACACGCAGGAAGACATCAAGTTCCTGATGGCTCCCATGGCCCGCAATGGCGAAGAAGGCATCGGCTCCATGGGCAACGACAGCCCGCTGGCCGTGCTCTCGGGCAAGAACAAGCCGCTCTACAACTACTTCAAGCAGCTGTTCGCACAGGTGACCAACCCGCCGATCGACCCGATCCGCGAGGCTATCGTGATGTCGCTCAACAGCTTCATCGGTCCCAAGCCGAACCTGCTGGACATCAACCAGATCAACCCGCCGATGCGGCTCGAAGTGGCCCAGCCCATCCTGGACTTCGCCGGCATGGCCAAGCTGCACGACATCGAGCGGCACACCCAGGGCAAGTTCAAGAGCGTGGTGATCGACATCACCTACCCGCTGAGCTGGGGCCGCGAAGGCGTCGAAGCCAAGCTGGCTTCGCTGTGCGCGCAGGCGGTGGACGCCATCAAGGGCGGCGCCAACATCCTCATCATCAGCGACCGCAAGGTGAGCGCCACGCAGGTGGCGATTCCCGCGCTGCTGGCACTGTCGGCCATCCATCAGCACCTGGTGGGCGAAGGCCTGCGCACCACGGCTGGCCTGGTGGTCGAGACCGGCACTGCCCGCGAAGTGCACCATTTCGCCGTGCTGGCCGGCTACGGCGCCGAAGCCGTCCACCCCTACCTCGCCATGGAAACCCTGGCCGAGATGCACAAGGACATGCCCGGCGACCTGTCGCCGGACAAGGCCATCTACAACTACGTCAAGGCCATCGGCAAGGGCCTGTCGAAGATCATGTCCAAGATGGGCGTGAGCACCTACATGAGCTACTGCGGCGCGCAGCTGTTCGAGGCCATCGGCCTGAACACAGAGACCGTGGGCAAGTACTTCACCGGCACGGCCAGCCGCGTGGAGGGCATCGGCGTGTTCGAGATCGCCGAGGAAGCCATCCGCATGCACAAGGCCGCCTTCGGTGACGACCCGGTGCTGGAAACCATGCTGGACGCCGGCGGCGAATACGCCTGGCGCGCCCGTGGCGAAGAGCACATGTGGAGCCCCGACGCCATCGCCAAGCTGCAGCATTCCACGCGTGCCAACAACTGGAACACGTACAAGGAATACGCGCAGATCATCAACGACCAGAGCCGCCGCCACATGACGCTGCGGGGCCTGTTCGAGTTCAAGTTCGACCCGGCCAAGGCCATTCCGGTCGATCAGGTCGAGCCCGCCAAGGAGATCGTCAAGCGCTTCGCCACCGGCGCCATGTCGCTGGGCTCCATCTCCACCGAGGCGCACGCCACGCTGGCCGTGGCCATGAACCGCATCGGCGGCAAGAGCAACACGGGCGAGGGCGGCGAAGACGCGGCCCGCTACCGGCAGGAACTCAAGGGCATCCCGATCAAGCAGGGCGACACGCTCAAGAGCGTGATCGGCGCCGAGAACGTCGAGGTCGATCTGCCCTTGCTGGACGGCGACTCGCTGCGCTCGCGCATCAAGCAGGTGGCGTCGGGCCGCTTCGGCGTCACGGCCGAATACCTGTCGTCGGCCGACCAGATCCAGATCAAGATGGCGCAGGGCGCCAAGCCCGGCGAAGGCGGCCAGCTGCCCGGCGGCAAGGTGTCCAACTACATCGGCAAGCTGCGCCACAGCGTGCCGGGGGTGGGCCTCATCTCGCCCCCGCCGCACCACGACATCTATTCCATCGAGGATCTGGCCCAGCTGATCCACGACCTGAAGAACGTGGCGCCTCACGCCAGCATCAGCACCAAGCTGGTGTCCGAAGTGGGCGTGGGCACCATCGCTGCCGGCGTGACCAAGTGCAAGAGCGACCACCTGGTGATCGCCGGCCATGACGGCGGCACGGGCGCATCGCCCTGGTCGTCCATTAAGCATGCGGGCGGCCCGTGGGAGATCGGCCTGGCCGAAACCCAGCAGACTCTGGTGCTGAACCGCCTGCGCGGTCGCGTGCGGGTGCAGGCCGACGGCCAGATGAAGACCGGCCGCGACGTCGCCATCGGCGCGCTGCTGGGCGCCGACGAATTCGGCTTCGCCACCGCGCCGCTGGTGGTCGAGGGCTGCATCATGATGCGCAAGTGCCACCTCAACACCTGCCCGGTGGGCGTGGCCACGCAGGACCCGGAGCTGCGCAAGAAGTTCTCGGGCAAGCCCGAGCACGTGGTGAACTACTTCTTCTTCGTCGCCGAGGAAGTCCGCCAGATCATGGCGCAACTGGGCATCGCCAAGTTCGACGACCTGATCGGCCGTGCCGACCTGCTCGACGTGCGCGCCGGCATCGCCCACTGGAAGGCCCGCGGCCTGGACTTCAGCCGCCTGTTCGCGCAGCCCAACGTGCCGGCCGACGTGCCGCGCTTCCATGTCGATGTGCAGGACCACAACATCGAGCACACGCTGGACCGCAAGCTGATCGAGCGCAGCCGCCCCGCCATCGACAAGGGCGAGCGCGTGCAGTTCATCGAGGTGGCGCGCAACGTGAACCGCTCCGTGGGCGCCATGCTCTCGGGCGAGGTCACCCGCTCGCATCCCGAAGGCCTGCCTGACGACACCATCCGCATCCAGCTCGAAGGCACGGGCGGCCAGTCGTTCGGCGCGTTCCTGACGCGCGGCATCACGCTCTACCTGATCGGCGACGCCAACGACTACACCGGCAAGGGCCTCTCGGGTGGCCGCGTGGTGGTGCGCCCCAGCATCGACTTCCGCGGCGACACGGTGCGCAACACCATCGTCGGCAACACGGTGATGTACGGCGCCACCTCGGGCGAATCGTTCTTCAGCGGCGTGGCCGGCGAACGCTTCGCGGTGCGTCTCTCGGGCGCCTCCACGGTGGTGGAAGGCACGGGCGACCATGGCTGCGAATACATGACCGGCGGCACCGTGGTGGTGCTGGGCAAGACGGGCCGCAACTTCGCGGCCGGCATGAGCGGCGGCGTGGCCTACGTCTACGACGAGGACGGCCTCTTCGAGACGCGCTGCAACCTGTCCATGGTCAAGCTCGAACGCATCCTGCCAGCCGACGAGCAGGAGGCCACCGTCTCGCGCGGCATCTGGCACCGCGGCCAGACCGACGAGGCCCAGCTCAAGAAGCTGCTGGAAGACCACAACCGCTGGACCGGCAGCAAGCGTGCGCGCGAGCTGCTGGACAACTGGGCGGCATCGCGGGCGAAATTCGTCAAGGTCTTCCCGACCGAGTACAAGCGCGCCCTGTCTGAAATCCATGAACGCAAGCTGCTGGAAGACCCGGCGACCCCCGCGGTCGCCCCGGCTTCCAAGAAGGAGGCTGTCGCCGCCAAGTAAAGGCCGGCCAGCCACGCGCGGCGGCCCCACCAGGCGAGCACCTCAGCCTGGTGGGCCGCGAGCGACGCACAGCCCAGCATTCACAGACATCAGGACAGACATCATGGGAAAGACCACCGGCTTCATGGAATACGAGCGCATCGAAGAGGGCTACCGCCCGCCTGCCGAGCGCCTGAAGCACTACAAGGAATTCGTCATCGGCCTCGATGACGCGCAGGCCAAGATCCAGGGCGCGCGCTGCATGGACTGCGGCACGCCGTTCTGCAACAAGGGCTGCCCGGTCAACAACATCATTCCGGACTTCAACGACCTGGTCTATCAGCAGGACTGGAAGAGCGCCATCGCCGTGCTGCACAGCACGAACAACTTCCCCGAGTTCACCGGCCGCATCTGCCCCGCGCCCTGCGAGGCGGCCTGCGTGCTGAATGTGAACGACGACGCGGTGGGCATCAAGTCCATCGAGCACGCCATCATCGACCGCGCCTGGGCCGAAGGCTGGGTCAAGCCGCTGCCGGCCAAGCACCAGACCGGCAAGAAGGTGGCCGTGGTGGGCTCCGGCCCCGCCGGCATGGCGGCCGCCCAGCAGCTGGCGCGCGCCGGCCACGACGTGACCCTCTTCGAGAAGAACGACCGCATCGGCGGCCTGCTGCGCTACGGCATCCCCGATTTCAAGATGGAGAAGTCGCACATCGACCGCCGCGCCGACCAGCTCAAGGCCGAAGGCGTGACCATCCGCACCGGCGTGTTCGTGGGTTCGGCCAAGGACGGCCTGGGCAAGGGTTCCAAGGTCACCAACTGGGCCAAGGAGACCATCACCCCCGAGCAGCTGCAGAAGGACTTCGACGCCGTGCTGCTGACCGGCGGCGCCGAGCAGAGCCGCGACCTGCCCGTGCCCGGCCGCGACCTGGATGGCATTCACTTCGCCATGGAGTTTCTGCCGCAGCAGAACAAGGTCAACGCGGGCGACAAGCTCAAGGGCCAGCTGCGCGCCGACGGCAAGCACGTCATCGTGATCGGCGGCGGCGACACCGGCAGCGACTGCGTGGGCACCAGCAACCGCCACGGCGCCGCCAGTGTCACGCAGTTCGAGCTGATGCCCCAGCCGCCCGAAGAAGAGAACCGCCCGCTGACCTGGCCCTACTGGCCGATCAAGCTGCGCACCAGCTCCAGCCACGAAGAGGGCTGCGAGCGCGAGTTCGCCATCTCCACCAAGGAATTCATCGGCGAGAAGGGCAAGGTCACCGGCCTGAAGACCGTGCGCGTCGAGTGGAAGGACGGCAAGATGGTCGAGGTCGCTGGCTCCGAGCAGGTGCTCAAGGCCGATCTGGTGCTGCTGGCCATGGGCTTCGTGAGTCCGGTCGCCGCCGTGCTGGATGCCTTCGGCGTGGACAAGGACGCCCGTGGCAACGCCAAGGCCACCACCGAATTCGATGGCGGCTACGTCACCAACGTGCCCAAGGTGTTCGCCGCCGGCGACATCCGCCGCGGCCAGTCGCTGGTCGTCTGGGCCATCCGCGAAGGCCGCCAGGCCGCGCGTGCGGTGGACGAGTTCCTGATGGGCTATTCCGACCTGCCGCGCTGATTGGCGGCGTGGGCCGGCCCGGCTGGCCTTGCTGCCCACCAGGGCAGGACAGCGTGGAAAAGAGAACGGCGCCCGCGTGGCGCCGTTTTCCATGGCGCTCATCCATCCGGCTTGTTTGCTATTGAATTGATAGCTAGATGCCTTGGTTCCACCTGCGCTACAGGCCAAAAGGGCTTGAAGTCCCGGCGCGCTTGCGGCGCCCTGCGACAGCCCGCTGTCCGAGTGGGCGACAATACGGGCTCTCCCCCATCCGCATCCGCGCGAGCCGCCGCTCCTTCCGTCCGGCGCCGTGCGGTGTTTTTTTGCTTGCTGGAAACCGATTTGCCATGAAGAAGATCGCCGCCATTGCGCTGCTGTCCGTGGGTGCCTTGCTGGCCGCCTGCGGCAAGAACGAAACCGCCCAGACTCCTGCCGCCGCCGCGCCCGCGCCGGCCGCCGTCGCCAAGATCGTGGTGGGCCTGGACGACAACTTCCCGCCCATGGGCTTCCGCGACGACAAGAACCAGCTGGTCGGCTTCGACATCGACATGGCCCGCGAGGCCGCCAAGCGCATGGGCGTGGAAGTCGAATTCAAGCCCATCGACTGGAGCGCCAAGGAAGCCGAGCTGTCGGGCAAGCGCGTGGACGCGCTGTGGAACGGCCTGACCATCACCGACGAGCGCAAGCAGAACATCGCCTTCACCGCGCCCTACATGGAAAACCACCAGATCATCGTGGTGCCTGCGCAGTCCGCCATCAAGACCAAGACCGATCTGGCCGGCAAGGTCGTCGGCGCTCAGGAAGGCTCCAGCGCGGTCGATGCCGTCAAGAAAGATGCCGCCGTGTTCAAGTCGTTCAAGGACTTCAAGACCTTTGGCGACAACGTGACCGCGCTGATGGACCTGTCCACCGGCCGCCTGGACGCCGTGGTGGTCGATGAAGTGGTGGGCCGCTACTACGTCGCCAAGAAGCCGCAGGACTACGCGGTGCTGCAGGACAACTTCGGCACCGAAGACTACGGCGTGGGCGTACGCAAGGACGACACCGCGCTGCAGGGCCGCCTGGACACCGCCCTGGCCGAGATGAAGAAGGACGGCGCGGCCGGCCGCATCGCCGAGCAGTGGTTTGGCAAGAACATCATCAAATAACTTCGGCGCATCCCCCTGAGCGGCTTCGCCGCTTCCCCCTTCTCTCGCCTCGCTGCGCGATGCGGGAAGGGGGACGCAGCCGGCGCGGCGGGGCGGCCCTTGCGCGGCTGCCGCTGGTATGGGGCCGCGCGGGTGCATACGCCATGCGCTGTGCAAATCACTATTTCTTTGCGATCGCATGGATTACGTTCTTTCCCTTCTGGGGCCGCTGGCGCAAGGCGCCACCGTCACCCTGAAGCTGTTTGTCATCACGCTGGCGCTGGCCGTGCCCCTGGGGCTGCTGCTGGCGCTGGCGCGCACGTCGAGCTGGCGCGTGCTGTCGGGCGTGGTCAACGGCTATATCTGGCTCATGCGCGGCACGCCGCTCATGCTGCAGATGCTGTTCATCTACTTCGCGCTGCCGTTCGTGCCGGTTATCGGCGTGCGGCTGCCCGACTTCCCGGCGGCGGTGGCGGCCTTCGCGCTGAACTACGCGGCGTATTTCGCCGAGATCTTCCGCGCCGGCATCCAGTCGGTGGACCGGGGCCAGTACGAGGCCGCCCGCGTGCTGGGCATGACCTACGGCCAGACCATGCGCCGCATCGTGCTGCCGCAGATGGTGCGCCGCGTGCTGCCGCCCATGAGCAACGAGACCATCACGCTGGTCAAGGACACCTCCCTCATCTACGTGCTGGCCCTGAACGACCTGCTGCGCGCCGCGCGCGGCTTCGTGCAGCGCGACTTCACGACCACGCCGTTCATCGTGGCGGCGGCCTTCTATCTCCTCATGACCCTGGTGCTGACCTGGGGCTTCCAGCGGCTGGAGCGGCGCTATGCCAAGCACGACGACTGAAGACCGACGCGGCGCTGCGCCGATGATCGACGCCCGCGACATCCACAAGGCCTTCGGCGCCACGGAGGTGCTCAAGGGGGTGTCGCTGCAGCTGCGGCGGGGCGAGGTGGTGGCGGTGATCGGGCCTTCTGGCTCGGGCAAGAGCACCTTTTTGCGCTGCCTGAACCGGCTGGAGACCATCGACCGCGGCCACGTCGCCATCGCCGGCGAGGTGCTGGCCACCACCGGCGCGGATGGCCGCTGCAGCTACGCGCCCGAGGCCGAGCTGCGCCGCATCTGCCGCAAGACCGGCATGGTGTTCCAGCACTTCAACCTGTTCCCGCACCTGACCGTGCTGCAGAACGTGATCGAGGCGCCGATGGTGGTGCAGGGCGTGCCGCGCGACGCGGCCATCGCCCGCGCCGAGGCGCTGCTGGAGAAGGTGGGACTGGCCGAAAAGCGCCACAACTACCCGGCGCGCCTGTCGGGCGGACAGAAGCAGCGCGTGGCCATCGCCCCGGCGCTGGCCATGAAGCCGAAGATCATGCTGTTCGACGAGCCCACCTCGGCGCTCGACCCCGAGCTGACCGGCGAGGTGCTGCGCACCATGCGCGCCCTGGCCGACGAGCACATGACCATGCTGGTGGTCACGCACGAGATGGGCTTCGCCCGCGAGGTGGCGCACACGGCGGTGTTCATGGACCAGGGGCGCATCGTCGAATCCGGGCCGGCCGCATCGCTGTTCGCGGATCCGCAACAGCCGCGCACCCGCAGCTTCCTGCGCAGCATGCTGTGACGGGTGCCGCCTTGCATGGCTCCAAAGGCCCGCTGGTGCGCGCGTTTGCAGGGCAGAGCGCTCACTTAACAATAGCGGTATGATGCCGTCGCTTTTGGCAAACATGCATGCATGTATGTTTGAGTTACCATCGTCCCACACGGCGCTTCAGCGCCAGCGGTGACAATCCGCCCGCACCGTTCCCATCCTCTTGCGTACCTATCGAATGCCTCCGTCCTCTGCCCTGGTCGAACTGCGCAACGTGACCTTCTCCTATGGAGACCGCGTCATCCTGCGCGACCTGTCGCTGTCGGTGCCTCGCGGCAAGGTGACGGCGCTCATGGGCGCCTCCGGCGGTGGCAAGACCACGGTGCTGCGCCTGATCGGCGGGCAGTACCGGGCCCAGCAGGGGGAGCTGCTGGTGGACGGCCAGGACGTGGGACGCATGGATGAGGCGCAGCTCTATGCTGCCCGCCGGCGCATGGGCATGCTGTTCCAGTTCGGGGCCCTGTTCACCGACATGGACGTGTTCGAGAACGTGGCTTTTCCCTTGCGCGAGCACACCGATCTGCAGGAAGAGCTGATCCGCGACATCGTGCTGATGAAGCTGCACGCCGTGGGGCTGCGCGGCGCGCGCGACCTCATGCCCAGCCAGATATCCGGCGGCATGGCCCGCCGCGTGGCACTGGCCCGCGCCATTGCGCTCGACCCGCAACTCATCATGTATGACGAACCCTTCGCAGGGCTGGACCCGATCTCGCTCGGCATCGCCGCGCAGCTCATCCGCGAGCTGAACGACGCCATGGGCCTCACCACCCTGGTCGTTTCGCACGACGTGGAGGAGACCTTCCGGGTCGCGGACCATGTCATCGTGCTCGGCCCCGGCATGGTGGCCGCCCAGGGCACGCCCGACGAGGTGCGCGCCAGCACCGACCCGCTGGTGCACCAGTTCGTGAACGCGCTGCCGACCGGGCCCGTGCCCTTCCACTATCCCGGCCCCAGCCTCTCTGAAGACTTCGGTCCCGTGGGCGGCCTGCCCGCAGGAGGTGCCCGATGAGCTGGTGGCGACCTTCCGACGTCGGCTATGCCGTGCGCTGCAAACTGGCCGATATCGGCATGGGCGCGCGCCTCTTCGTGCGCCTGTTGGGGCTGATCGGCGCCACGTTGCGCCGGCCCGGGCTGCTGCGCGATCAGATCCATTTCCTGGGCAACTACTCGCTGTCCATCATCGCGATGTCGGGCCTGTTCGTGGGCTTCGTGCTGGCGCTGCAGGGCCATAACGTGCTGCAGCGATACGGCTCGGCCAACGCGCTCGGCCTGGTGGTCACGTTGGGGCTGGTCCGCGAGCTGGGCCCGGTCGTGACCGCGCTGCTCTTCGCCGGCCGCGCCGGCACCTCGCTCACGGCAGAGATCGGCCTGATGCGTGCCGGCGAGCAACTCTCGGCCATGGAGATGATGGCGGTCGATCCGGTACGCCGCATTCTCGCGCCGCGTTTCTGGGGGGGCGTCATCGCCATGCCGCTGCTGGCGGCGGTGTTCAGCGCCGTCGGCGTCATTGGCGGTTGGATCGTCGGTGTGCTGCTGATCGGCGTCGATGCCGGCGCGTTCTGGGGCCAGATGCAAAGCGGCGTGGACGTGTTCAAGGACGTGGGCAACGGCGTCGTCAAGAGTCTGGTCTTCGGCGTGGCCGTGACCTTCATCGCCGTGCTGCAGGGTTTCGTGGCCAAGCCCACGCCCGAAGGCGTGTCGCGCGCCACGACGCGAACGGTGGTCATGGCCTCGCTCTCCGTGCTGGGCCTCGACTTCATTCTCACGGCCCTGATGTTCAGTATCTGATGGCTGCCGACCGCAGCGATCGCCAGCCTTCCAAGGAAATCAAAAACACCATGCAGCACTCCAAGAACGACTTCTGGGTGGGCCTTTTCGTCCTGCTGGGCGCAGCGGCTCTCGTCTTCCTGGCCTTGCAGTCCGCCAACCTGCTGAGCCTGAACTTCAGCAGTGGCTATGCCGTCACGGCCAAGTTCGACAACATCGGTGGCCTGAAGCCCCAGGCGGCCGTGCGCAGCTCGGGCGTGGTGGTCGGCCGGGTCAAGTCCATCAGCTTCGACGACAAGACCTTCCGCGCCAATGTGCTGCTGGACCTGGACAAGCGCTACGTTTTCCCCAAGGACAGCTCGTTCAAGATCCTCACCAGCGGCCTGCTCGGAGATCAGTACATCGGCATCGAAGCGGGCGCTGACGAGAAGAATCTCGCGGCTGGCGACGTCGTGACGCAGACGCAATCGGCCATCGTGCTGGAGAATCTGATCGGACAGTTCCTCTATGGCAAGGCGGAGCAGGGGTCTTCGGGCAGCGGGAGCAAGAAATGAACAACAACATCCACCCTCAATTCCTCGTCACGCCGCAGGGCGGGGCGCCAGTGCGCCTGCCCGCGCGCCGTGCTGCGGTCGCCGCCACGCTGGCGCTGGGTTCGCTCATGCTCGCCGGCTGTGCCACCGGGCCCGACGCCAATCCGCGCGACCCGCTGGAGCCCTACAACCGCACGGTGACCGACTTCAACGATGGCGTGGATCGCGCGGTGCTCAAGCCCGTCGCCACGGCCTATCGTGGGGTCGTGCCTTCACCCGTGCGCACGGGTGTGAGCAACTTCTTCGCCAACCTGGGCGACGTCTGGTCGTTCGTGAACAACGTGCTGCAGTTTCGCGGTAGCGAAGCCATGGACAGCCTGGTGCGCTTCAACGTGAATACGGTGTTCGGACTGGGTGGCGTGCTGGACATTGCCAGCGAGATGGGCATCCCGCGTCGCAAGACCGACTTCGGCCTGACGCTGGGTCACTGGGGCGTTCCGACCGGCCCCTACCTGGTGCTGCCGCTGCTGGGCCCCTCCACCGTGCGCGACACCGTCGCGCTGCCTGTGGACATGCAGGGCAATCTACTGCGCGATGTCGATCCGGTTTCGGCGCGCAATCAGCTCTACGCTCTGCGCGTGGTGGACAAGCGCGCCAGCCTCCTTGCCGCAGGCAACGTGCTGGACACCGCCGCACTCGACAAGTACAGCTTCACGCGTGACGTGTTCCTGCGGGTGCGCGGCCTGGAGGTCGCCCCCTCGTCCGACGACGGCAAGGACGACGACTCCAGCTACGACCCGAACGCCGGCAAGCTGCCGCCGCTGCCCAATTGAGCGGCCGGCGCGGGCCGGATCGGCCTGCCCGGCATGGCATCCGCTTGCAGGCGTTGCATCGACTTGCATCCGGGTACCCGTCCGACGCATTGCGCGCCAGGGCGGCTTCCACAATCAGACCCAGACGACATTGCATCTGGCGAGCCCCTGCGGGGCCCGCATCGAAAGGAAAACACACATGATCCACCGACGTGACCTGGCCCGCTGGGCTCTTGCCCTGGCCGCTGCCACCTCCCTGGCTGGCCCGCTGGCAGCCTGGGCCGCCGACGAGGCTCCCGACGAGCTGGTCAAACGCCTCTCCACCGACGTGCTGGCCAAGGTGCGCGCAGACAAGTCCCTCCAGCGCGGCGACATCAACAAGGTGGTGCAGCTGGTGGATCAGACGATCCTGCCCCACGTCGACTTCCGCCGCATGACCGCCGCAGCCACCGGTCCGGCCTGGCGCCAGGCGACGCCCGACCAGCAAAAGCGCCTGCAGGAAGAATTCAAGACGCTGCTGATCCGCACCTATTCCGGCGCGCTCAACCAGGTCAGCGACCAGACCATCACCGTCAAGCCGATGCGCATGTCGCCCGGGGATACCGACGTGCTGGTGCGTACCGAGGTCAAGGGACGCGGCGACCCTGTCCAGCTCGACTATCGTCTGGAAAAGACGCCGGGCGAGGGCGCTGGGTGGAAGGTCTACAACCTGAACGTGATGGGTGTGTGGCTGGTGGATACCTACCGCAGTCAGTTCGCTCAGGAAATCAACGCCAAGGGCCTGGACGGGCTGATCGAAGCACTGGCCGCGCGCAACAAGGCCAACTCCGGCAAGTCCAGCTGATCCCGCCCGCACGCACAGAGATGCTGGTTCTACCGCCCGAACTGACCCATGAGCAGGCATCCGCCAGCCTGGGCATGCTGCTGCAAGGCCTGAAGGCGCACCGCGATCCGGGCCTCGTGGTGGACGCGGCGGCGCTCGTCTCGTTCGACTCGTCCGCGCTGGCCGTGCTGCTCGAATGCCGCCGCGCGGCGCTTTCCGAAGGCAAGACGTTCGCCGTGAAGTCGCTGCCGCCGGCGCTCGCCACGCTGGCGGGCCTCTACGGCGTCGAAGAGCTGCTGCCGGCCGCCTGAAGCCGTGCGCCCGGTGGCGCTCCGGCAGGGCCCGCAAGTCCCCAGGCCGGCCGGGTGCCGGCCTGAGGCCGTAAAATCGCGGGCTTACATGCCAGCAGTCTCCTTCCAATCCGTCTCCAAGACGTTCTCCACCCCCAAGGGGCCGTTCCAGGCACTCGACGGCGTCAGCCTCGACATCGAAGAAGGCGAGTTCTTCGGACTGCTGGGGCCCAACGGGGCGGGCAAGACCACTCTCATCAGCATCCTCGCAGGGCTGGCGCGTGCCAGCAGTGGCCGCGTGCTGGTGCAGGGCAGCGACGTGCAGTCCGACTATGCTGCCGCCCGCCGCAAGCTGGGCATCGTGCCGCAGGAGCTGGTGTTCGATCCTTTCTTCAACGTCCGCGAGTCGCTGCGCATCCAGTCGGGCTACTTCGGTGTGAAAAACAACGACGACTGGATCGACGAGTTGCTCGACAACCTCGGCCTGGCCGACAAGGCCAACTCGAACATGCGCCAGCTCTCGGGGGGCATGAAGCGCCGGGTGCTCGTGGCGCAGGCGTTGGTCCACAAGCCCCCCATCATCGTGCTCGATGAGCCCACCGCCGGCGTCGATGTGGAGCTGCGCCAAACGCTCTGGCACTTCGTCGCCCGGCTGAACAAGCAAGGCCACACCGTGCTGCTGACCACGCATTACCTGGAAGAGGCCGAGGCCCTGTGCAACCGCATCGCCATGCTCAAGCGCGGCGCCAGCGGCGGCCGGGTGGTGGCGCTGTCCACCACGTCCGATCTGCTGCAGGCGGCTTCCACCAACGTGCTGCGCTTCAAGACCGACGATGTCCTGCCGCCTGCCCTGGCATCCGTGGCCCGCGTCACCGGCCGGGTGGTGCAACTGCCCGCCCAGCAGGCCGAGGACATCGAATCGCACCTGGCCACGCTGCGCGCGGCCGGCGTGCGCGTGCATGACGTGGAGATCCGCCGTGCCGACCTGGAGGACGTGTTCCTGAGCGTGATGGCCGAATCCCGCTACCCTGATCCGGCCGCCGCGCCGCCCCCGGCCGATGGGCCCGAAGAGACTGCAGAAGGCGGGGTGCGACTATGACCGGCTGGCAAACCCTTTTCTACAAGGAAGTGCTGCGTTTCTGGAAGGTGAGCTTCCAGACCATCGCCGCACCGGTGCTCACCGCAGTGCTCTACCTGCTGATCTTCGGCCATGTGCTGGAAGACCACGTCAAGGTCTATGACCGCATCGGCTACACCGCTTTTCTGGTGCCGGGCCTCGTGATGATGAGCCTGCTGCAGAACGCCTTTGCCAACAGCTCTTCCAGCCTGATCCAGAGCAAGATCATGGGCAGCCTGGTGTTCGTGCTGCTCACGCCGCTGTCGCACTGGGGCTGGTTCGCGGCTTACGTGGGTTCGTCCATGGTGCGGGGGGTGGTCGTGGGCGTGGGCGTGTTCGTGGTCACGCTGGCGTTCGCGCGGCCGGAGTTCGCCGCGCCGGTCTGGATCGCCGTGTTCGCGCTGCTGGGCGCCGCGCTGCTGGCCACCCTGGGCCTGATCGCGGGCCTTTGGGCCGACAAGTTCGACCAGCTGGCCGCGTTCCAGAACTTCGTGATCGTGCCCATGACCTTCCTCTCGGGCGTCTTCTACTCCATCCAGTCGCTGCCGCCCTTCTGGCAGGCCGTGAGCCACCTGAACCCGTTCTTCTACATGATCGACGGCTTCCGCTATGGCTTCTTCGGCCAGAGCGACGCCTCGCCGTGGCTGAGCCTGGCCATCGTCGGCTCGGCCTGGCTGGCCGTCAGCGCCTTGGCCATCCATCTGCTGCGCACCGGCTACAAAATCAGAAACTGACGAACATGACCGCAGACGAACTCAAGCACCTCATCGCCTCCGGGCTCCCCTGCGAGCACATCGCGCTCGAAGGCGATGGCCGCCACTGGTACGCCACCATCGTGTCATCCGAGTTCGAGGGCCGGCGCGCCATCCAGCGCCATCAGCGTGTCTATGCCACGCTGGGCAGCCGCATGCACACCGACGAGGTGCATGCCTTGTCGATGAAGACCTTCACGCCGGCCGAATGGGCCGCGCAGCCGGACGACCGCTGAAGCGCGCCGACACCTTTCGGGTTTTTACTATATTTTTGATAGCTGCCAGCGCTGGATCCACGAGCGCCATGGCGGCTTTTTGTTGATGACACTCTGGGGCAAAACGCCATGGACAAACTCCTGATTCGCGGCGGCCGGCCGCTGCACGGCGAAGTGCCGATTTCCGGCGCCAAGAACGCTGCGCTGCCCGAGCTGTGCGCCGCTCTGCTGACCGCTGACCCCGTCACCCTGCTGAACGTGCCGCGCCTGCAGGACGTGGCCACCATGCTCACGCTGATCCGCAACATGGGGGTGGCGGTCGACCAGCCTCGCGCGCCCGGCTGCGACGATCTGGACAGCCGGGGCGACGCATCGACCGTGCGCATCGACGCCAGTGGCCTGAACACGCCCGAGGCGCCCTATGACCTGGTCAAGACCATGCGTGCCTCCGTGCTCGCGCTGGGCCCGCTGCTGGCGCGCTTCGGCGAGGCCACGGTGTCGCTGCCCGGCGGCTGCGCCATCGGTTCGCGCCCGGTGGATCAGCACATCAAGGGCCTCACGGCCATGGGCGCCGAGATCGCCGTCGAGCACGGTTACATGATCGCCCGGCTGCCTGCGGGCTGCACGCGCCTGAAGGGCGCGCACATCACCACCGACATGGTCACCGTGACCGGCACCGAGAACTTCCTCATGGCCGCCTCGCTGGCCGAAGGCGAGACGGTGCTGGAGAACGCAGCCCAGGAGCCCGAGATCACCGACCTGGCAGAGATGCTGATCGCCATGGGCGCGAAGATCGAAGGCCACGGCACCAGCCGCATCCGCATCCAGGGCGTGGAGCGTCTGCACGGCTGCACGCACCGCGTGGTGGCCGATCGCATCGAGGCGGGCACCTTCCTCTGCGCCGTGGCCGCCACGGGCGGCGAGGCGCTGCTGCGCCACGGCCGCGCCGACCATCTGGACGCCGTGATCGACAAGCTGCGCGATGCGGGGGTGCAGGTGCAGCCCGAGGAGGGTGGCATCCGCGTGCGCAGCGCGGGCGCCGGCAGCCTCAAGGCGCAGGGGTTCCGCACCACCGAATACCCGGGCTTCCCGACCGACATGCAGGCGCAGTTCATGGCGCTGAACGTGGTGGCGCAGGGCACGGCCACGGTCACTGAGACCATCTTCGAGAACCGTTTCATGCACGTGGATGAGCTGCTGCGTCTGGGCGCGCACATCCGCACCGACGGCAAGGTGGCGATCATCGAAGGCGTGGAGCGGCTCTCGGGCGCGACCGTCATGGCGACTGACCTGCGCGCTTCCGCCAGTCTGGTGATCGCCGGTCTGGTCGCCGAAGGCGAGACCGTGGTGGACCGCATCTATCACCTGGACCGCGGCTACGACTGCATGGAAGCCAAGCTGCGCGGCCTGGGCGCCGACATCGAGCGAGTGCAATAAAGATGAGCAAGGACACTCTCACCCTGGCCCTTTCCAAGGGCCGCATCTTTGAAGAGACCGTGCCGCTGCTGGCCGCTGCCGGCATCGAGGTGCTCGAAGACCCTGAAAAATCGCGCAAGCTCATCCTGCCCACCAACCAGCCCGACGTGCGCGTGGTGCTGGTGCGCGCCTCCGACGTGCCGACCTACGTGCAGTACGGCGGCGCCGATCTGGGCGTGACCGGCAAGGACACACTCATCGAGCACGGGGGGCAGGGCCTTTTCCAGCCGCTGGACTTGCGTATCGCGCGCTGCCGTGTCAGCGTGGCCGTGCGCAACGACTTCGACTATGCGCAGGCCGTCAAGCAGGGCTCGCGCCTGAAGGTCGCGACGAAGTACACCACCATCGCACGCGAGTTCTTCGCCGCCAAAGGCGTGCACGTGGACATGATCAAGCTCTACGGCAGCATGGAGCTGGCGCCGCTCACGGGCCTGGCCGACGCCATCGTCGATCTGGTGTCCACCGGCAACACGCTGCGCGCCAACCACCTGGTCGAGGTCGAGCGCATCATGGACATCAGCTCGCATCTGGTGGTCAACCAGGCTGCGCTCAAGCTCAAGCAGGCGCCGCTGCGCCGCATCATCGACGCCTTCGCCGGCGCCATCCGCAACGACTGAAGTCACTATGAATTTCGTAGCTGCCCCCGCACGTCTGTCAACCGCTGCAGCCAGTTTTGAGGCTGATTTCGCAGCCCGCCTGCATTGGTCCGCCGACACCGACGCGGCCATCGAGCAGCGCGTGGCCGACATCCTGGCCGACGTGCAGGCGCGTGGCGACGCGGCGGTGCTCGAATACACCGCCCGCTTCGACGGCCTGCAGGTGGACGGCATGGCCGCGTTGGAGCTGACCCAGGCCGAGCTCAAGGCCGCGTTCGACGCCATTCCCTCCGTGCAGCGCGGCGCGCTCGAAGCCGCTGCCGCCCGCGTGCGCCGCTACCACGAGGCGCAGAAGCAGGCCTCGGGCGAGAGCTGGAGCTACCGCGACGAAGACGGCACGCTGCTGGGCCAGAAGGTCACGCCGCTGGACCGCGTGGGCATCTACGTGCCCGGCGGCAAGGCGGCCTATCCATCCAGCGTGCTGATGAACGCCATCCCCGCGCACGTGGCTGGTGTGGGCGAGATCATCATGGTCGTGCCCACTCCGCAGGGCGCGAAGAACCTGCTGGTGCTGGCCGCCGCCTACGTGGCCGGCGTCACCCGCGCCTTCACCATCGGCGGCGCGCAGGCCGTGGCCGCGCTGGCCTATGGCACGGCCACCGTGCCGAAGGTGGACAAGATCACCGGCCCGGGCAATGCCTACGTTGCCAGCGCCAAGAAGCGCGTGTTCGGCACCGTCGGCATCGACATGATCGCCGGCCCCAGCGAGATCCTCGTGCTGGCCGACGGCAGCACGCCGCCCGACTGGGTGGCCATGGACCTCTTCAGCCAGGCCGAGCACGACGAGCTCGCGCAATCCATCCTGCTGTGCCCCGACGCGGCCTACATCGACGCCGTGCAGGCCGCCATCGACCGCCTGCTGCCCGAGATGCCCCGTGCCGCCATCATCGCCAAGAGCCTGAGCGATCGGGGCGCGCTGATCCTCACCAAAGACATGGACGAGGCCTGCGCCATCAGCAACCGCATCGCGCCGGAACACCTGGAAGTCAGCAGCACCGACCCGCACCGCTGGGAGCCGCTGCTGCGCCACGCCGGCGCGATCTTCCTGGGGGCCTACACGTCCGAGAGCCTGGGCGACTACTGCGCCGGTCCCAACCACGTGCTGCCCACCAGCGGCACGGCGCGTTTCTCGTCGCCGCTGGGCGTCTATGACTTCCAGAAGCGCAGCAGCCTGATCGAAGTGAGCGAGCAGGGCGCCCAGAAGCTGGGCACCATCGCTGCCGAGCTGGCCTACGGCGAAGGCCTGCAGGCCCATGCCCGCGCCGCCGAGCTGCGCCTCACGCCCGTGCCGCCGGCCCGCTCCGTCCCCTCTGCCGCCAAGGAATCCGCCGCATGAACCCAGCCGTCAACGCTCCTGCCGCCCTGCGCGCCCTGGACCGCATCCGCCCCGACGTGCGCGCCATGCACGCCTATCCCGTCCAGCCCGCCACCGGCGTGCTGAAGATGGACGCCATGGAAAACCCGTTCCGCCTGCCGGCCGAGCTGCAGGCCGCGCTGGGCCAGCGCCTGGGCGCGCTGGAGCTCAACCGCTACCCGGGCACCCGCCAGAATGATCTGAAGGCGGCGCTGGCCGCCCACGCCGGCGCACCCGAAGGCAGCGCGCTGCTGCTGGGCAACGGCTCCGACGAGATCATCACCCTGCTGGCCCTGGCCTGCGCCCAGCCGCATGCTGGCGGCCGCGCCACCATGCTGGCGCCCATGCCGGGCTTCGTCATGTATCCCATGAGCGCCAGGCTGCAGGGCCTGGACTTTGTGGGGGTCGACCTGACGGCCGACTTCGAGCTGGACGTGCCCGCCATGCGCGCCGCCATTGCCGAGCACCGCCCCGCCATCACCTATATCGCCTATCCCAACAATCCCACGGCCACGCTCTGGGCCGAGGCCGATGTGCAGGCCGTGATCGACGCGGTCGGCGCCATCGGCGGCCTGGTCGTCATGGACGAGGCCTACCAGCCCTTCGCCCGCCGCAGCTGGGCAGAGAACATGCGCGCCGACCCGGCCCGCAACGCCCATGTGCTGCTGATGCGCACGCTCAGCAAGTTCGGCCTGGCCGGTGCGCGCCTGGGCTACCTGATCGGCCCGGCCGCCATCGTGAGCGAGATCGACAAGGTGCGCCCGCCCTACAACATCAGCGTGCTCAACTGCGAGACGGCGATCTTCGCGCTGCAGCACGAGGCGCTGTATGCGCAGCAGGCCGTGGCCATC
>JBHIWE010000063.1:0-18906 GCA_041987645.1 Acidovorax sp. | reverse complement strand
GGTGCTGGATGCGGAAGAAGGCTGCGAGCGCGGCCTGGCGCAGTACGTCGTGCCCGAGGGCGAGGCCCTGGACAAGGCCATCGCACTCGCCCGCCGCATCGCCACCAACGCGCCCCTCTCCAACTACGCCATCGTGCAGGCCCTGCCACGCATCGCCGACATGGCGCAGTCCGACGGCCTCTTCGTCGAATCGCTCATGTCGGCCATCGCCCAGGGCGACGACGCCGCCAAGCAGCGCCTGGCGGACTTCCTGCAGGGCCGCGCCGCCAAGGTGGTCAAGGCCGCCTGACCGCCCACACCACCCCGAACAAGGAGACGACACACCATGCCAACGAATTTCGAGAATCAGGCGGCCCTGGTCACCGGCTCGGGCTCCGGCCTGGGCGAGGCCGTGGCCCGCGCGCTGGCCCAGGCCGGCGCCCGCGTGGCGCTGCTGGACATCAACCTGGCCGGCGCCGAGCGCGTGGCCGCCGACATCCGCGCCCAGGGCGGCCAGGCGCTGGCGCTGCAGTGCGACATCAGCGACGAGGCCTCGGCCACCGCCGCGATCGAGGCCGCGGCCCAGGCCCATGGCGATGCGCGCATCCTCATGAACATCGCCGGCATCGGCGGCGCCAAGCGCGTGATCCAGCGCGACGGCGCGCCCGCGCCGCTGGCCGATTTCGAGCGCACCGTGCGCATCAACCTGGTGGGCACCTACAACATGGTGCGCCTGATGGCGGCCCGCGCCGCCAAGCTGGAGCCGCTGGAAGACGGCGCGCGCGGCGTGATCGTGAACACCGCCTCGGTCGCGGCCTTCGACGGCCAGGTGGGGCAGGAAGCCTACGCCGCCTCCAAGGCCGGCGTGGCCGGCATGACGCTGCCGCTGGCGCGCGACCTCGCGCAATGGGGCATCCGCGTCTGCACCATCGCGCCGGGCATCTTCGCCACGCCGCTGCTCAAGGAACTGCCCGAGCCCGTGCAGCAGTCGCTGGCCGAATCCATTCCCTTCCCCAAGCGCCTGGGCCACCCCGAGGAATTCGCCGCGCTGGCCCTGCACATCGCCAGCAACGGCCACCTGAACGGCGAAGTGATCCGCCTGGACGGCGCCCTGCGCATGGCGCCGCGCTGAAAGCGGGCGGGCATCGCGCTCGCTCAATGACAAAGGGGGCACCTCCGTGCCCCCTTTGTCTTTCGGCCTGCGGCTGCGCTCAGCGCGCCACGCGGTCCAACAGGCTCATCAGCGTCTCGCGTTCCTCGGCCGACAGGCCGGCCGACATGCGGACTTCGTATTCTTCCAGGCGCTCGCTCAGCGTGCCCAGTCGCTGCTGGCCTTCTTCGGTGATCTCCAGCGAATAGCGGCGGCGGTCGCCCTCCACCTCCACGCGCCGGATCCAGCCCGCACCTTCCAGCGCATCCACCAGCTTGAGCACGCTGGGGCCGGCCACACCCAGTTCCTTGGCGAGCGCGGCCTGGTTGGTGCCGGGATTCATGGCGATGAGCGAGAGCGCCGTCACGCGCGCGGGCGACATGTCCAGCGGCGACAGCATCTCGAAGAACAGATCGAAAGCACGCACCTGGGCCAGGCGCAGCTTGTAGCCCAGCGCATCGCTCTGGAAGTCATGGGCGGCCACGGCTGTCTTGCGGCTGCGGGATTTGGCGGGGGTGCGCTTGGCCGTGGCGGGCGACTCCGGCTCCGTGTTTCGATACATGCAGACTCCTTATCCGAGATAACGATCATAGATGCGTGAAGCCTGCCGCCCTGCGGGAAGGCAGCCGAGAGTGAGAAAAGCCGCTATCCGGCGGACACGCCACGCGGAGCGTGCCCGTGCGCTTTCGGCGCGATGGGCCAGTGCGGCAGTGGAGCCAGGGCCCGCCGCTTCAGTCGCGGAACATCTCGAAACCGGCGCGGCGCTGCCGGATGCGCCAGCCCTCGGCCGTGCGCACGAAGCGGTCGGCGAAGAAGCCCAGCCGCTGCCGGGGCTCGGCCGGGAGGCCATGCGGGCCAGGCTCGGTGCCCGCGTCGGCCGTCCACACCAGCACGCGGCTGGTGGCGCTGGCTTCGCCGCCATCGCCGATGGCGCCGTCGAACACCGTGCCCAGCACCATGTGGGCGGTGATGCGCCCAGCAGGCCGCTGGCGGTAGGACTGCTCGATCGCCGCGCGGCCTCTGATGGCGGGTGCGCCCGGGCGCACCAGTTCGGCATCTTCGGTGAAGAGCGCGGCCAGCGCCGTCGCATCGCCCGCATCTGACAGCGCGGCCGAGCGCAGCACCAGCGTGCGGCAGGCCTGCTCGCTCAGCAACGCCAGCAGGTCGGCGGAAAGCGACGGGGATGGGTACTCGTCTTGCATGGCGGCGAGGTTCTCAGCAGCAGCCCGACGCTGCAGGGGGCTTCAGGCGCTGGTAGCGGCCCAGCACCGGGTGGCGGTCCAGCCCCAGCAGCTGGATGGCGTTGCGCTTGAGGATCAGCGGGCGCACCTCGGGACGGATGTCCAGCGCTTCGAAGTCCTTGAGCCAGCGGTCCGGCGTGATGACCGGGTAATCGGAGCCGAAAAGCACCTTGTGCTTGAGCAGCGTGTTGGCGTACTGCACCAGCTGCGGCGGGAAGTAGCGCGGCGACCAGCCCGAGAGGTCGATGTACACATTGGGCTTGTGCGTGGCCACGGCGAGCGCGTTGTCCTGCCAGGGAAAGGACGGGTGGGCGATGACGATGGGCATCACCGGAAAGTCCACCGCCACGTCGTCAAGGAACATGGGGTCGGAATACTTCAAGCGGATGCCGCCACCACCCGGCAGGCCGGCGCCCACGCCCGTCTGCCCGCTGTGAAAGATGGCCGGCAGGCCGGCTTCGGCGATGGCCTCATAGACCGTGTAGGCCGCCCGGTCGTTGGGGTAGAAGCCCTGGGCCGAGGGGTGGAACTTGAAGCCGCGCACGCCGTGCTCGGCCACCAGGCGCCGCACCTCGCGTGCGCCCATCTTGCCGCGCATCGGGTCGATGCTGGCGAAGGGGATCAGTACGTCGGGGTGGCGCGCCGCGTCTTCGGCCACCTCTTCGTTGGTGATGCGCGCCTGGCCGGTCTCGCGCTCGGTATCGACCGGGAAGATCACCGCGAGCATGCGGCGCTCGCGGTAGTAGGCCGCCGTCTCGTCGATGGTCGGGCGCGGCAGCGACTGCTTGAAATACGCGTCCATCGCCGCGTCGATGGCAATGGCGACTTCGTCGGGCGGATTGCGGGTGGATCGCGTCGCATGCGTGTGCATGTCGATCGCGACCACCTCATCGAGGAAATCGGTGCTCACCGCACGACCACCAGGGCGTCGAGCGCGAGCACGCCCCGCCCTTCGCCATAGGCCACCAGCGGGTTGATGTCGATCTCGGTGATGTCGGGACGCGCCACCATGAGCGCGCCCACGGTGGCCACGGCCTGCGCCACGGCCTGCAGATCGACCGCCGGGGCGCCGCGGAAGCCCTGCAGCAGCTTGGCGCCCTTGAGCGCGCGCAGTCGCGAGACGATGGCCGGCAGCGGCAGGTCGGCGGCGATGAGCTGCACATCGCCCAGCGCCTCCACCCAGATGCCGCCCAGCCCCACCATCACGACCGGGCCCCACTGTGGATCGCGCACGGCGCCGATCACCAGCTCCACGCCGCGCTCGCCCATGGCCTCGACCAGCACGCCGTCCAGCACCAGGCTGGCGTCGTGGCGGCGGATGTTGTCATGCAGCTGCTGCCAGCCGGCGCGCAGCGCCGCCTCGTCCCGGATATTTAGCAGGACGCCGCCGGCCTCGGTCTTGTGGGCCAGGCGCCCCGCCTGGGCCTTGAGCACCACCGGGTAGCCGATGCGCGCCGCCACGGCCACGGCCTCGTCGGGCGTGCCGGCCAGCGCGCCGGCCGGCGTGGCCAGGCCCGCGGCGCGCAGCAGTTCCTTGCCCTGCCATTCGGGCAGCGTGCCCGAAGGCAGCGCGGGCAGGCCGGCGAGCGCAGGCGCTGCGGCGGCCGCTGCCTTGGCCTGCCATTCGGCCTGCAGCCGGCCATGGCGGGCGAAGCGCGCCAGCGCGCGCAGGGCGCGTTCGGGCGAACGCATCAGCACGGTGCCGGAGCGCACGGCCATTTCCTGCACGGCGGCAGGCAGCGGCACGCCTTCGTTCTGCATCACGAAGATGGCGGGCTTGCTGCGCCCCTTCATGCCCTGCAGGAAGGAGTCGAGCCACACCGGCGCCAACTGCGGCGAAGGCATGGGCAGCGACACCAGCAGGCTGCCGATGGCCGGGTCGTCCTGCTGGGCGATCACACCCAGGCCAATCAAATCGGGCCGGGGATCGACCAGCGTGCCCAGGTCCAGCGGGTTGCGCGGCGGCGTATAGACGGGCAGCTGCTCGCGCAGCGATTCGGCCTGCGCGGCGGACATGGGCGGCATGCCCAGCTCCAGCGGCTCCAGGTAGTCGAGCGCGATGCCGCAGAGCGCACCGGAGGCGGTGATGAGGCCCAGCCCGCCCACGGGCGGCACGGGAAAGCGCAGCATCAGCTCGCCCAGGTCGATGGCTTCTTCCAGGCTGTCCACCACCAGCACGCCGGCGCGTTCCACCGCCAGGCGCATGGCCGCATGGTTGCCGGCCAGGGCCCCGGTGTGCGAGCTGGTGGCCTGCTGCGCGAGTTCGCTGCGACCGGGGTGCAGCAGCACCACGCGCTTGCCCGCGGCACGCATGTCGGCCAGGGCCTGCAGCACTTCGGGCACGGAGCGGATCTGCTCGGCATAGATCACCGCCGTGGCGGTGGCCGGGTCGCGCGCCAGGAAGCGCAGCACCTCGGCCACGCCGATCTGCGCCTCGTTGCCGGTGGCCAGCACATAGGAAACCGGCACGCCGCGCGACTGCAGCGCGGCCGACACGTGCACGCCGATGCCGCCGCTTTGCGCGATCACCGCCACGGCCGGGCCGTCTTCAGGGCGCAGGCGGGGTGGCAGCGTGAGCTTGACCATGGAGACGTGGAAGCCATCGACGTTGTTGAAGAAGCCGATGGTGTTGGGGCCGAGCAGGCGCATGCCGCCAGCGCGGGCGGTGTCGGCGATCTCCTGCTGCTTGGCACGACCCTCGTCGCCCATCTCGGCGAAGCCGGATGCGAAGCACACGGCCGCGCGCACGCCGCGCGCCACGCAGGCCTTGACGGTGTCGAGCACCACGTCGGACGGCAGCAGCAGGATGGCCAGGTCCATGCCCTCGGGCAGCTCGGCCACCGTGGTCTTGACGGTGCGGCCTTCCACCTCGCCGCCGCTGCGCCCCACCAGGTGCAGGTCGCCGTCGAAGCCTGCCGTCAGCAGGTTCTGCAGCACCACCAGGCCGGCCGAGCCGGGCTTGGTGGACAGGCCCACGATGGCCACCGAACGCGGCGCCACCAGGGGTTGGAGATCGTTCGTCAACGTCACTTGCGCGTCCATCATTGGACTCCTTCGTTTGCTTGGGGGGTGACCTTGCCGGCGCGCTTTTGCAGGAAGGCCTGCATGCGGGCCTTGGCTTCGGCGTCGGACTGGGTGATGGTGGCCATCAGGCCTTCGGTCATGAGGCCGTGCGACATGGGCTGCTCGGCGATCAGCGGCAGCGCATGCATGATGGCGAAGTTGGAAAGCGGCGCATTGGTGGCGATGCGGGCGGCCAGCTCCATGCCCTTGCGGAGCCCTTCGCCCGCGGCCACGACGTGGTGCGCCAGGCCCACCGCCAAGCCCTCGTCGGCGGTATAGACGTGGCCGGTGAGCATCATCTCGGCCACGCGCGAGGCGCCGATCAGCTTGGACACCCGCACCGACCCGCCGCCGCCCAGGAAGATGCCGCGCTGGCCTTCGGGCAGGCCGAAGTAGGCGCCCTGTTCGGCCACGCGCACATGCGCCACCGAGGCCAGCTCCAGCCCGCCGCCGATCACCGCGCCATGCATCACGCACACCACGGGGCAGCGGCCGAACTGGATGCGCTCGAACGCCTCGTACCAGACGCGCGAGTGCATCAGGCCCTCGGCCGGCGAGGTCTCGGCCAGCTCGCTCAGGTCGAGCCCGGCGCAGAAATGCTCGCCCGCGCCGTCCAGCACGACCGCGCCGGTTTCGGCAGGCAGGTGATCGAAGGCACGGCGCAGCTCGGCGATCACCTGCAGACTGAGCGCATTGCGCTTGTGCGGCCGGTTCAGGGTCACGCAGGTCACGGCACCGTGGTGGCTCACGCGGACGTGTTGGTAGGCGTTCGGTTCTTGGGACATGGCGTGCATCGGGGCTCGGGCTGAAACATGGAATCCAGCATCACAAACAAATGATTAGCTTGGATAACGTTTTTTCATCGTAGCCGAATGCCCCCGGCCGGAACTCGGGGCAAACCCTATGGATGGGCCCATGCCAAGGCGGCACCCCTGCGGGGCCGATGGATCGCGGCGCTGCTAGCCGCGTTCCAGGCGGTACGCCAGTTGGGCGCGGCTCAGGCCCAGCAGCCGGGCAGCGGCCGAGAGGTTGCCGTCACACGCCTGCACCGCCTCCTGGAGCAGCCGCGCTTCCAGCTGCGGCAGGTTCAGCGAGGGCGCGGCGAGCGCATCGCGCAGGTGGGCCAGCAGGTTGCCCACGCCCAGCGCGCCGCCGCCTTCGCCTTCGCCCGTATCCACCAGCCCGCCGCGATCCGATAGACCCAGCACAGGCAGCGCCGCGCGCGCTTCGCCCCGGAACATGTGGTGGACGTCGATGGCGCCGCCCTCCTCCGCGCTGATGACGCCGCGCTCGATGAAGTTGAGCAGCTCGCGGATGTTGCCAGGCCAGTCGTAGTGCAGCAGGGCCCGCACTGCCCGGGCGCTGAAGCCCGCCACGCGCCGGCCGTGCCTGCGGCTTTCGCGCTGCAGGAAGTGGTTCATCAGCAGTGGAATGTCCTCGCGCCGCTCGCGCAGCGGCGGCAGGTGGATGGGGAAGACGTTGAGCCGGTAGAAGAGATCCGCGCGGAAGCGCCCCGCCTGCACCTCGGCCTGCAGATCGACGTTGGTGGCCGCCACGAGCCGCACATCGACGTGCAGCACCCGCGTGCCGCCCACGCGCTCGATCTCGCCCTCCTGCAGCACGCGCAGCAGCTTGGCCTGCGCCGTCAGGCTCAGCGTGCCAATCTCGTCGAGGAACAGCGTGCCGCCGTGCGCGCGCTCGAAGCGGCCGGGCCGCGCCGACGTGGCCCCGGTGTAGGCACCCTTGTCCACGCCGAACAGCTCGGCTTCCCAGAGCGCCTCGGGAATCGCCGCGCAGTTGACGGCCACGAAAGCCTGCTGCGCGCGCGTGCTGCTGCCGTGCAGCCGCCGCGCGAAGGCCTCTTTGCCCACGCCGGATTCGCCGGTGAAGAGCACCGCCGCCTGCGTGCGCGCCACGCGGTCGAGCAGGTGGCAGGCCGAAACGAAGGCGGGCGATGCGCCCACCACCGCATGGCGGTCGGCGGAGGCGCCGCCGGGTGCGGCCTCGTGCGGCGCCGGCTGCCCGGGCGTGGCGGCAGGCACGGCCGGCGCGCCCGGCCGCACGCGGGCGCGGAAGTCGTGCGCCTCCAGGTAGCGCAGGTCTTCGCTGATGTCGCCCCAGGCGGCCGCGTGCCGGCCCACCACGCGGCAGGCTGCGGCGCCGGTGGCGCGGCATTCGACCTCGCGGAAGATCACCTGCTGGCCGAACAGCGTGGTGACGTAGCCCGTGGCATAGCCGATCTGCTGCCAGCAGGCCGCGTCGGCGCCGATGCCGTAGGCCGCGATGTGCTCGTCGTCCTCGCTCGAATGCTCCCAGATGAATTCGCCGGCATAGACGCCGCGGTCGATGTCGAAGTCAAAGGCCACGGGCGTGACCTTGACCATGCCCTCCAGCGCGTGCAGCCGCGCGCCGGCCATGAAGACCGCTGCGGCATCGCCCTCGGGCCAGCGCGCTCGCACCAGCTGCGCGTCGCGCGCGCCGCTCACGTAGCCGGCGCGGGTGAGCAGGCCGCGCGCGCTCGCCAGCCCCAGCGTGTCGATCAGCTCGCGCCGCAGGTGCCCGAGCGCCGCGCTGTGCATGAGCAGCATGCGCTGGTCGTCGAGCCAGATGCGGCCGTCGCCGGGCGAGAAGCAGAGCGACTCGGTGAGATCGGCCAGCGTGGGCGCGGCGGCGCTGGCCGACCAGCTGAAATGCCCGCTGTCGCCGCGCCGCAGCACGGAGCTGGACTGGCGCGCCATTTCGGCCAGGGAGATGCGTTCTTGCGCCTGCGGGGTTTTCATTTTTTCGTGAAATCCATCGATCTGGAGCCGTGGCTCATTTGCTGATTTGCGCCATTCGCGCCCGGCCACCATGCTGTCACGGACCGGGCGCGAGCGGCCGTTCGGCATACCCGGGAAAGCCCTGAGTTCCGCGTCCGGCCCCCAATGAAGTCGGCCGGCCGTGAAGCCGCGCGCCGCCCGGATGCTGCAGTGCAGTACCCGCCGCTGGCATGGGCACTGCAATGCAAGGCCGGCAGCGAAGGCCGCGCGCCCCGAGCCAAAGCAACCATCACACGCCCCTCAGAGGAGACATTCGCATGACATCCACCTCCCGGTTCCTCTCGCCAGAGCGCTGGAGCCAGCACCTTTTTTGCGGCGGCTGGCAGCCGGCGCCGGAGCGGCTCGACATCGTGGAGCCGGCCACCGGAAAGCTGCTGGCCACCACCGGCCAGGCGCGCCCGCAAGACGTCGCCCCCGCCGCCACGCTCGCGCAGCAGGCCCAGCCCGCCTGGGCCGCCCAGGCTCCGCGCGAGCGGGCCGCCGTCTTCCACCGCGCCGCCGCCCTGCTGCAGCAGCATTTCGACGAACTGGCGCTGTGGGTGACACGCGAGACCGGCGGCGCGCTGTTCAAGGGCCAGCACGAGGTGCGCGAAGCCATCGCCTTCTGCCTGCAGGCCGCCGCCATGCCGATGCAGGCGCAGGGCCAGGTGCTGCCCAGCACGCCGGGCCGGCTGAGCCTGGCGCAGCGCGTGCCGCACGGCGTGGTCACGGTGATCTCGCCGTTCAACTTCCCGCTGATCCTCACGCTGCGGGTGGCGGCGCCCGCGCTCGCCACCGGCAACGCGGTACTCATCAAGCCCGACCCGCGCACGCCCGTGAGCGGCGGCCACCTGATCGCGCAGCTGTTCGAAGCGGCCGGCCTGCCGGCGGGCGTGCTGGGCGTGCTGCCCGGCGGGGCCGACGTGGGCGAGGCGCTCATCACCGCGCCGGAGGTGGGCATGGTCTCCTTCACCGGCTCGGCCGGGGCCGGGCGGCGCGTGGGCGAGCTGGCGGCGCGGCATCTGAAGAAGGCCTCGCTGGAGCTGGGCGGCACGAATTCGCTGGTGATCCTGGACGATGCCGACCTGGACCTCGCGGCCAGCAACGCGGCCTGGGGCGCCTGGCTGCACCAGGGGCAGATCTGCATGGCCTCCAACCGGGTGCTGGTGCATGAATCCATCGCGCCCGCGCTCATCGAACGCCTGGTCGCCAAGGCCACGCACCTGCCCGTGGGCGACGGCGCGACGGGCCGGTTCCCGCTGGGGCCGCTGATCGATGCGCGCCAGCGCGACCGCGTCCACCAGACCGTGCAGGAGGCCGTGCAGGCCGGCGCGCAGCTGCTCGCGGGCGGCACCTACGAAGGGCTCTTCTACCGCCCCACGGTGCTCACCGGCACCCGCGCCGGCATGCGCGTGCACGACGAAGAAGTCTTCGGCCCGGTGCTGAACCTCAACACCTTCCGCAATGACGACGAGGCGGCCGAGCTCGCCAACGCCCACCGCGGCGGGCTGGCCGCAGCCGTCATCACCCGCTCGCTGGAGCGGGGCATGGCCCTGGCGCAGCGGCTGCGTGCCGGCATGGTCCACGTCAACGACCAGACCGTGAACGACGACGCCACCAACCCCTTCGGCGGCCCCGGCATCGCGGGCAACGGCAGCGTGCACGGCGGCCCGGCCGACTGGGAGGCCTTCACCACCTGGCGTTGGCTGACCGTCAAGCAGGCCGCGCCCGCGTATCCGTTCTGACCCCATCCGTTCCGAGCCATCCACAACGACAGGAGACAACACCATGAACCTCATCGGCAAGACCATCGTCATCACCGGCGCGTCATCAGGCATCGGCGCGGAAGCCGCACGGCTGATGCGCCAGCGCGGCGCCCGCGTCATCGGCGTGGACCGCAACGCGCCACAGCTGACGCTGGACGGCTTCGTCCAGGCAGACCTCTCGGAGCCCGCCGCTATCGACGCCGCCGTGGAGCAGTTGCCCGAGCGCATCGACGGCCTGTGCAACGTGGCGGGCGTGCCGGGCACGGCGCCCGTGCAGCTGCTGGAGCGGGTCAACTACCTGGGCCAGCGCCACCTGACGGAGCGGGTGGTAGAGCGCATGCCGGCCGGCGGAAGCATCGTGCAGGTCTCGTCCATCCTGGGCTACTTCTACCCGGAGCGGCTGGCGCAGCACAAGGCGCTGGCGCAGGCCGAGGGCTTCGAGGCCGGCCAGGCGTGGCTGCAGGCGCACCCGGTGGCGCAGACGGGCTGCTACGAATACTTCAAGGAGGCGCTGATCGTCTGGACCCAGCTGCGCGCGCAGAGCCTCTTTCGCGAACGCGACGTGCGCATGAACTGCGTGGCGCCGGGGCCGGTGTTCACGCCCATCCTGGGCGACTTCGTGACCCAGCTGGGGCAGGAGCGCGTCGATGCCGACGCCACCCGCATAAAGCGCCCGGCCTTCGCCGACGAGGTGGCGCCGGCGCTGGCCTTTCTCTGCAGCGACGACGCGCGCTGGATCAACGGCGTGAACCTGCCGGTGGATGGCGGCTTCGCGGCCAGCTATCTCTGACCGGCCGCGCCCTGCGGCGTCCTACGCACCGCCCTGCCCGCTGCCGACACCGGCGGAGCCGGGCGCCGGGGTCTGATCAGGAGAGCCACGACTTCCACTCCCACGAAAGGTCCGCCATGCCCACCACCGCCTGGAGCGCCAAGCGCGAACGCCAGTACGAGCACATCAAGGAAAGCCTGCAGCAACGCGGCCGCAGCACCAGAACGGCCGAGGAGATCGCAGCGCGCACCGTGAACAAGGAACGCGCGCAGCACGGCGAATCGAAGACCGCGAACCCCAAGACCCTGCACGACACGCCGGCGCCCGTGCGCGGCGGACGCCGTTCGCACACCGGCGCGCAGGGGCGCACACGCGAGCAGCTCTACGAAGAGGCCCGCCGCAAGGGCATCGCAGGCCGCTCGAAGATGAACAAGGCCCAGCTGCAGGACGCACTGGCGCGCTGACGGCGCGCCGCGCATTAGCTATACTTTTTGTAGCGCATTGCCCACCAACCACCGGCACAGCGGGCTGTCACGCCTTCCAACGGGAAGCAGAGCGTGCAGCCCACATGGGCAGCGACAGCGCCCATGGCAGAGCCCTGCACCGCCGCGAGCATCCCGCCCCGGATGCCGCGGGCGCGCGCCTTACCCTTTGCTCACCCCTCGAACTGCGGATGCGTCTGCCGTATGCGCGCCATGGCGATGCCTGCCGCTGCCGTGCGCGTCTCGACTCCCAGCTTCACATAGACGCGCTCCAGGTGCTTCTTCACCGTGGCCGGGCTCGATCCGAGGATGTCGCCGATGTCGCGGTTGGTCTTGCCCTTGAGCAGCCAGTAGAGCACCTCGGCCTCGCGGGCGGTGAGCTTGAAGCCCAGCGCCAGGGCTTCGATCACAGCGGCGTCGGACACCTCGCGCATCACGATCAGCCAGTCGCCGCCGCCCTCGCTGTCGCCGGTCTGCTGGTGCAGGCTGAACGACAGGCGCCGCGCGCCGCGCTCGACCACCAGACGCGGCGGCTCGATCTGCTGGGCGGCGAAAGCCGGCACCTGCGGCAGCACCCCGCGCAGCCAGTCGGCCACCGGCCGGGGCGTGGCCGCGGCCGCATCGGGCGCGGCATCGTCGGGCGGCGGGAAGTATTCGCGCAGCAGCGTGCGCGCCAGACCGGTCTGCCACATCAGCCGCCCATCACTCGCGCGCACGGTGATGCTGGCGTAGCCGAACGCGTCCAGCGCATTGCGTGCCTGGCCGGCCTGGCGCATGTCCTGCCGGGCGCGGCGCGCGCCCTGCAGATGGACGTTCATGCGCGCCAGCACCTCCCGCGGCTTGATGGGCTTGGTGACGTAGTCCACACCGCCGGCGGCGAGTGCGGCCTCCAGGTGCTCGGTCTCGGTGAGCCCGGTCATGAAGATGATGGGGATGTGCGCGGTGCCGGGCGCAGCCTTCAGGCGCCGGGCGACCTCGAACCCGTCCATGCCGGGCATCATGGCGTCGAGCAGCACCACGTCGGGCATGGCCTGGGCAGCGCGGGCCAGCGCGGTCTCACCGCTGGTGGCGACCAGCACGGTGTAGCCCGATTCGTCCAGCGCGTCGTGCAGCACGGCGAGGTTGTCGGGCACGTCGTCCACGATCAGCACCACATCGGCGCTGTCGCGGTCCATCAGGGGCGCTGCGCGCGGGGCCGGCACGGGTTCGGGAGGCAATGAGACGGCGGTCATCGGACTGGGGAAGAGGGATGCAGGAGGCGGCCAGCGCCTCGAACTGGAACTGCCGCGCCAGCGCGCGCGCCTGGGCCACCCAGTCGGCGCATTCGGGCTGAGCGGCCTCGATTTCGGCCAGCTGCGCCATCACGCCCCGGTAGTAGCCCAGCTCCAAGGCCTCGGCCAACGGGGCGAGGCGCACCGCATCGGGCGTCATAGGCGCTGGGGCGGGGGACTGTGGCAGCACCTGCGCGGGTGCCAGGGGCGCCTCCTGCAGCCACTGCAGCGACAAACGGCGCTCCAGCCAGTCCAGCAGTTCGCTGTGGCGCACCGGCTTGACGAGGAAGTCCTCGGGCTTGATGCCCGCGTCGTTCTCCAGCCCCTTGTCGAAGGCGTTGGCCGACACCACGGCCACCTGCGTGGCGGTGTGGCCGGTGGCGCGCAGGCGGCGGATGGTCTCCCAGCCGTCGATGCCGGGCATGGCCAGGTCCATGAAGACCGCATCGGGCCGGTAGCCGGCGGCCAGCAGGTCGAGCGCGTCGTGGCCGCTCGCGGCAGTGCGCAGCTCGAAGCCCAGGGGAGCGAGCAACTGCACCAGCAGCTCGCGGTCGGGCTCTTCGTTGTCCACCACCAGCAGGCGCCGGCGCGGGCCTGCATAGCCGCGCCGCAGGGGGCGCGGGCCGGCGGCGCGCAGCTCGGACGCGCCCAGGGCGCCGGGATGGACTTCGGGCAGAAACAGCCGGATGCGGAACAGCGCGCCCGCGCCGGGGCTGCTGGCCACCGTCATCTCGCCCCCCATCAGCTCGGTCAGCATCTTGGCGATGGTCAGCCCCAGGCCCGCGCCGGGCGCCGCGCCCTGGCTGCTGGCCGCGCCGCGCTCGAAGGGCTCGAAGATGCTGGCGCGCTCGGCATCGGTGAGACCCGGGCCGCTGTCCTCGATCTCGATCAGGGCCAGTTCGCGCGCATGCCGCACACCCAGCCGCACATGGCCGGCGGGCGTGAACTTGATGGCGTTGCCGATCAGGTTGATGAGGATCTGCCGCACGCGCTTGTCGTCGCCGCGCACCACCTCGGGCAGCACGCCCTGCGGGTCGAAGCGGAACGCGAGGCCCTTGGCGCGGGCCTGGGGCTCGAACATCTCGACCATCTCGTGCACGCAATCGGCAAAGCGCATGGGCCGCACCTGCAGCGTGAGCTTGCCGCTTTCGATGCGGGCAATGTCCAGCGTGCCTTCGATGAGCGTGAGCAGATGCTCGCCTCCGCGCCGGATCACCCCCACGGCCTGCCGGCGGTGAGGCGGCACAGACGGGTCTTCGCCCATCAGCTGCGCATAGCCCAGGATGCTGTTGAGCGGCGTGCGCAGCTCGTGGCTGATGGCGCTGATGTAGCGGCTCTTGGCCTGGTTGGCCTGGTCGGCCAGGCGCCGGGCGTCCTCGGCCTCCTCGCGCGCTTCCTCGGCCACGCCGCGGGCCTGCTCGGCCGTACGGCGGGCTTCCTGCAGAGCCTGGTCGGTCTGCCGGTGCAAAGTGATCTCGCGCTGCAGCAGGTGGGTCTGGCGGTTCGATTCCTCCTGCGCCACCTTGCGGCTCTTGTGCGCCAGCACCAGCCACCAGGCGACGATGCCCGAGATGACCAGCAGCGCCAGATAGGCCTTGAGCAGGCCCGAGCGCAGCGCTGCAGCACTCGCGGCGCGCACGCCCAGGGCCTGCGTCTCCTGGTGGTAGAAGAGGCCGAACACCGCCGCCAGCAGCGGTGCGATGACCAGCATCAGCAGCAGGAAGTGGCCCAGCCCCGAATCGAGCAGCCGCCAGGCGCTGCGGGGCAGCAGCCAGCGCAGCGCGCCGGCCCACTGCACGGCCAGGTGCGCGTGGGGCTTGCACATGTCGCCGCAGCGCGCATCCAGCGTGCAGCACAGCGAGCAGATGTGGCCCCGGTAGGCGGGGCAGTGGGCCATGTCCGGCGCCTCGTATTCGCGCTCGCAGACCACGCAGCGCAACATGGCGGGCAGTGCGGCCGTGGCGGCCCCCACGCCCGATCCACCGCCGCCGCTGCAGCAGCCTTCACAGCCCCCCTGGCCGCAGGCCTGCACATCCAGCCCGGTCCGCGCGAGGTAGTAGCGCCCACCGGTCGCCCAGGCGATGGCCGGCGCCGCGACGAAGGCGGTCACCATCGCGATCACCGCCGAGAACGCCTGCGCACCCGGCCCGAACAGGCCCAGGTGCGCCACCACCGAGAGCAGCGAGGGCAGCGCCATTGCGCCCACGCCCACCGGGTTGATGTCGTAGAGATGGGCGCGCTTGAACTCGATGCCCGGCGGCGACAGGCCGAGCGGCTTGTTCACCACCAGGTCGGCCACCACCGCCATCATCCAGGCGATGGCGATGTTGGAATACAGCCCCAGCACCTGCCCCAGCGCGGTGAACACGTTCATCTCCATCAGCATGAAGGCGATGAGCGTGTTGAACACCACCCACACCACGCGCCCCGGGTGGCTGTGCGTGAGGCGCGAGAAGAAGTTGCTCCACGCGAGCGATCCCGCATAGGCATTGGTCACGTTGATCTTGATCTGCGAGACCACCACGAAGAGCGCCGTGGCCGCCACCGCCCAGCGGTAGTCCGAGAACACGTAGCCGTAGGCCGCCAGGTACATCTGGTTCGGGTCCACCGCCCGCTCGGGCGGCACGCTCAGGCCGATCGCCAGATAGGCCAGCAGCGCGCCCCCCAGCATCTTGAACACGCCCAGCACCACCCAGCCCGGCCCTCCGGCCAGAACGCCCGCCCACCAGCGCCAGCGGGTGGCGGGCGTGCGCGCCGGCATGAAGCGGAGATAGTCGGCCTGCTCCCCCATCTGGGTGATGAGGGCGATGCCCACGGTGAGCGCCGCGCCAAAAAGGTGCAGATCGAAGGTGGCCGAGCCGCCGAGATCGCCGGAATAGTGCGCAATGCCCGCAAATGCACCAGGATCGCGCGCGAGCACGAAGCCGAAAGGCACGAGCAGCATCAGCAGCCAGATAGGCTGAGTCCACACCTGCAGCCGGCTGATGGCCGACACGCCGTGGGTGACCAGCGGAATCACCACGAGCGCGCAGAGCAGATAGCCCCAGGCTGGGGGAATGTCCAGCGCCAGTTCCAGCGCATAGGCCATCACGGCGGCCTCCAGCGCGAAGAAGACGAAGGTAAAACTCGCGTAGATGAGCGAGGTGAGGGTCGAGCCGATGTAGCCGAAGCCCGCGCCGCGCGTGAGCAGGTCCATGTCCACGCCGTAGCGCGCCGCATAAACACTGATGGGCATGCCCGCCAGGAAGATGATGAGCCCCGTCGCCAGGATGGCCCAGAAGGCATTGGCGAACCCGTACTGCACCAGCAGCGTGGCGCCCACGGCTTCCAGGATCAGGAACGAGGCCGCGCCGAAGGCCGTGTTGGCGACCCGCCAGGCGGACCACTTGCGGAAGCGCTGCGGCGTGAAGCGCAGCGCGTAGTCCTCCAGCGTCTCGCTGCCCACCCAGCTGTTGTAGTCGCGGCGCACCTTCACGATGCGCTGCGGCGCCTCGCCTTCTGCGGGCGTGGCGTCGTCATGCGCAGTGACCAGGCGAGCGGGAACGGGGGCGGAACTCACGCCCCGCAGGTGCAGCATTCATGCCACCCGCTGGCGTCGCACGGACGCGCAGGAACTCGGCGCGGTCATCGCTCTCCGCCTCGCCCGGCGTGGGGCGCCCCCTGCCGGCGCCCCTAAGCCGCGCCCCGCCTGGGGCATGGCACGAAGTCCGGATGGCAGCGCGGCACACTCGGGCAATTGGCAGGATTCCTGCTTTACGATGCCCGTCCCGCTTGAGGCGACCGACGGACTCCCCATGGAACTGACCCCCCGCGAAAAAGACAAGCTCCTCATCTTCACCGCCGCCCTGCTGGCCGAGCGGCGCCGCGCCCGCGGGCTCAAGCTGAACTACCCCGAAGCCATGGCCCTCATCAGCGCCGCCGTGATGGAAGGCGCGCGCGACGGCAAGACCGTGGCCCAGCTGATGAGCGAGGGGCGCGCCGTGCTCACCCGTGACGACGTGATGGAGGGCGTGCCCGAGATGATTCCGGACATCCAGGTCGAGGCCACCTTCCCCGATGGCACCAAGCTCGTCACCGTACACCAGCCCATCGTCTGAACCGCCGCGACGGCCCTACACCACTCCAGCGCCGATTCCACCTAGGCATACTGCTATGAAAAAAGAAGCAAGACTCTCCATCGCCTCCCGCACGGCACTCGCCCTGGGTGCGCTGCTGATGCTGCCTGCGCTGGCGCTGGCCCACCCCGGCCACGGCGCCGACGGGTTTCAACATGCCAGCGCCCGCTTCATGGACGGCCTGCTTCACCCCTTCTCCGGGCTGGACCACCTGGCCGCCATGCTGGCCGTGGGCGTGTGGAGCGCGCTGGCCGTGCGCCCCGTCTGGCTGGCCCCCGCCGCCTTCGTGACCCTGCTGACGGCAGGCGCCGCCACCGGCTTCGCGGGCGTGGTGGTGCCGGCGGTGGAACCCATGATCGCCACCTCCCTGCTCGTGCTGGGCCTGCTGGTGGCCTGGCGCCGCCATCTGCCGCTGGCCGTTGCCGCCGGCGTGGCGGGCGTGTTCGCCTTCTTCCACGGCGCGGCGCACGGGGCCGAGCTGGCCGGCGGCAGCCAGTGGCAGGCGCTGGCCGGCATGGTCATCGCCACGGCCGCACTGCATGCCACGGGCGTGGTTCTGGGCCGCGTGGTGATGGCGCGCCACCGCTGGATGGCCGTGGCAGGCGGCGGCGCCACCGCGCTGCTGGGCGTGTCGCTGCTGACCCAGCTGGCCTGAGTCACACCACGCCAGCCCCTCACCCCTACGACAGGCCCCGCCATGATCCCAGGTGAACTCCTCATCGACGAGGGCGAACACGCCCTCAATACCGGCCGGCGCACGCTGAGCCTGGTGGTACGCAATGCGTCGGACCGGCCCATCCAGGTCGGCTCGCACTACCACTTCGCCGAGACCAACGGCGCGCTGGACTTCGACCGCGCTGCCGCCCACGGCATGCGCCTGAACATCGGCAGCGGCATGGCCGTGCGCTTCGAGCCCGGCCAGCAGCGCACCGTCGAACTGGTGGACTACGCGGGCAGCCGCGTGGTGCACGGCTTCCGCGGGCTGACCCGGGGCCCGCTGGATACAGCGGCCTCGGGCTGAGCCCACGCCCCACCGCAATCAGAACGAGAACACCCAGGCCCCGCCCGAGCGCCGGAGAAACCCCATGGCTACCCTTTCCAAACGCGCCTACGCAGAGATGTTCGGCCCCACCGTGGGCGACCGCGTGCGCCTGGCCGACACCGGCCTCATCGCCGAAGTGGAGCAGGACTACACCCTGCGCGCCGGCGCCTATGGCGAAGAGGTGAAGTTCGGCGGCGGCAAGACCATCCGCGACGGCATGGCGCAGAGCCAGCGCACCCGCACCGAAGGCGCGCTGGACACGGTGCTGACCAACGCGCTCATCATCGACCACTGGGGCATCGTCAAGGCCGACATCGGCCTGAAGGACGGCCGCGTCGCCGCCATCGGCAAGGCCGGCAACCCCGACACGCAGCCGGGCGTGGACCTCATCATCGGCCCGGGCACCGAGATCATCAGCTGCGAGGGCCTGATCGTCACGGCCGGCGGCATCGACAGCCACATCCACTTCATCTGCCCGCAGCAGATCGAAGAGGCCCTGGCCTCGGGCATCACCACCATGCTGGGCGGCGGCACGGGGCCCGCCACCGGCACGCTGGCCACGACCTGCACCTCCGGCCCCTGGAACATCGAACGCATGCTGCAGGCGGCCGACGCCTTCCCGATGAACATCGGCTTCCTGGGCAAGGGCAACGCCAGCCAGCCGGCGGCGCTGCGCGAGCAGATCGACGCCGGCGTGATCGGCCTGAAGCTGCACGAGGACTGGGGCAGCACGCCCGCGGCCATCAGCAACTGCCTGGACGTGGCCGACGAGACCGACACGCAGGTCGCCATCCACTCCGACACGCTCAACGAAAGCGGCTTCGTCGAGAACACCATCGCCGCCGTGGGCGGGCGCGGCATCTGCGCCTTCCACACCGAAGGCGCGGGCGGCGGCCATGCGCCCGACATCCTGCGCGTGGTGGGCGAAGACAACTTCCTGCCCTCCTCCACCAACCCCACCATGCCCTACACGGTGAACACGCTGGACGAGCACGTGGACATGCTCATGGTGTGCCACCACCTCGACGCGGCCATCGCCGAAGACCTGGCCTTCGCCGAAAGCCGCATCCGCCGCGAGACCATCGCCGCCGAAGACGTGCTGCACGACCTGGGCGCCATCAGCATGATGAGCAGCGACAGCCAGGCCATGGGCCGCGTGGGCGAAGTCATCCTGCGCACCTGGCAGACCGCCCACAAGATGAAGGCCCAGCGCGGCGCCCTGCCCGGCGA
>JBHIWE010000062.1:0-19079 GCA_041987645.1 Acidovorax sp. | reverse complement strand
CAGGCCGCCTTCGAGCTGAGCCTTCATGTCCTTCAGACGCTTGATGGAGGTCTTGACGGTCTTGAAGTTGGTCAGCATGCCGCCCAGCCAGCGCTGGTCCACGAAAGGCACGCCTGCGCGCTGAGCTTCAGTAGCGAGAATTTCGCGAGCTTGGCGCTTCGTGCCGACCATCAGGATCGTGCCGCGGTTGGCAGCCAGTTGCTTGGCGAACTTTTGCGCCTCCTGGAACATCGGGAGCGACTTTTCCAGGTTGATGATGTGGATCTTGTTGCGATGGCCGAAGATGTACGGAGCCATCTTGGGGTTCCAGAAACGGGTTTGGTGACCGAAGTGGACACCGGCTTCCAGCATTTCGCGCATGGTGACGGACATAGGAATACTCCAAAAGGTTAGGTCTAAAATCCAGCCCCGACATTCGCGCCCACGGCCTGCACGGCACATGGAAGAGCGACACCTTGGGAGGACTGGTTTGCGATTCGTCTTGCCTCTGGCAGCAGGCCTCATCGGCCCGCAATCCTCGGCAAAACCCTGAGATTCTAGCACAGCGCCGCGGCCTACTCGTCGCGGCGGTCCGCTCCAGGCCCACCTGCCCCACTACCAAAACAATAGCTGAAGGCGCCCATAGACAGGCGGCCCGGCGGATAATCGCGTCCCTATGCAGATCGCCATCGTCGGAGCCGGCATCGTCGGCTCCGCCACCGCCCTTGAACTGGCCCGAGACGGCCATTCCGTCACCGTTTTCGAACAACACAGCGCCGCCGCCGAAGAGTCGAGCTTCGCCACCCCCGGCCTGCTGGCCCCTTCCCTGCTCATACCCTGGACCGTGCCCGGCATGGGCGGGCCGCTTTACCGGCAGATGCTCGGCGCAAACGCGACGCTGCGGCTGGCAGGCGGCGGCCGGGCGGCGCTGGCCTGGCTCTGGCGATGGCGGAAAGCCGCCCGCTCCCCTGCGGCGCCCGACCGGCTGGCCGCGCTGGCACGGCTGGGCCAATACAGCCTGGAGCGCACGCGGCAGATCGCCGCCGACATGGAACTCGACCCCGAAAGCAGTCGCGGCACGCTCGTGCTGCTGCGCACCGAGCAGGAAGCGGATTCGCTGATGCAGCCTGCCCTGCAGGTGCTGCGGGATGCGGGCGTCACCGTGAACCTGGTCGATGCCGATACGGCTCGCCTGATCGAGCCCGGCCTGAGCCCCGAGGTCCCGCTGGCCGGAGCGCTCCATGCGCCCGATGGCGAAGCCGGCAACTGCCGCCTGTTTGCCCAGATGCTGCGCCACGCCTCCCAGGAGATGGGAGCACGCTTTCAGTTCCATTCACGCGTGGACGCTATCACGCGTTCTCCCGTCGGGCTGCGGATGGCAGGAGCCTCCGCAGGCGAGCTGCACCGATGGGATGCCGTCGTCGTCTGCGCAGGCATGGCGAGCGCCAGGCTGCTGCACCCCTTGGGCGTGCCACTGCCCATGCGAGGAGTGCATGGCTATTCGATCAGCGCACCGCTGCGCGATGAATACCACGCGCCGCAGGGTGCCGTGATCGACCCGCTGCACCGCGTGACCATCACGCGCCAGGGCCAGCGCGTCCGCGTATCCGGGGGGGCCGAGCTGGGCCGCCACGGCGCCGTCCACCACGAGCCGACGCTGCAGCGGCTCTACCACACGCTATCGGGCTGGTTTCCGGGCGGAACCCAGCTCTCATCGCCCCAGGTGCAGGTCTGGCGCGGCGCCCGGCCGACGCTGCCTGACGGAGCGCCGGTGCTCGGCCCCAGCGGCGTGCCGGGCGTGTGGATGAACGCGGGTCACGGCGCAGCCGGCTGGGCTCAAGCCTGCGGCAGCGCCCGCGTGCTGGCAGACCTTCTGGCGCAGCGCGCGCCGGCCGTCGACGTGCAGGCGCTGGCGCTGCGCCGCTTCTGACCGATTCGCAAAGCATCCGACAGGCATCAGCGGCCGCGCGCGCCACAATGGCCGCATGCTCCAGCGCCTTGCCTTCGACCGCCCCCATCCGCTGCACGACACGGCCGCTACCAGGCGCCTGGAGGCTGCGGCCATCCGCCTCTCGGCCCCTCATACGCTGATGCAGCGCGCCGGTGCTGCGGTGGCTCGGCTGGCCGAGGCCATCGCCCCGCATGCCGGCACTATCTGGCTGGTCTGCGGGGCCGGCAACAACGGTGGCGACGGGCTGGAAGCCGCGGCCCTCCTGCACCAGGCCGGCCGCCGGGTGGTGGTGAGCTGGACCGGGCGGCCCGACACCGCGCCGGCTGACGCTCTCGCCTCCTGGCAGCGCGCCCGCAATGCCGGCGTGTTGTTCCAGGAAGACGCCCCCTCCGACCTCGGCCCGTACGACCTTTGCATCGACGCACTGCTGGGCATCGGTCTCTGCGCCAGCCGGCAGGGCCGCGCGCCCCAGGCCGATCTGCTGCACTTGCTGCGCCGGCTGCGCACGAGTACGGCGCCCGTGCTGTGCGTGGATGTGCCCTCCGGCCTGATCGCGGACACGGGCCAGTTCGCGCCCGGACTGGCGCCTGACGCCGCCCACAGGCCGCCCGCATCCCCCCGGCAGACGCTGTCGCTGCTCACGCTGCACCCCGGCCTTTTCACCGGCCTGGGCCGCGACGAGGCGGGCACGGTTTGGTTCGACGATCTGGCAGCCGCCTCGCTGCAGGAGCCTCCCGCCGCCTGGCTTTCCGCACCGGCCCGGCCCCGCACCCGCGCCCATGCCAGCCACAAGGGCAGCCACGGCGATGTGGCCGTGATCGGGGGCGAAGGGCTTTCGGCGCGCGGCATGGGCATGACGGGCGCCGCCCTGCTCGCCGCATCGGCGGCGCTGCACGGTGGCGCGGGCCGGGTCATGCTCAGCCTGCTGGATGGCGGGGTCATGCAGGCCGATCTGTTGCAGCCCGAATGCATGCTGCGCCGGTTCGATGCACTGGTGCTGGAGCAAGCCACCGTCGTATGCGGCTGCGGCGGCGGCCATGCCGTGCGCGCCGTGCTGCCCGAGGTGCTGCGGCGATCGCTGCGACTGGTGCTGGATGCCGATGCGCTCAACGCGGTGGCCGAAGACCCGGCGCTGCAAGATGAGCTCTGCCGCCGAGCCGATGGGATAGGTAGCGGAGCCACCGTCATCACACCGCATCCGCTGGAAGCGGCTCGCCTGCTGAACTCGGACACCGGCAGCGTCCAGGCCGACCGCCTGCAGGCCGCCCAAGAACTGGCCAGCCGCTATCGCTGCGCCGTGGTGCTCAAGGGATCGGGCAGCGTGGTGGCGTCGCCTGGACAGGAGCCCCGCATCAACCCCACGGGTAATGGGCAGCTGGCGACGGGCGGCACCGGGGACGTGCTGGCCGGCCTGCTCGGCGCCGTGCTGGCCGCCATGCCCGAAGGCACGGCCGATGCGGCCTTCACCGCGGCGCTGCGCGCCTGCTGGATGCACGGCGAAGCGGCGGACGCCTGGCCGGCCTCGCAGGCGTTGACAGCCTCGGCACTGGCACGCGCCCTGGCACGCTGATGGCCAGGCACGCGGAGCGCTCCTCGCGCGGGCTGGTTTTGCGCGCATTCGCGGCGGCTTCGCAAACAGAAGTAACGGTGGTCATCGCACGTGTCCGAGGCCATTTGTCCGACAACTTTGGGCATGTTTGGGGCGTTTAATTGATACACGCCACAGCGCACTGCAGGCGTCTTCCACACCCTACATCGCAACCCAGGACAACTGCCATGAAACGCCACGTCTCCTCTGGAATCCGCGCGTTCAACGCATTCGGCGCCTTTGCCGTAACCGTCATGCTGGCCGTTGCGGCGACGGCCATGACGCTGGTGCCAGAACAGGCGGTGCAGGCGGCCGATTCGATGGTCAGCCTCCCCAGCCATCTGGACAGCATCCTGCCATCCGACCTGATCGAATGAGGCGCTGAAACGCGGGGGCTCACTCGAAGCAGGGAGCGCTTCTGCGACGGCTCCAACGCACCTGCCGCCGCTCCGACGACACAGCCGCCCTTGCAGGCGGCTTTTTTGCGTCGACAGGCTTCCGATCAGGGCCTTTGCGGGGTGCCCCGGCCCTGCACCACTGCGATGCGGCGCTGCAGTGCTGCGGCGAGTCCCGCATCGCCGCGCTCCGCCGCCTCTCGGGCACGCAGGCCCAGCCACGCCAGCAGCGGCCGGCGCCACCCCCTGGCCGAAGCCGCATCGACCGCAGCAGCCAGCACGGTGTCGTCGCTGCGCCCGGCCTGAACGGCGACCGATGAGGCCACCAGACGCGCGAGCGGGTCGTCGATGCTGGCGATGGCGCCTGTCCGGGCCGCCTGCGCCGCCTGGCGCTGAGACGGCGGCAACAGAGCCGCGTCGACCGGCGCCAGGTGGCCGGCCAGGTAATCGGCATAGGCGCGCTCGGGCGGCTGCGCGTCGGGGCGGAGGGCCTCGAAGGCGGCGCAGGGCTGCAGGTCGAGCGCCGCCCGCTGCGCCGCGCAGCGCAGCAGCTCCACGCGGGCCAGTAGGTCGAGCCGGCCGGTGCGGGCCACCTCGGCGCGGGCGCGCGACCATTCCAGATCGGCCACTCGGCTGTCGCCCGACAGATAGGCCTCGGTGGCGCGGGCCGCGGCATCGTGGGCGTTCAGGGCCCAGTCGGGTGCGGGCGGGCGGCTGGCACAGCCGGCCAGCAGCGCCAGGGTGATGACGGCGAGGTGCCTGGGCAGGGTCATGGCAGCTTCAATTCGGTTTCGCGCGCGAAAGGCCATTTGCGCTGGACGTCGTTCACCAGGCCTTCGACCTTGCGCAGGCTGGCCTCCACCTCGGCGCGCAGGGTACCCAGGTCGGTGGTGGCTTCGCGGGTGTTGGCGCCGATGGCCTGGGCTTCAGCCAGCACGGCATCGACCTTCTTCAGGCTCTGGCGCGTGTCGGCCAGCAAGCCATTGAGCTGCACCACGGTAGCGCGCACCTCAGGCACCAGGCCGGGGTCGCCCCCCGCGCCGAACACCTGCCGATCGGCCTTGGCGGCCATGGCGTCGATGCGGGCCAGCAGCTGGTTGGTACGGTCCAGGGTCTGGCTGATCTTTTTGGCATCGGCCTCGCTGCCCATCAGCACGCCCAGCGCCCCGCCCGGAGCATTGAGCCGCTCGCTCAGCGTACGCACCTGGCCTACGGTGCCGTTCAGGGGCGACCCTTCGGCCGTCATGGCGCTGAGGTTGCCCATGAGTTCGCGGGCGGAGGCCATCAGCTGCGGGATCTCGGCCGTGGCGTCGCCGCGTAGCACGGGGCGCTGGGCGCCGTCAGGCAGCGGCGGATCTGACAGGATGCCGCTGTAGGCCTTGATGGTGGTGCCGCCCACGATGCCGCGCACCAGGGTGAAGACGCTGGATTCGCGCAGCCAGTGAGCGTCGCGACGGGCCACGTCGATGGCGATGCGCACATTGCCGTCGGGCGCCAGCTCGATGCTGCGCACCCGGCCGATCGGAAAGCCGGAAAAGGTCATGTCCATGCCCACCACCACGCCCTCGGAATCGTCAGCCGTGAGCACCAGCCGCTGCGTGGGTTCGAACACGCCGCGCGCATACATCAGGTAGAGCGCCGCGCCCACGATGAGGGCGAGCGTGAGCGCCAGCAACGCGGCGGCCTTGCGCTCCAGATGGGCGACCGGGCGCAGCAGCAGGTCATCGGCGGGCTCGGGCGGCGAAGGTGGCACGAGGGGATCAGTGGGGCGGTTCATCGCGGGAAAGGGGTTGTCTTCTTCAGTAATAGTTGCCCACCAGGGACGTGACCTCGATCAAGAGCAGCACGGCAAACATGCGCGCGAGGCCGCCCAGCTCGGACGCGGGCTGCATGGCAGTGCGCGCGTCCCCGCTTTCGTAGAGGCCCGAGGCCATCGGAATGAGCGCCACCGCGAGACTGAAGAACAGCGTCTTGAGTGCGAACACCAGGGTGATCTGCGGGGTGAATACCTGCCCGAACATGCGGGTGTACCCCGCCAGTTCGGCCACAGTGAAGCCATACACGGCCAGATAGGTGGTGACCACGGCCACCACGCAGGAGAGCGCCGCCAGGGTGATGCTGGCATAGACGCCCGCCACCACGCGCGGCAGGATCTCCACGCCCACCGGGTCGGCGCCACGGCCGCGCAGCGTGTCGAAGCGGCCGGACTGGCGCAGCAGCGCCATCTGCGTGCCGTTGGGGATGGTGGCGCGCAGTGCCACGAAAAGCGAAGCGGTGAGCGGGATCAGCTCCAGCACCAGCACGCGGATGACCATCTCCAGCGCATAGCGCGAGAGGCCGTAGCTCTGCGCGGTGACGACCACGATGCGCGTGATGACCAGGCTGATGAGTGCCGCCAGGACCGTGAAGCCGAACAGGATGGGAACGGTGCCCTGCACCACATGCCGCGCCACGCGCCAGCGCGCCGCACGGCCCCAGCTCGAGGGCGAGAGCACCAGCACCGCCACCACCGCCGCCAGATGGACGGTGCGCCACCAGGCCAGCGCCCGCAGCCGCACGCCCCGCCCGATGCGTTCGGCAAGGCTCAGGGGCACAAGGGGCGCGGAGCGGGTCGTCATCGGCCGATGATAGGGGCAGCGCTGCGAAAAAAGGTAACAAATCAGGCGATAGCGCCTGATCCATCTGGGCAGGCAGCTATCACTTTCAGAGCAGATTGCAAGCCACCCGCCGCCACGCCGCATCACACATGCCGGCGGCTGGCCGGCACGGGCGGTGGTGCGGGCTGGGCGTCGGCGCGTTCGTGCAGCGCCTCGATCACGCGGCACTGCGCGCCCTGGCCGTTGCAGCGCCCGCGCAGCGAGAGCAGCTCGGACTCCAGCACGCGCAGCTCGTCGAGCCGCGTGCGGACGTGGCTCAGGTGCCCGTCCAGCGTGGCGCAGGCGGCGTGGCCATCTTCCTCGGAATGCACGTCCAGCGCCAGCAGCGAGCGCACCTCGTCCAGCGACATGTCCATGGCGCGGCACAGGCGGATGAAGCGCAGGCGATGCACGTCGTCGTCGCCATAGAGCCGATAGCTGTTCTCGGCACGGGCCTGGGCGGGCAGCAGGCCTTCCTTGTCGTAGTAGCGGATATTGGCGGCCGACACGCCCGAGAGGCGGGCGGCGTCGCCGATACGGTAGTGGGGGCTTGGCGTGGACATGGCTTGACCTTCGAGTGGCTTCAAGGTTTTCAATCATGGCATGGCCTGCCGGAAGCGGGCCCACCAGAGAGGATTCACCCTGCCATGACCGAGGCCACCCGCCCATCGCCCGCCCGCGCCGCTGCCGCCCAGCCGCGCATCGACATCGCCTGCTGCGGCGGCGCCTGCTCCGCACCGCCCGCCGCCCCCCGTGCCACCCCGCCGGCTGCGCCCAGCCACAGCCACGATCACGCCGCAGCCGACGACCACGGCCACGATCACAGCGACCATGAGGGCCACGACCACGGCGCACTGCCCGGCTGGGGTCGCCTGGCCGGAGCGCTGGTGGCGGCCACGGCCGCCGAACTGCTGCACCTGCTGGGCCCGGACACCACGGCCTGGCGCGTGGCCGGCATGGCGGTAGCCGCAGGTGCCATCCTGCTCGCGGGGTTGGGCATTTACCGCAGCGGCATCCGCTCGGTGCTGCGCGGGCAGCTGGGCATCAGCGCGCTGATGGCAGTGGCCGTCACCGGAGCCTTCCTGATCGGGCAGTGGCCCGAGGCGGCCATGGTGATGGCGCTCTACGCACTGGCCGAACGCATCGAGGACGGCGCCGTGGGCCGCGCGCGCAACGCCATCGGCGCGCTGCTGGCGCTCAGCCCCGAGCAGGCCGAGCTGCTGGGCGCGGACGGCCAATGGCGCACCGTGGCCGCGGGCGACGTGCCCGTGGGCGCCACCGTGCGCGTGCGCCCCGGCGCCCGCGTGCCGCTCGACGGCGTGGTGACGGCCGGCCGCGGCGCGGTCGATGAATCCAGCGTCACGGGCGAGAGCCTGGCCGTGGACAAGGCGCCCGGCGATGGCCTCTTCGCCGGCACGCTCAACGCGCAGGCCGAACTGCAGCTGCGCGTGACCTCCGCGCCCGGCCAGACCACGCTGGACCGCATCATCCGCGCCGTGGAAGAGGCCCAGGCCACGCGCGCGCCCACCCAACGGCTGGTGGACCGCTTCGCCGCCATCTACACGCCCGCCATCTTCATCATGGCCGCCGCCGTGGCCGTGGGTGCGCCGCTGCTGCTGGGCTGGGCCTGGCTGGACGCCATCTACCGCGCGCTGGTGCTGCTGGTCATCGCCTGCCCCTGCGCGCTGGTGCTCTCCACGCCCGTCACCGTGGTCAGCGGGCTGGCAGCGGCCGCGCGGCGCGGCATTCTCATCAAGGGCGGCAGCTGGCTGGAGCAGGCCCGCAGCCTGCGCGCCGTGGCCTTCGACAAGACCGGCACAGTGACCGCCGGCCGCCCGGTGCTGGTGGGCAGTCACGTCTTCGGCCATGACGGCGCCGAAGACGTGGCCGCCGCACTGGCCGGGCGCTCGGACCACCCCGTCTCGCTGGCCATCGCCGCGGGCCTGGCCGCGCCGGGCGCGGCAGGCACCCCCCTGCCGGTGGAGGACTTCACCGCCCTGCCCGGCCGGGGCGTCACCGGCCGCATCGCGGGCGCCACCTGGCTGCTGGGCAACCGCCGCCTGGCCGAAGAGCGCGGCCTCTGGACCTCCGCGGTGGAGGACGCCGCCGCCGCGCACGAAGCCGCCGGCCGCAGCGTGACCCTGCTGGCCGACGCCACCGCCGTGCGCGCCCTCTTCGCCGTGGCCGACACCGTGCGCCCGCAGGCCGCGCAGGCCGTGGCCGAGCTGCGCGCCCTGGGCATCGTGCCCGTCATGCTGACCGGCGACCATGCCGCAGCCGCCCACGCCGCCGCGCGCGAGGCGGGCATCGACGACGTGCAGGCCGGCCTGCTGCCCGAACAGAAGCTCACCGCCATCGCCGCGCTGCAGCAGCGCCACGGCCCCACGGCCATGGCCGGCGACGGCATCAACGACGCCCCGGCCCTGGCCCGCGCCGACATCGGCTTCGCCATGGGCGCGGCCGGCACCGACGTGGCCATGGAAACCGCCGACGTGGTCATCATGAACGACGACCTGCGCCGCGTGGCCGAGACCGTGCGCCTCTCGCGCCGCACCCATGCCGTGCTGCTGCAGAACATCGCCCTGGCGCTGGGCATCAAGGCCGTGTTCTTCGGCCTGGCGCTGGCCGGCCAGGCCACGATGTGGATGGCCGTGTTCGCCGACATGGGCGCCAGCCTGCTGGTGGTGGGCAACGGGCTGCGCATGCTGCGGCCGTCTTCCAAGACCTGAGCGCCTGCGCAGAGCCCGCAGATGCACACCTCGCCCTGCCCAGGGAAAAGCCTGCGTGGCACGGCTTGCCGGAAGCACGCCAGGCAGGTGTGCGGCGACGCGGGACGCCGGCACCGCCACGGCGCCGGCAAGCCCCGTCAGGACGGGATGGCGCGGCCGCTTACCAGCCGGCCAGCACCGCGCCCTTGAATTCCGTCTGGATGAAGCGGCGCGTGTCGTCGGACTGATACGCCTTGAGCAGCTTGGAGACCCAGGGCTTGTCCTTGTCGGCGTCGCGCACGGCGATGACGTTCACGTAGGGGCTCTTGGCGCTTTCCTGGGCGATGGCGTCCTTGGCCGGATTCAGACCCGCAGACAGCGCGAAGTTGGTGTTGACAGCGGCGGCATCCAGGTCGTCCAGCGAGCGGGCCAGCTGGGCCGCGTCCAGCTCCACGAAGCGCAGCTTCTTGGGGTTGCTCACCACATCGAGCGGCGTGGCCTTGAGGCCCGCGCCGTCCTTGAGCTTGATCAGGCCCTTGTCCTGCAGCACCAGCAGCACGCGGCCGCCGTTGGTGGGATCGTTCGGGATGCCGAAGCGAGCGCCTTCCTTCAGCTCTTCGAGCTTCTTGACCTTCTTGGAATAGAGGCCGATGGGGAAGTTGACCGTATAGCCCACCGGAACCAGCTTGTAGCCCCGGTCCTTCACCTGCGCGTCCAGGTAGGGCTTGTGCTGGTAGCTGTTGGCGTCCAGGTCGCCGGCGGCCAGCGCGGCGTTGGGCTGCACGTAGTCGCTGAATTCGACGATCTGGATCTTCAGGCCATCCTTCTCGGCGATCTTCTTGACGTGTTCCATGATCTGCGCGTGCGGGCCGGCCGTCACGCCGACCTTGATGGGCTTGTCCTGCGCCAGCGCACCCTGCATGAAGAGAGCGGCGGCGGACAGGGCGAGGGTGGACTGAAGAAGGGAACGCTTGTTCACGGAAAATACCTTGAGGAGGAAAAGCCTTCGATCGTACGTGCCCCATGCCCACCCGCCAACGATCGAATGGGCATGTGCTCAGAACCAAAGGCTCAAGCGCCAGCGCCGCCCTGCTCCAGCTTGAACACGCTGACCACCTGCGCCAAATGGGCGGCCTGCCGCTGCAGGTCGTGCGCCGCCGCCGCGCTTTGCTCGACCATGGCCGCGTTCTGCTGGGTGGCGCCGTCGAGCTGCGTGACAGCCTGGCCCACCGATGCGATGCCGCGCGCCTGCTGGGCGGTGGCCTCGTCGATGCCGGCGATGAGCTGTGTCACCCGCTCGACCTGTTCGACGATGTCCGTCATGGCCGAGCCGGCCTGCGCCACCTGGCGGGCGCCCTCGCCCACGCGCGCCACGCTCTGGTCGATGAGCGATTTGATCTCGCGGGCCGCCTGGGCGCTGCGCTGCGCGAGGCTGCGCACTTCGCTCGCCACCACGGCGAAGCCCTTGCCCTGCTCGCCGGCACGGGCCGCTTCCACGGCCGCATTGAGCGCCAGGATGTTGGTCTGGAAGGCGATACCGTCGATCACGCCAATGATGTCGGCGATCTGGCTGGAACTGGCCGTGATCGCGTCCATGGTGGCCACCACCTCGCCCACCACCGTGCCGCCTTTGCCGGCGGCGGCGCTGGCCGACCGCGCCAGCTGCGCGGCCTGGCGGGCCGATTCGGCATTGCCATTGACCGATTCGGTCATGCGCTCCATCGACGCCGTGGTCTGCTGCAGGTGTTGCGCCTGCTCCTCCGTGCGCCGCAGCAGGCCGTGGTTGCCCTGGGCGATCTCGACCGAGCCATGGCTGACCTGCTGCGATGCCGCGCTCACCTGCGCCACCACGGCGGCCAGGTTCTGCTGCATGCCGCCCAGCGAGGCCAGCACGCTGCCGGGCCGCGCCGTCGCGGCGCCGGCCAGGGGGCTCAGGTCGCCCGAGGCCACGCGGCCCGCGAGGCTCGCCAGCGCCAGCGGCTCGGCACCCAGCTGCCCCAGCAGGCTGCGCGACACGGCCCAGGCCACCAGCGCGCTCACGCCCAGGGCCATGACCAGCGCGGTCAGCATGACGGCGAGAAAGCCCCGCGCCTGCTCCAGCGCCACCGCGTTTTCCGAACGGATGCGCGCTTCTTCAAAGTCGATGAGCCGGTTGATGGAGGCCAGCCACTGCACGTATTGTGGCTTGGCCTCGCCCCAGAGCACGGTGCGCGCGGCGGCATCGCCCGCGCCGGACAGGGCCACGATGCGCTGCGTGGTGGCCACGGCCTGGGCTTCGCGGGTGCGGATGTCTTCGTAGAGTTGCTTGAGCTCCGGCGCGGTGCCGGGCTGGGCGAGAAGCGCTTCCAGCGGCGCGGCAGACTGTGCATAGAACGCGGCCAGCGAGGCGATGACGCCCACCTCGCGCTCGCGCTCCTCAGAGGTGGCGGCCAGCACCACGTCGCGCACGGCGATGGAGCGGTCGTGCGCCGAGCCCCGGAAGTTGATGGCGTAGCGCTGGATGGGCACATGCTCGGCATCGTTGGCGCCAAGGGCCCGGTCGATGACCAACACCTTCATGAGTGCGATGCCGACCAGCACCACCAGCAGGCCCAGCACGAGGCCGAAAGCAACCGTGAGGCGGCGGGCCACGGTCATGCGAGAGAAAACCATACGGTTCATCCTGTGTCAAAAAGTGTCACGGAATGGTACGGCCCGCCGCAGTGCCCGAAGGCATCGAAATTTCTATCGCGCCGATGAATCCCGGCCAGGTCGTGCTCAACCCTGGAACGGCTGCCGCCGGGGGCAGCGCAGGGTCAGTCGCCGGGATTCGCTCAGCGGTGGCTCAGGCGGCGCACGGCCCAGTCGCCCAGGCTCTGCACGGCCTGCACGAAGAAGATCAGCACCACGACCACGGCCAGCATGATGTCGGGCAGGAAGCGCTGGTAGCCGTAGCGGATGCCCAGGTCGCCCAGCCCACCGCCGCCGATGGCACCGGCCATGGCCGAATAGCCCGTGAGGCTGACGAAGGTGATGGTCAGGCCCGCGACGATGCCGGGCAGCGCCTCGGGCAGCAGCACCTTCCAGACGATCTGCCAGGTGGTGGCGCCCATGGACTGGGCGGCTTCGATCAGCCCGTTGTCCACCTCACGCAACGAGGCTTCCACCAGCCGCGCGATGAAGGGCGCGGCGGCGATGGTGAGCGGCACCACGGCGGCGGCCGTGCCGATGGAGGAGCCCGTGATGAAGCGCGTGAACGGGATGATCGCCACCAGCAAGATGATGAACGGAGTGGAGCGCACGGCGTTCACGATCCAGCCCACCGTCTTGTTCACGGCGCCGTTCTCCAGCACGCCGCCCTTGTCGGTCAGCCGCAGGAAGACGCCCAGCGGAATGCCGATGAACGCGCCCGCCACGCCGGAGATGCCCACCATGATGAGCGTCTCCCACAGCGAGGTGACGAACAGCTCCACCATCATTTCGGAAAAATTCTCGAACATCGCTCTCAGCCCTCCAAGCCCGCGCGAGCGGACACCTTCACTTCATCCACCACCACGCCCTCGGCACGCAACTGCGCCACGGCGGCGGCCAGGCGAGTGCCCTCGCCGCTCACATAGACCGCCAGCGAACCGAAGGTCTGGCCCTGGATCTCGTCGATCTGCCCGTGCAGGATGGACAGATCCAGCCCGTGCTCGCGGATCAGCCGCGAGAGGATGGGCTGGTAGGCATGCTCGCCCGCATACGAAAGGCGCAGCAGCTCGCCCGACTCCTGAGCAGGCAGTTGCGAGGCCAGGTGGCGGACATGCTGAAGCACGCTGGCGGGCAGCTCCTGGGGCAGGATCTCGTCGATCAGGCTCTTGGTGATGGGCTGCTGCGGGCGCGTGAACACCTGCAGCACCGGGCCCTGCTCCACGATGCGGCCGGCGTCGATCACGGCCACGCGGTCGGCCACCTGCTTGATGACCTGCATCTGGTGGGTGATGAGCACCACCGTGAGGCCCAGCTCGCGGTTGACCTGCCGCAGCAGCGCCAGGATGGAGCGGGTGGTCTCCGGGTCCAGCGCCGAAGTCGCTTCGTCGGAAAGCAGTACCTTGGGCCGGCTGGCCAGCGCCCGGGCGATGCCCACGCGCTGCTTCTGCCCGCCGCTGATCTGCGCGGGGTAGCGGTCCGCCAGGTGCGACAGGCCCACCAGCTCCAGCAGCGGGTTCACGCGCTCGCGGATGGCGGCGCGGTCCATGCCGGCCAGCTCCAGCGGCAGCGCGGCGTTGTCGAACACCGTGCGCGACGACAGCAGGTTGAAGTGCTGGAACACCATGCCGATGCCCCGGCGCGCCTCGCGCAGCTGGGCATCGTTCATCTGCGCCAGATCGCTTCCGCCGACGATCACCTGGCCCGTGGTCGGCCGGTTCAGCAGGTTGATGACGCGCACCAGCGAGCTCTTGCCCGCCCCGCTCTTGCCGATGATGCCGAACACCTCGCCGGGCTGGATGTGCAGGTCGATGCCGCGCAGCGCCTCCACCGGACCCTGCGGCCCCTGGTAAATCTGGGTGATACCCCGTAAGTCGATCATGAATGCTAGGGAAAGGAAAAAAGAAAGCGCCGCCCGGCAGGCCAGCGCATGCCGGGCGGCGCAATGCGAATGCGTGAAGGGCCAGAACTCTAAGCCGGCAGGCCGCTGGCGGCAACGATCGAATCGTTGAGTGGTTATAGGCCCCGGTTATGTCGCAACGATTGCCAGCCCGTAGGCAGACGGCATATTGCTACACTAATAATAGCATCACGCCTTTGATACATGCGCACAAGGGGCCCCAAACACCCTCATGGCCGACGCTCCGCGAGCCTGCGCTTCAGAACAAGGGGTAGGCATCGCCCGCCGATGCCTCGCCGTCGGCGCCCTCACGCCCATCGCCTGACAGGGCCATGCCCATCACGCCGCGTACCTTGGAAACCAGCGCCTGCGCATCGAAAGGCTTGACCAGCAGTTCCATCTGCGGGCCGAGGAAATTCGGGTTCATGGCCGCCTGCTCGGCATAGCCGGTCATCAGGATCACGCGGATGCCCGGCAGCTTCTCGCGGGCGAAGTCGGCCACCTGGCGGCCGTTGGGGCCGGGCAGGCCCACGTCAGACAGGAGCAGGTCGAAGTGCAGCGCGCCGGACAGCAGTGCCATCGCCTCGGTGCCGCTGGCCGCCTGCATGACCTGAAAGCCCATGTCGCGCAGCAGCTCCACCGCCAGCGAGCGCACGGTGTCGTCGTCCTCCACCACCAGCACGGAATCGGGCCGCTTGTCGGCGGGCTGGCTGTCGAGCACCTCGTGGCGCTGCTCGGCCTCGGGCGCCTCGGTGCGCACGAAGTACAGATGCACGCGCGTGCCCTGCCCTTCGGCGCTGTCGATCACCGCCAGCCCGCCCGTCTGGCGCATGTAGCCGTAGATCATCGACAGACCCAGGCCCGTGCCCTGCCCGATGGGCTTGGTGGTGAAGAAGGGGTCGAAGGCGCGCTCGATCACTTCGCGGGGCATGCCGGTGCCGGTGTCGGCGACGGTCACGCACACGTAGTCGCCCGGCTCCAGCCCCTGGTGCTGGCTGGCCTGCTGCTCGCCCAGCGAGCAGCTGCGCACGCTGATGCGCAATTGCCCGCCCTGCGGCATGGCGTCGCGGGCGTTGATCGCCAGGTTCAGGATGGCGCTCTCGAACTGGTGCGCGTCGGTCAGAGCGCGCCAGCCGTTGTCATCCAGCTCCATGGTCATGGTGATGTTCTCGCCGCAGGTGGTGCGCAGCACGGTCTCCAGCCCGCGCAGCGATTCGCCCAGGTCCACCGCGCGCGAATCCAGCGGCTGGCGGCGCGAGAAGGCCAGCAACCGCTGCGTGAGCGAGCCGGCGCGCCGTGCCGAAGCCAGGCCCGCGTCCACATAGCGGCTCACGTCGCCGTAGCGCTGCTGCGCCACCCGCTGGCGGATCAGCTGCAGCGGCAGCACGATGCCCTGCAGCATGTTGTTCAGATCGTGCGCGATACCGCCGGTGAGCTGACCCACGGCCTCCATCTTCTGGCTCTGGCGCAGCCGCTCTTCCGCGTCGTGCAGTGCCTGGGCCTGGGCACGCTCCTGGGTAATGTCGCGGCCCACACCCTGGATGAAGCCGTCCGCAGGGATGCTCGTCCAGCTGATGCAGCGGTCGGAGCCGTCGCGGTGGCGGAACTGCTGCGTGGCCTGGCTGCGCTCGGCCCCGGCGCGCAGGCGGTCCAGATCGCCCAGCACGGCGCTGGTCTCGTCGGGGTGGGCAAAGGAAAGGATGTGGCGGCCGACGGTTTCTTCCTCGGTCCAGCCCAGTGCGGCGGTCCAGCCTGGGTTGACCGTGACGATCACGCCGTCGAACCGCGTCACCACCAGCAGCGCGTCGGAGTTCTGCCACAGCCGGTTGCGGTCCGCCGTGCGCGCCGACACCAGCTTTTCCAGCGAGGCGTTCTGCTCGCGCAGGCGGGTCTCCGCGATCACCTTGCCGGTGGTTTCCATCACCGTATCGAGCAGACCCACGACTTCGCCGCGCTCGTCCCGCAGCGGGCTGTAGCAGAAGGTGAAGTACGCCGTCTCCGGCACGCCATGCCGATGGATGTCGAGCGCATAGTCTTCGATGAAGATGGTCTCTCCACGGAACGTTCGCTCCACGAGCGGCAGGATGGCCGGCCAGACCTCGGCCCACACCAGGCTCGCCGGCAGGCCCAACGCCTCAGGCTTCTCCCCGAGGATCGAGCCGTAGGCGTCGTTGTAGAAGAAGAAATGGTCTCGCCCCCACATCATGCAGGCCGGAATGTGCGTGGCGAGCATCGACTCCAGGGCGAAGCGCAGGATCAACGGCCACTGCGCCGGAGGGCCCAGCGGATGGTCGCTCCAGTCGTACAGGCGCACCTTCTCACTCATCCGGCCTGAAGCCTTCGGAAAGTCGGGGGACGCGGCAGTGGGAACGAGCATGTAACGGGGAAGCAATCAGGACTGAAGTGGGCGAAAGAAAGCAGCGCTGGACCTCACGCCAGGGCGAAAGTCTAATGGCGAACGCTTTACGCCCACCTTGATGTGCCTCGGCCTGACGGCGCGCGCTGCCATGGCCCGTCCAACGGGCGGCCACAAATACGCCTGGGGAGTGTCCAGTATGGCAGGCGTGGCTCTGCCTTGCGCGCGAATGCGCTGCAGTCCGACGGGGCTCGCAACAGCACAGTGACATGCTCCGGAGCATCGTTTTCACAAGGCCCGCCATGAAGTTCGCCAAGACCCTGATCGCCATCGCCGCATTGTCGGCCTCCGCCCTTTCCCTCGCCCAGCCGTCCGACCCGGACGACTGCGCCCAGAAGCGCGCCGGCCTTACCAGCGAAATGGAAAACGCCAAGGCCGCCGGCAAGGACGCTGATGCCATGTCACTGGAACGCGCCCGGGGCGAGCTGGCCGTGAGCTGCAGCGAGCCCGGCGAACGCGTGATGCGCGAACGCCGCATCAGTACCCAGGAAAAGAAGGTGACCCAGCTGCAGAAGGCAGTGGATGCCGCCGAGCAAGACGGCAAGGGCAATGCCACCAAAGCCCGCGCCCAACTGCACAAGGCCCAGGCGGAGCTGGAGCGCATGAAGCGCGAGGCCCCCGCCAAGAAGAAGGCGCAGCCCGAAAAGAGCAAGCCCGCCCCAACGGCCCAGTGATGGGCACCAGCCAGCAGCGCGTTGAGCGCCTGCGGCGGCCCCCTCAGCGACACCAGTCGCACTATCAAAAATAGAGCACTCGGCGCACGCATGGCGTGCGCCGAGTGCCGTTTTTTGCAAAATCAAGCGACGCGGTCTGATAGGAGCCAGAATTGCCGGCATTCAATGCAAGCCCGGCTCACATCGCCCTCTCCGCCATGCACTGGCTTCCTCCTGCCTTCCCCGCCCTTCCGGTCGGCCTCGCCCTGTCCCTGCTCTGTCCCGCCGGGGCCCTGGCCGCCGCTGACGCACCGCCCCCATCCGGGCTGACGTTGGCACACGACAAGGGCTGCGTCCGCTGCCACGATGTCGTGCGCCACTATGTAGGCCCCGCATTCCAGCAGGTGGCCGACCGCTACCGGAACGATTCGGGCGCGGCCGAGCGGCTGGCCAGCCGCATACGCCAGGGCAGCGTGGGGGAATGGGGCCGAGTCATCATGCCGCGCCAGCCCCAGGTTTCCGCCACCGAGGCGACGGCACTTGCCAGCTGGATCACCCGTCTGCCAGCTCGTGCGCCCGAGCCGCGCTAGCGCCGAGCCCCTTCGCCACAAACGATCAGCGCTTGCGCACCACCGGCTTGCCGCGCGCCTTGGCACGGGCCATGGAGGACGAAGGCAGCGCGGCCGCCTGCACCTGTTCCAGCCAGAGCAGCGCATCGACCTGGGCGACGAAGTGCTGCAGATATTCGGGCGAAATGCCATGCATGCCCACCAGCGCCCGGTGCAGCAGATGTAGCGCATTCAAGGGCCCGGCCTGGGGCGGCACCTGGGCCAGGGTCTGGCGCAGCCGCTCTTCCGCCGAGAGGCGCGACCAGGTGCCGCGAAACCGCCGCACGGCCGCCAATTCGAGAGACGCAGGCCCCGCCGGGCCCGCACCCGCCATGCTGGGCAGCACCTGGGGCGGCGATTCCAGCACGGTGATCGCCGCCACGTCGGAAGCCGCTGCCGCCGCGCGCTGGCGTGCGGAAGAGCGAGCCCCCCGCGCCGAACCTGTCGCAGCAGCCGCTGATGGTGCGGGCGCAGCCCCTTGCGGGCGGGATGCCGCGACGCCGGGCTCCGCCACACCTGCGAGGTGATCCGCCAGCTGCCCCAGTCGGCCGCGCATGCGATTCGCGGGCCCGGCTTCGGCCAGGGCGGCCTCGGCGGCCAGCCGGCCGGCCAGCCGCATCCGCAAGTCGGCTGCCAGCGCCTGCAACCGCGCATCCAGCACCTGCCGCACGGCGCCTTGATGATCCGCAGCGCGGCGCGCCAGCGCCTCGACCAGGGCAAAGCGCACCGGCTCCAGCCGATGGCCGCCCTGCGCATGCCAGGCGGCCAGCTGCATCTTCAGATCGTCCGGCGCGGCATGGGGCGGGCTTTCGGCGCAGGCCGGGGCCGGCGCCATGGCCGCCAAATCATCCGATGGGGATCGTTCTTGCATGGAACCGGTCAGTGCTCAATGCCCCGCAGGTGCGGCCGCTTCGGTGCGCGCCGGGCGCGGCATGGGCGCCATTTCCACGCGGCGGTTGCGGGCGCGGCCGGCCGCGTCGGCGTTGGAAGCCACGGCCTGCTCGGCGCCGAAGGCGGCGGCGAACACGCTGGCGGCTGGCACGCCGGCTTCGATGAGCGCGCGCGTCACCGTCAGCGCGCGTTGGGCCGAAAGCTCCCAGTTGTCGGTGAAGCGGTTGCCGTCCTTCAGGGGCTGGTCATCGGTGAAGCCGCTCACCATCAGGATCTCCCCACGCTGGCGCAGATAGCTCGCCAGCGGCCCCGACAGGCTGCTGAGCAGCTGGCGCCCCTCGGGTTGCAGTTCGTTGGAATTGAGCGCGAACAGCACGCTGCCGCTGATGCCGATGCGCCCGTCCACCAGCGTGACGCGCCCGCCCGCCAGCGGCCCGGCCAGGGCCTGCTCCAGCGTCTGCAGGCGCTGCGTCTGCGCCTCGCGCTGGCGCTGCTCGGTTTTCAGGCGCTCGCTCAAGTCCATCTGCATGCCCAGCGCCGCCACCAGGATCAGCGCGAACTCGCCCAGCGCGCCCGCCATCAGGTCGCCGAACACGGCCCAGACGGGCACCTCGGCGTCCAGGCTGGCGCCCCCCGCGCCTTCCAGTTCTTCATGGCCCAGCATGGCGTCAGGCTCCCGCCGCCTCG
>JBHIWE010000061.1:0-19395 GCA_041987645.1 Acidovorax sp. | reverse complement strand
TCCCGCGCCAACGCCGAGGCGCGCATTGCGCCCACGCGCGAGGGCTACGTCAACGCGATCCAGGTCTGGCCCTTCACCGATGGCGCGCTGTATCAGGTCTATGCGGCCGTGGGCCGCGTGACGGTGATCGCGCTCCAGCCCGGCGAGGAACTGGTGACGGTGGCCGCTGGCGATACCGTGCGCTGGATCGTCGGGGACACATCGAGCGGCAGCGCTGACGCGCTGCGCGTCAATGTGATGGTCAAACCGATCCGCTCGGGCCTGAAGACCAATCTCGTCATCACGACCAGCCGGCGCACCTATCTGCTGGAGCTGACCTCTACCGAAAAGACGTGGATGGCGTCGGTGTCCTGGGAGTACCCGAAGGACAAGATGCTGGCCTTGCAGCGCCAGGCGCAGGCGGCCAGCGCCGCCGCGCCGGTCGATGCCGGGCTGTCGTTGGAGAAGATCCGGTTCCGCTATGCGGTCAGCGGCAGCAATCCGCCGTGGAAGCCGCTGCGCGCCTTCGATGACGGCGAGAAGGTCTATATCCAGTTTCCGCCGGGCATCGCCCAAGGCGAACTGCCGCCGCTGTTCGTCATCGGCGCCCAGGGCGATGGGCAACTCGTCAATTACCGCTTCCGGCCGCCGTACTACATCGTGGATCGCCTGTTCGGCGCCGCCGAACTACGCCTGGGCGGGGACAAGGGCGATGTGGTGCGGATCGAACGTACCGATGGCACGCGGAGGAACTGAGCATGAGCCAGGACGATTCCCCTGACTTTGCGCCGCAGGCGGGCAAGGTCGCGCCCGAGGCGGTGGCGCTGCGCGCCCAGCCGCGCCCGGTCACGCGCCTGAACCGGCGCACGCTGGCCATGCTCACCGGCGGCCTGTCGGTCGCCGTGCTCGGGGCCACGATCTGGTCATTGCAGCCGCACCGGCGCGGCGCAGGCGAGCAGACCGAGCTTTACAACGTCGATCGCGTCTCGAAGTCCGAGGGGCTGGATGGCCTGCCTTCGGATTACTCCAAGCTGCCGCGAAAGGTGCCCGAGCTGGGGCCGCCGCTGCCGGGCGACCTTGGCCCGGCCATCGTGAAGGCGCAGCAGCCGGTGACGCCCACCTACGCGCCGCCGGGCCACGACCCGGAGGATGCACGGCGCAAGGAAGCTGAAGCGGCAGCAGCTTCCTCGGTGTTCTTCCGCTCGGGCACGCCTGGCAAGACCGCCGCGCCAGCGGCTGCGCAAGTCGCTGCGGCTGGCCAAGCATCGGCCTTGGCGGGCTTCGACCCGCTCGCCGCCGGGCCGGCCTCGACGGCGGCCCAGCCCGCCGACCCGACCGCTGTGCAGAATCGACAAGACCAGAAAGAGGCGTTCCTGAAAGGCGGCTCTACGGAAACCCGCAATTCCGGGAATCTGAAAATGCCGTCCTCGCCGTATCAGGTGATGGCCGGGACGGTGATCGCTGGCGCGCTGGTGACAGGCATCAAGTCCGATCTTCCGGGCGACGTGATCGCCACGGTGACGGAGCCGGTCTACGACACGGCCACGGGCAAGTTCCTGCTGATTCCGCAGGGCTCGCGCATCCTGGGCCGCTACAACAGCCAGGTCAGCTATGGACAGAGCCGGGTGCAGGTGGTTTGGAACCGCATCATCCTGCCGGACACGTCCTCGCTGACGCTGGACAACCTCGTCGGCACCGATCCGGCCGGCTATTCGGGCCTGGAAGACGGTGTGGACTACCACTGGAGCCGCATCGTCGCCGGTGCGGCGCTGACGACGCTGCTGGGCATCGGCGCCGAGTTGGCCGCGCCGGAGAACCGGCAGGACGGCAACCGCATCGTGATCGCCGGGCGCGACAGCGCACAGGACAGCATCAACCAGGTCGGGCAGGAGATGACCCGGCGCAACATGAACATCCAGCCGACGCTGACCGAGCGGCCCGGCCTGCCGGTGCGGATCATCGCCAACCGCGATCTGGTGCTGCGTCCGTACCAGCCAATGTTCTTCCAGCGGGGAGCGATGCAATGAGCACGACCAAGAAACTGCGGCTCGGGCCACTGCCCAAGACCGAGAGCGTCAAGCTGACCTTCGCTTGCCCGGCCAGCCTGAGGGCCACCCTCGACCGCTATGCCGCGCTGCACGCGCAGGCATATGGCGAGACCGTCGATGCAACGACGCTTATCCCGCACATGCTGGAGGCGTTCATGGCGGGGGATCGGGGATTCAGGAAGGGCACGGCGACACGGAGCGCGCCAACGAAGCCGACATGATGGCGTCGCGTACCAATGGCATCCGTCGAACGCGCAGCCCCAGGCTGCGCGTTCTTCATTCTCTGGATGCCGCACGCAAAGCCTCTTGGGCTATGATGGTGCGACAGGCCCGCCGTTCCTCGGCAATCCCGCACGCTCCAGCGCGATCCGGCTTTCCCTCCCGACGCTCCTATGTGGCTCCTAGCCCACAAGGCCGCACTTCCGCAAAGTGGCCTGAAAACGAGCTAACCTACTGTCCCATATACGGTTTCAAGCTCTGCGTGATTTGCACGAAGGACTTGACACCAGAACTTTTTTGCTTTGCATCGGTGCCGCTGCCGGACTGGCCGGCTGCTGCCGTCAGACCACCTTGGCGATGGACTGGCAGACGTAGTCGATGTTCTTGCTGTTGAGCGCCGCCACGCACATGCGGCCGGTGTCGGTGCCGTACACGCCGAACTCGGTGCGCAGGCGCACCATCTGGTCCTTGGTCAGGCCCGAGTAGCTGAACATGCCGATCTGCTGGGTGATGAAGGACATGTCCTGCTGCACGCCAGCGGCCTTCAGGCCATCGACCAGCTTCTGGCGCATGGCCTTGATGCGCACGCGCATCTCGCCCAGTTCCTTTTCCCACAGGGCGCGCAGCTCGGGGTTGCCCAGCACGGCCGCCACCACCGCGCCGCCGTGCGTGGGCGGGTTGGAGTAGTTGGTGCGGATCACGATCTTGAGCTGGCTCAGCACGCGCGATGCCTCCTCCTTGTCGGCGCACAGCACCGACAGGCCGCCCACGCGCTCGCCGTACAGGCTGAAGCTCTTGGAAAACGAGGTGGAGACGAAGAAGTTCAGGCCGGCCGCCACGAACTTCTGGATCACCGCGCCATCCTCCTGGATGCCGTGGCCGAAGCCCTGATAGGCCATGTCGAGAAAGGGCGTCAGGCTCTGGGCCTTGACCACGGCGATGACCTGGTCCCACTGCTCGGCCGTGATGTCGTAGCCGGTGGGGTTGTGGCAGCAGGCGTGCAGCACGACGATGGTGCCGGGCGCGGCAGCCTTCAGGCTGGCCAGCATGCCTTCGACGTTCACGCCGCGCTTGGCTGCGTCGTAGTAGGCGTAGGTATCGACGGTGAAGCCGGCGTTGGTGAACAGGGCGCGGTGGTTCTCCCAGCTGGGGTCGGAGATCAGCACCTTGGCGTCGGGGCTGACCTTCTTCAGGAAGTCGGCGCCGATCTTCAGGCCGCCGGTGCCGCCGATGGCCTGCACGGTGGCCACGCGGCCGGAGGTGACCGGCTCGCTGCCTTCGCCGAACACCAGCGCCTTGACGGCGTTGTCATAGGCAGCGATGCCGTCGATGGGCAGATAGCCGCGCGCGGTGGGCTTGTCCATCAGGGCCTTCTCCGCAGCTTGCACGCACTGCAGCAGAGGGAGCTTGCCGTTGTCGTCGAAATACACGCCCACGCCCAGGTTGACCTTGTTGGGGTTGGTGTCAGCAGCGAACTGCTCGTTCAGACCCAGGATGGGGTCGCGTGGTGCCATTTCGACGGCGGTGAAGAGAGACATGGAGTGCTTTCCTTGGGGAAATATCGACAAAGGATGTCAGAGCGGGAGTCCGGGCCTGTTGTAGTCTGCCGGGCCGGCCCGATTTTAAGGGCTCCACTTCTCGCCAACCCATGCCAAAACCCATTGAAGCCATGCCGTCCGCGCAAGAGGGCCAGCTGGTGCGCTTTCCCGATTCGCCCTTCGAGCTGTTCCAGCCGTATCCGCCCGCCGGTGACCAGCCCACGGCCATCGAGGAACTGGTCGAAGGCGTGCGCGACGGAGAGGTCTTCCAGACCCTGCTGGGCGTGACCGGCTCGGGCAAGACGTTCACCATGGCCAACGTCATCGCCCGGCTGGGCCGGCCGGCCATCGTCTTTGCGCCCAATAAGACCCTGGCCGCGCAGCTCTACAGCGAATTCCGCGAGTTCTTCCCCAAGAACGCGGTGGAGTACTTCGTCAGCTATTACGACTACTACCAGCCCGAGGCCTACGTTCCGCAGCGCGACCTTTTCATCGAAAAGGATTCGGCCATCAACGAGCACATCGAACAGATGCGGCTGTCGGCCACCAAGAGCGTGCTGGAGCGCCGCGACGTGGTCATCGTGGCCACGGTGAGCGCCATCTACGGCATCGGCGCGCCGGAGGACTACACCCAGATGCGCTTCATCTTGCGCGTGGGCGACGAGCTCAACCAGCGCGACGTCATCGGCCGGCTGATCCGCATGCAGTACACGCGCAACGAACAGGACTTCGCGCGCGGCAGCTTCCGTGTGCGCGGCGACACCATCGACGTGTTCCCCTCGGAGCACTCGGAGCTGGCTATCCGCATCGAGCTGTTCGACGACGAGGTGGAGTCGCTCTCGCTCTTCGACCCGCTCACCGGCCGGGTGCGGCAGAAGATTCCGCGCTTCACCATTTATCCCAGCAGCCATTACGTGACGCCGCGCGACAAGGTGCTGGCGGCCGTCGAGAGCATCAAGCTGGAGTTGGCCGACCGGCTCAAGCAGTTCGTTTCCGAAGGCAAGCTGGTCGAGGCCCAGCGCCTGGAGCAGCGCACCCGGTTCGACCTGGAGATGCTCAGCGAAGTCGGCCACTGCAAAGGGATCGAGAACTACACGCGCCACCTCTCGGGCGCGCAGCCGGGCGACCCGCCGCCGACGCTGACCAACTATCTGCCGCCCGACTCCCTCATGTTCCTGGACGAGAGCCACCAGATGATCGGCCAGCTGAGCGCCATGTACAACGGCGACCGGGCACGCAAGAACACCCTGGTCGAATACGGCTTCCGGCTGCCTTCTGCGCTGGACAACCGGCCGCTGAAGTTCGAGGAGTTCGAGCAACGCATGCGCCAGGTCGTGTTCGTCTCTGCCACGCCCGCAGATTACGAAAAGACGCATGCGGGCCGTGTCGTGGAGCAGGTGGTGCGCCCCACGGGCCTGGTGGACCCCGAGATCGAAGTGCGCCCCGCCACCCATCAGGTGGACGATGTGCTGCAGGAAATACGCATTCGCTCCGAAAAGAATCAGCGCGTACTCATTACCACGCTGACCAAGCGCATGGCCGAGCAGCTCACCGACTACCTGACCGACAACGGCGTCAAGGTGCGCTATCTGCATTCGGATATCGACACGGTGGAGCGCGTGGAGATCATCCGGGACCTGCGTCTGGGCGCCTTCGACGTGCTGGTGGGCATCAACCTGCTGCGAGAGGGGCTGGATATTCCCGAGGTGTCGCTGGTCGCCATCCTGGATGCCGACAAGGAAGGGTTTCTGCGCGCCGAGCGCAGCCTGATCCAGACCATCGGCCGTGCGGCCCGCAATCTGAACGGCAAGGCCATTCTCTACGCCGACCGCATCACCGACTCCATGCGCAAAGCCATCGACGAGACGGAACGCCGCCGCGCCAAACAGATCGCACATAACGAAGCCCAGGGCATCACGCCGCGCAGCATCGTCAAGCAGGTGCGCGATCTCATCGACGGGGTTTACAGCGAGAAGACGGGCCGGGAAGCCGAGCGGCTCGAACAGGAATCGATGCAGCGGGCGCAGGTGGAAGACATGTCTGAAAAGGATGTGGCCCGGGAGATCAAGCGCCTGGAAAAGCTCATGCTCGAACACGCGCGCAATCTGGAGTTTGAGCAAGCCGCCCGCGTACGTGACCAGCTCACCCGGCTCAAGGACCGCGCATTTGGCGCGCACGGCGGAGACCAGGTGGCCGTCTGAGCGGGCCAGCGGGGGCTCAAAGGGTTGCGGGGGCATGACCGGGAGGTCGCTGCCGCGACCGGGGTGTCCGGGTACCCGACAAAAACAATAGGGTTTGTGCTATACTTGTCTGAAATAGTCAAGAAAAGAAAAGCCCAGGATGAACAGGGCTCCGCGAGGTTCAGGTGCCTGTCGGAGTAGGGGCGGAGACGGTGCCGGAGGCTGGTTCCCAGCTTGCGGATTTCTATAACGAACAAGCCTGAAGACAAGGAGCTTGCGATGCGTCTCACTACCAAAGGCCGTTTTGCGGTCACCGCGATGATCGATCTGGCACTGCGCCAGAACAACGGCCCGGTCACCCTCGCTGCCATCAGCCAGCGCCAGCAGATCTCGCTGTCGTATCTCGAACAGCTCTTCGGCAAGCTGCGCCGGCACGAGCTGGTCGAATCCACGCGCGGCCCGGGCGGCGGCTACACGCTGGCCCGCAAGGCCGGCGACATCACCGTGGCCGACATCATCGTCTCGGTCGACGAACCCATCGACGCCACCCAGTGTGGCGGCAAGGAAAATTGCCTCGGTGACGCTGGCCGTTGCATGACCCACGAACTGTGGGCCTCGCTCAACCAGCGCATGGTCGAATTCCTGGACTCCGTCACCCTGCAAAAGCTGGTGGACGACCAGCTCGCCAAGGGTGTGCAGGTCGAGGACAAGCCGGTCGTGCGCCGCGCCATCTCGACCACGCCCGTCGTCAAACCCATTCGCGTGAACGCGCCCAACTCGGTGTTCGCACTGGGCAACGTGTTCGCCAAGTCCTGAGTGCCGGGCATCCGCCCGACCTTGCCAGCCAGAGTTTTTGTTTGAGCCAGCCATGGATATGACCCCGCATTTCCCGATCTATCTCGACTACGGTGCCACCACGCCCGTGGACCCGCGCGTCGTTGACGCCATGATTCCGTGGCTGCGCGAGCATTTCGGCAACCCGGCATCCCGCAGCCACGCCTGGGGCTGGGAAGCCGAAGAAGCCGTGGAGAAGGCCCGCGCCAACGTGGCTGCGCTCATCGGCGCCGACCCGCGCGAAATCGTCTGGACCAGTGGCGCCACCGAGTCCAACAACCTCGCCATCAAGGGTGCCGCGCACTTCTACAAGGGCAAGGGCAAGCACATCATCACGGTGAAGACCGAGCACAAGGCTGTGCTTGATACCACCCGGGAGCTGGAGCGCCTGGGCTTTGAGGTGACTTACCTCGACGTTCAGGAAAACGGCCTGCTCGACTTCGACGTGCTCAAGGCGGCCATCCGCCCCGACACCATCCTGCTGAGCGTGATGTTCGTGAACAACGAGATCGGCGTGATCCAGGACATCCCGGCCATCGGCGCGCTGTGCCGTGAGAAGGGCGTGATCTTCCACGTCGATGCCGCGCAGGCTACCGGCAAGGTCGAGATCGACATGGCCACGCTGCCCGTCGATCTGATGAGCCTGGCATCGCACAAGACCTACGGCCCCAAGGGCATCGGCGCGCTCTATGTGCGCCGCAAGCCCCGCGTGCGCCTGGAAGCGCAGATGCACGGCGGCGGTCACGAACGTGGCATGCGTTCGGGCACCTTGCCCACGCACCAGATCGTCGGCATGGGTGAAGCTTTCCGCATCGCTCGTGAAGAGATGGCGCAGGATCTGGCCAAGGCCCGCGCGCTGCAGAAGCGCCTGCTGGACGGACTGACCGATATCGAGCAGGTGTTCGTCAACGGCGACCTGGAGCGCCGCGTGCCGCACAACCTGAACATCAGCTTCAACTACGTCGAAGGCGAGTCGCTGATCATGGGCATCAAGGGTCTGGCCGTGTCGTCGGGTTCGGCCTGCACGTCCGCGAGCCTGGAGCCCAGCTACGTGCTGCGCGCCCTGGGTCGCAGCGACGAACTGGCGCACAGCAGCCTGCGCATGACCATCGGCCGCTTCACGACCGAGGAAGAGATCGACTACGCCGTCTCGACCATCCGCCACAACGTGGCCAAGCTGCGCGAGCTCAGCCCCCTGTGGGACATGTACAAGGACGGCATCGACATCAGCGCCATCCAGTGGGCCGCACATTGAAGAATTGACGAGGTAAACATCATGGCTTATTCAGACAAAGTGATCGACCATTACGAGAACCCCCGCAACGTGGGTTCGTTCGACAAGGGTGATGAGTCCGTAGGCACCGGCATGGTCGGCGCGCCGGCATGCGGCGACGTGATGAAGCTGCAGATCAAGGTGAACCCCGAGACCGGCGTGATCGAAGACGCACGCTTCAAAACCTACGGCTGCGGCTCGGCCATCGCCTCGTCGTCGCTGGTGACCGAATGGGTCAAGGGCAAGACGCTGGACGAAGCGGCTGCACTGAAGAACAGCCAGATCGCCGAAGAGCTGGCACTGCCGCCCGTGAAGGTGCACTGCTCCATCCTCGCGGAAGACGCCATCAAGGCCGCCGTGCTGGACTACAAGACCAAGCACGCGGCAGCCGCTCCCGCCGACGCGCAGGCCGCCTGAAGTCATGGCCATCACCCTGACCGAAGCTGCGGCCCGGCACGTTAACCGCTATCTGTCCCGGCGGGGCAAGGGCGTGGGTGTTCGCCTGGGTGTGAAGACCACGGGGTGTTCCGGGCTGGCGTACAAGCTGGAGTATGTGGATTCGCAGGAGCCGGAAGACGTGGTGTTTGAGAACCACGGCGTGAAGGTGCTGATCGATCCCAAGAGCCTGGCTTACATCGACGGCACCGAGCTCGACTTCGTGCGTGAAGGCCTGAACGAGGGCTTCAAGTTCAACAACCCCAACGAGCGCGACCGCTGCGGCTGCGGGGAGAGCTTCCGCGTTTGAGCCCCCTCGACGCGCTGATCGCTGCGACCGCCAACGCCCCCAGCGCTGGCGGTTTTTTCATCACTGGCAGGCAGCAGGCCTGGCCCTTATGAACCTCCAATCCGACGACTTTGAACTGTTCGACGTGCCGCGCCGCTTCGAGCAGGACCGTTCCGCGCTGGATGCGCGCTGGAAGGCGCTGCAGCGCGAAGCGCACCCGGATCGCTTCGCCGCGCAGGGCGGGGCCGCGCAGCGCGTGGCCATGCAGTGGTCGGTGCGCATCAACGAGGCCTACCAGCGCCTGAAAGACCCGCTGCGCCGCGCCGCCTATCTGTGCGAGCTGCACGGCGCGCCCATCCGCGCCGAAGACAACACCGCCATGCCTGCCGCGTTCCTCATGCAGCAGATGGAATGGCGCGAAGCGCTCGAAGACGCTGGCAGCACCGCCGAACTCGATGCGCTGTACGACGATGTGGCGCAGTCGCAGGCCGCTGCGATCGGGCGTTGCAGGCAGCTGATCGACGAGAAAGCCGACTATGCCGGGGCGGCGCAGGAGGTCAGAGCTCTCATGTTCATTGCGCGTTTTGGCCAGGACATCGAGGCTCGCCGCGACCAGCTGGGACAATAGCCCGGATCAGGGGCTGGCGCCTTTCGCCTTTCTTTAGTGCGCCGCAGCCGCTTCGGCGTGTGCCCGTATCCTTATGCATCTAAAGCGTGCAGCCCACTCCCCCAGGGGCCGGCCACGCAGGCTCACTACAACACGAACATTCTCCATGGCGCTTCTGCAGATCTCCGAACCTGGCCAATCCCCCGACCCGCACCAACGGCGCATCGCCGTGGGCATCGACCTGGGCACCACCCATTCGCTGGTGGCCGCCGTGCGCAATGGCGTGGCCGAATGCCTGTCCGACGATGCAGGCCGCGTGCTGCTGCCTTCGGCCGTGCGCTACCTGGAAGGGGGCGGCCGGCAGATCGGCGCCGAGGCGCTGGGTGCCCAGGCAACGGACCCGGTCAACACCATCGTCTCGGTCAAGCGCTTCATGGGACGCGGCCTGGCCGACATCGCCGGCCGCGAGAAGCTGCCGTACAGCTTCACTGAAGCGGCACCGGCCGGGGAGGGCGCCGCCGAGGGTTCCGCCCACGGCATGGTGGCCATCTCCACCGCTGGCGGCGTGAAGTCGCCGGTGGAGGTCAGCGCCGAAATCCTGGCCACCCTGCGCTACCGGGCGGAAGACACCTTCAATGACGACCTGTATGGCGCCGTCATCACCGTGCCGGCCTATTTCGACGATGCACAGCGCCAGGCCACCAAGGATGCCGCGCGCCTGGCGGGCCTGAATCTGCTGCGCCTCATCAACGAGCCCACGGCCGCGGCCATCGCCTACGGGCTGGACAACGGCTCCGAGGGCGTCTATGCGGTGTACGACCTGGGCGGCGGCACCTTCGACATCTCGGTGCTGCGGCTCACGCAAGGCGTGTTCGAGGTCATCTCCACCGGTGGCGATTCCGCCTTGGGCGGTGACGACTACGACGCCGCCCTGGCCGAATGGGTGCTGGGGCAGCTGGGCCTGAAGGCCGTGTCCCCGCAGGACAAGTCGGCCGCCCGCGTGGCGGCGCGCGCCTGCAAAGAGGCTTTGACTGCTACTGAAAAGGTAGCATTCAGCGCCGTCCTTGCGGGCACAGAGGCACGATTTGACGTGACCCGCCAGGACTTCGAGGCCGCCACAGCCGAGCTCACGGCCCGCTCGCTGGCCGCGGTGCGCCGGGCTTTGCGCGATGCGCGCCTGCAAAAAGACGAGGTCCAGGGCGTGGTGCTGGTGGGCGGCTCCACCCGTATGCCGCAGATCCGCCAGGCGGTGGCGGATTTCTTCGGTAAAGAGCCGCTGACCAACCTCAACCCGGACGAAGTCGTCGCCCTGGGCGCGTCCATCCAGGCCAACCAGCTGGCCGGCAACAACGCGGCTGGCGATCTGCTGCTGCTCGATGTGATCCCGCTGTCGCTGGGCATCGAGACCATGGGCGGGCTGGTCGAACGCATCGTCAGCCGCAACGAGACCATTCCCACCGCCAAGGCGCAGGATTTCACCACCTACAAGGACGGCCAGACCGCCCTGGCCGTCCATGTGGTGCAGGGCGAGCGCGACCTGGTGGCGGACTGCCGCAGCCTGGCCCGCTTCGAGCTGCGCGGCATTCCGCCCATGGCCGCCGGCGCGGCGCGCATCCGCGTGACCTTCACCGTCGATGCCGACGGCCTGCTGAGCGTCAGCGCACGCGAGCAGACCAGCGGCGTCGAGGCGCGCATCGACGTGAAGCCGTCGTACGGCCTCTCGGACGACCAGATCGCCCGCATGCTGCAGGAAGGCTTCGCCACCGCCCAGCAGGACGTACGCACCCGCGCCCTGGTCGAGGCCCGCGTGGATGCCGACCGCATGCTGATCGCCATCGACAGCGCCCTGCAGGCGGACGGCGACGTGCTGAGCGCCGACGAGCGCGCGGCCATCGACGACCTGGCGCAGGCCCTGAAATCGTTGCGCGATACCTCCGAAGACGCCGCTGAGATCGAGGCCGCCACACAGGCGCTGGCCAAGGGTACCGAGGCTTTCGCGGCCCAGCGCATGAACCGCGGCATCCGCGAGGCGCTGGCCGGCAAGAACGTCGATAAGCTCTGACCTGCGCTCCCACCCACACAGCAAGAAACCCCGAGCCCCATGCCCGTCATCAAGATTCTTCCTCACGCCGAATACTGCCCCGCCGGCACTGAAATCTCCGCGCCCGCCGGCACCTCGATCTGCGAGGCGCTGCTGGACAACGGCATCAAGATCGAGCACGCCTGCGACATGAGCTGTGCCTGCACCACCTGCCACGTCATCGTGCGCCAGGGGCTGGAATCGCTCAACGAGGCCGAAGAGGAAGAGGAAGACCTGCTGGACCGCGCCTGGGGGCTGGAGCCGCAATCGCGCCTGTCGTGCCAGGCCATTCTGGCGCAGGCGGATGTGACGGTGGAGATCCCCAAGTACACCATCAACCACGCCAAGGAAAACCACTGATGTCCCGGCAGATCGTTCTCGATACGGAAACCACCGGCCTCTCGGCCGAGGGTGGCGACCGCATCATCGAACTGGGCTGCGTGGAGCTGTTCAACCGCAAGCTCACCGGCAACAACCTGCACCTCTATTTCAACCCGGGGCGCGACAGCCATGAAGACGCGTTGAAGGTCCATGGCATCAGCAACGAGTTCCTGAAGGACAAGCCCAAGTTCGCTGACATGGCGGAGGACATCCTGCGCTATCTCCAGGGCGCCGAAATCATCATCCACAACGCGGCGTTCGACGTGGGCTTCCTCAACAAGGAGCTCGAATTGACCGGCCGCCCGGCTTTCAGCAGCATCGTCGCCGGCATCACCGACACCCTGGCCATGGCCAAGGAGATGTATCCCGGAAAGCGCAATTCGCTGGATGCGCTGTGCGACCGGCTGGGCGTGGACAACTCGGGCCGTACCCTGCACGGCGCCTTGCTCGATGCCGAGTTGCTGGCCGACGTCTATATCAACCTCACGCGGGGGCAGGACGCGCTGCTCATCTCCGACGAGTCTCAGGAAGATGCGGGCGGCGTGAAGATGGCACCGATCGACCTCAGCAGCATCACCCTGCAGGTCTTGCGCGCCAGTGATGCGGAACTGGCCGAGCACGATGCGACGCTCGCGCAGATCGACAAGGCCAGCGGCGGCAAAACAATTTGGAAAACCTTGGCCCAGGCATGAAAAGCTGTGCCATAATCATGGTCTTGTCGCTACGACGACTAGGGTGATTAGCTCAGCGGTAGAGCACTGCCTTCACACGGCAGGGGTCGCAGGTTCAAACCCTGCATCACCCACCAATATCAAGCCCCCGCAAATCCATGATTTGCGGGGGTTTTTCTTTTGCCTTCAGCTGCCATCGCATTTTGAGCGTGCCTGGCCGGCCTGCACATTGCCAGCTTTGCGGTCAACGCGCGTCAAGCCCCTGACGCACGCCAGCGATTCGCTGAGGTCTGCGCAAAAAAGCTCTCATCCCACCCATTGCAACTCGAAGCTCGATCCCCCGAGGCGGGATGGCGCCCATCGCGCCACCCCGCCATGGGCCTGGGCGATGGCCTGCACTACAGCCAGGCCCAGGCCGCTGCCGGGCCGCTCGTGCGATGCGGCGCCGCGCTGGAAGGCTTCGAAGAGGCGGCCGGCTTCATCAGCCTGAAGTCCGGGGCCGCTATCGTCCACGCGCAGGTGAACCCGCCCATCTTCCTGCCAACTGCGGATCGTGATCGGGCCCGGCGTGGCATGGTGCAGCGCGTTTTCCAGCAAAGCCAGCAGTGCCTGGCGGATGCGGATCGGGTCGCACACCACTTCCGGCGCCTGCAGGTCCAGCGTCAGGGCAAAGCCTGCGCTGGTCAACTGCGGCTCGAGCGCCTGGGCGGCTGCGCGGACTTCTGCGGACAGATCGGCCAGCTCCAGGCGCAGGTCGAGGTGGCCGCTGTCGCGCAGGCCGAGCAGCCGCAGGTCCTCGATCAGCCGCGCCAGACCCTCGACGTTCTTGAGCAGGGCCTGGAACTGCCCGGGGCTCGGCTCGAAGACGCCTTCGGTCAGGCCCTGCAGCCGGCCGCGCAGGATAGTCACCGGCGTGCGCAGTTCGTGGGCGATGGCCGCATTCCAAAAGGCGCGCTCCTGCGCCATGTGCTGCAGCCGCTGCGCCATGCCGTTGAAGTCTTCCACCAACTGCGCGGCCTCGCCCAGCGAATGGGCGTCGGTGCGGGCGCGGGCGGAGAGGTCGCCCTCGGCGATGCGGTGCAGGCTCTCCGCCACTGAATTCAATGGCGTGACGATGCGACGCGAGAGCTTGACGGCAGTCACCACGGCCAGCACGAGCGCGGCGATCACGGTGCCCAGCATCCACATCGCCTCAATGGGAGAGGGCACGAAGTCGTAGGAAATGCTGGAGGGCGAATAGGCCGTGAGCAGCGCGTAGAGCGCGTAGGAACCCAGCAGGAACAGCAGCGCGATACCGAACGCCATCACCGCCAGCGAGATCACCAGCTGCCGGCGCAAGCCGCCGTAGCGCGCCGTCATGGCGCGATGCCCAGCCGGTAGCCCACGCCGCGCACGCTGGCCGGCACGCCGTCCAGTTTCAGCAGCTCCAGCTTCTTGCGCAGTTTGCTGACGTGGCTGTCCACCGTGCGTTCGAGCGCATCGCTCTCTGGCAGGCACGCGGCTAGCAACTCGGCGCGGCTGAAGACGCGCTTGGGTGCGCGCGCCATGTGCGCCAGCAGGTTGAGTTCCGTCAGGGTGAGTGGCAGCGTGCGGCGTTCTCCGTCCACCTCGGCGCTGACTTCCATGGTTTCGGGGTCGATCTGGAAGGTGCCCACGCGCAGTACGCGCTGCGCGCCGCGCCCGCCGTGTGTGGCCGTGCGCCGCAGCACGGCCTGCACGCGCGCCACCACCTCGGCGGGGTTGAAGGGCTTGACCACGTAGTCGTCGGCGCCCAGGCGCAGGCCCATGAGCTTGTCGATGTCCTGGTCGAGCGCCGTGAGCATGATGACCGGCGTGTCGCCCCGGTGGCGCAGCTCCGACAGCACCTGCCACCCGCTGGCCTGCGGCAGCTGGACGTCGAGCAGCACCAGGTCGGGCTTGAGTGACAGGTGCATGTCCATCGCGGCCAAACCCGTGCCGGCATGGGCCGTGCGCAGGCCGCTGCGGCGCAGATAGGCGCCGAGTATCTCGGCGATCTCGGTTTCGTCTTCCACCAGCAGCACGAGCGCTCCGGCGATGGTGGCGTCGGTCGGGGGCGGCAGGGAGTCGTTCATGGCGGCGATTGTGCCGTTCCGGTGGACGATGCGCCGCTCCATCCTGGTTCCATGGTTCGTCCAACGAAGCTCGAGGAGGCCCACCCAGAATCGCGCCCTTTGAGACTTCCGGTGCACGCATGCACGAGAGGGTGGACGCCATGACGACGCGACGACGAATGGGATATGGACTGGCCTGCGTAGCCGTGCTGGCACTTGCCGCCTGCCGGCCAGCCAAGGAGCCGCGAGCACCGGAGCCGGTGCGCGTCTCTGCGATGGCCCTGCATCCGGAGGCTGTCACGGTGTACGAAGCGTTGCCCGGCCGTGTCGCCGCCGTTCGCTCTGCGGAGATCCGCCCGCAGGTGGGCGGCATCGTTCAGCGCCGCCTGTTCGATCAGGGTGCGGACGTGGTTGCGGGCCAGCCGCTCTTTCAGATCAACGCCGCGCCTTTCAAGGCCGATGCGGACATGGCTGCAGCTTCGCTGCAGCGCAGCCAGGCCGCATGGCGCCGGGCCACGGCGCAGGCCGAGCGCCTCAAGCCGCTGATGCAGGCCGAAGCCGTGAGTCACCAGGAATATGAAGACGCCGTCGCGCAGCGCGAGCAGGCCGCAGCGGAAGTGGCGCAGGCCGAGGCCAGCCTGGCGCGCCGCCGGCTGGACCTGCGCTTCGCCCGCGTCGATGCGCCCATTGCCGGCCGCATCGACCAGGCCCTGGTCAGCGAGGGCGCCCTGGTGGGCGCGGCGGACGCCACGCCCATGGCCCGCATCCAGCAGATCGACAAGGTGTATGTGGATGTGCGCCAGCCCGCCGCGGCGCTGGAGGCGCTGCGGACGCTGGGCGCCAGCCCGCCCGTCACGCTGCTGCGCGCAGACGGCCGCCCTTATCCCATGCGCGGGCAGGTGCTGTTTTCCGCCACCCACGTCGATCCGGCGACGGGCGACGTGCTGCTGCGCATCCTGGTGGACAACCCGGGCCGCGTGCTGCTGCCGGGCATGTTCGTGCGCGCGCAGCTCGTCAAGGGCCGCTACGAACAGGCGCTGCTGGTGCCGCAGCAGGCCGTGAAGCGCTCCGCAGGCCAGGCGCAGGTGTGGACGGTAGAGAAAACAGCCCAGGGCGACGTGGCCCGGCTGCTATCCCTGCAGCTGGGCGAGGCCGTGGGCCAGAACTGGCGGGTAGTGGGTGGCCTGCAACCCGGCCAGCGCGTGGTGGTGGAGGGTGCCGAGCGCCTTGCCGCCGGCACGGCCGTTGCGCCGCAGCCCTGGCAAGCACCCACTGTGGCCGACTCAGAAACCGCAGCGACCGCGGCCCGCTGAGGCCCCCCGCAGCAGGAAACCCCGATGCCTCAATTCTTCATACGCCGGCCCGTCTTCGCCTGGGTCGTCGCCGCGTTCATCGTGCTGCTGGGCCTGATCGCCCTGCCGCAGCTGCCTATCGCTCGCTACCCGTCGGTCGCTCCGCCGGCCGTCACCGTGTATGCGACCTATCCCGGCGCCACGCCGCAGGCCATGAACGATTCGGTCGTGAGCCTGATCGAGCGCGAGCTCTCCAGCGTCAAGCATCTGCTGTACTTCGAGTCGTCGGTGGACACCTCCGGCTCCGCGCTGATCTCCGCCACCTTCAAGCCCGGCACCCAGCCCGAGCTGGCCCAGGTGGACGTGCAGAACCGCCTCAAGGCCATCGAGGCGCGTCTGCCCCAGGCCGTGCGGCAGAACGGCCTGAGCGTGGAATCCTCGACCTCCAGCTTTCTGATGATCGTGAGCCTGGTGTCCGACGACGGCCACCAAGGCGAGCTGGAGCTGAGTGACCACCTGGCCCGCCACGGCGTGGAGGAGATGCGCCGCATCGAAGGCGTGGGCCGCGTGCAGCTCTTCGGCGCCGAGCAGGCCATGCGCATCTGGGTGGACCCGGCCAAGCTGCAAGGCTACGGGCTGTCGATGAGCGACCTCTCCACGGCCCTCGCGCAGCAGAACGCGCAGATCGCGCCCGGGCGCATGGGCGACTCGCCCACGTTGGCCGGCCAGCGGGTGAGCATTCCGCTCACGGTGCAGGGCCAGTTGTCCACGCCCGACCAGTTCGCGGCCGTGGTGTTGCGCTCGGGCCGCGACGGCTCCCGGGTGCTGCTGGGCGACGTGGCGCGCGTGGAGCTGGGTGCGCAGTCGTACGGCTTCGCCACGCGGGACGACGGCCGGGCCTCGGCCGGCGCCGCCGTGCAACTCTCGCCTGGCGCGAACGCAGTGCGCACGGCCGAGGCGCTGCAGGCCCGGCTGGCCGAGCTGAGTGCCACGCTGCCTGCCGGGATGCGTTACACCACGCCGTTCGACACGGCCCCGTTCGTGAAGATCTCCATCGAGAAGGTGATCCAGACGCTGCTGGAGGCGATGGCGCTGGTGTTCATCGTGATGTATGTCTTCCTGCAGGACGTGCGCTACACGCTCATTCCCGCCATCGTCGCGCCCATCGCGCTGCTGGGCACCTTCGCGGTCATGCAGATGGCGGGCTTTTCGATCAACGTGCTGACCATGTTCGGCATGGTGCTGGCTATCGGCATCATCGTGGACGACGCCATCGTGGTGGTCGAGAACGTCGAGCGCCTGATGGCGGCCGAGGGCCTGAGCCCGCAGGAGGCCACGATCAAGGCCATGCGCGAGATCACGGGCGCGGTGGTGGGCATCACCCTGGTGCTCACGGCGGTATTCATCCCCATGGCGTTCGCCAGCGGATCGGTGGGGGTCATCTACCAGCAGTTCGCGCTCTCCATGGCCACTTCCATCCTGTTCTCGGCTTTCCTGGCGCTGACGCTGACGCCGGCGCTGTGCGCCACGCTGCTCAAGCCCGTGCAGCCCGGCCACCACGAAAAGCGCGGCGTCTTCGGACGCTTCAACCGCGGCTTCGCGCGCATGACCGCGCGCTACGGCGCCGGCGTGGGCGCGCTGCTGCGCCGGCCGGCGCGGGTGATGCTGGGCTTCGCGCTCATCGTCGCCGTGCTGGGCTGGGCCTTCCTGCGGCTGCCCTCGGCTTTTCTGCCCGAGGAAGACCAGGGCTACTTCATGACCTCGTTCCAGCTGCCGGCCGATGCCACGATGGAGCGCACCCTGTCCGTGGTGAAGGACTACGAGGCCTACGTGGCCGCGCGCCCCGGCATCGCCACCAACCAGACAGTGATCGGCTTCGGCTTTTCCGGCTCCGGGCCCAATTCGGCGCAGGCCTTCACCATGCTCAAGGACTGGAAGCAGCGCGATGGCGCCACGGCGCAGGACGAGGTCGCCCGGGCCCAGCGCGCCATGCAGCGCGTGCGCGAAGGTGAGGTCATGGTGCTGATGCCGCCGGCCATCGACGAGCTGGGCACCTCGTCGGGCTTCACCCTGCGGCTGCTGGACCGCGCCGGACAGGGGCAGGCGGCGCTGCTGGCCGCGCAGGGCCGGCTGATCGCGCTGGCGTCGCAGAGCAAGCTGCTGACCCAGGTCTATGCCGACGGGCTGCCCTCGGGCGCCAGCGTGCGGCTGGACATCGACCGAGGCAAGGCTGCAGCGCTCGGCGTGCCGTTCGGCGCCATCAGCGACACGCTCTCCACGGCGCTGGGCTCGCTCTACGTGAACGACTTTCCCAACCGCGGGCGCATGCAGCAGGTCATCCTGCAGGCCGACGCCCCGGCGCGGATGCAACTGCAGGATGTGCTGCAGTTGCCAGTGCCAGGCGCGAGTGGCGCCATGGCCCGGCTGGGCGAGATGGTCACGCCTGTCTGGACCGAAACGCCGCTGCAGCTGGCGCGCTACCAGGGGTATCCGGCCGCGCGCATCACCGGCTCGGCCGCGCCGGGCGTCGCGAGCGGCGCGGCCATGGCCGAGATGGAGCGGCTCGCGCAGCAGCTGCCCAAGGGTTTCGCCATCGCGTGGACGGGCCAGTCCCTGCAGGAGCGCCAGTCGGCCGCGCAGGCGCCGCTGCTGCTGGCGCTGTCGATGCTGGTGGTCTTCCTGGTGCTGGCCGCGCTCTACGAGAGCTGGTCGATTCCAGCGGCCGTGATGCTCGTCGTGCCGTTGGGCCTGGTCGGCGCGGTGGCCGCCGTGCTGCTGCGCGGCATGCCCAACGACGTGTTCTTCAAGGTGGGGCTCATCACCGTGATCGGCCTCTCGGCCAAGAACGCGATTCTGATCGTCGAATTCGCCAAGCAGCTGCGCGAGCAGGGCCACGGCCTGGTCGATGCGGCCATGACGGCGGCGCGCCTGCGGCTGCGCCCCATCCTGATGACCTCGCTGGCCTTCGCGCTGGGCGTGGTGCCGCTGATGCTGGCCACGGGCGCCAGCCGCGAGACGCAGCAGGCCATCGGCACAGGCGTTTTCGGCGGCATCGTCACCGCCACGGTGCTGGCCGTGTTCTTCGTGCCCGTCTTCTTCGTGCTGGTGGTCGGGCTGCAGGAGCGCTGGCGGAGCAGGGCGGCCGCGCCGTTGGCGCAGCCGGCCCCCGCGCTTCCGGGCAACGAGAAGGAGGCCTGACCATGCGTTGGACTGCTTGCCTTTCCCTTTGCGCGCTGCTGGCCTCATTGGCGGGATGCTCGCTCACGCCGGCCCTGCAGACGCCGCCATTGCCTGTACCCGAGGCCTATGCCCAGGCCGGCGCGGCGCCAGGCCGGGTGCCGGCCGCCGATATCGGCTGGAAGACGATGTTCGGAGACCCGCGCCTGCAGCGTCTGATCGAATTGGCGCTGGAACACAATAAGGATCTTCACCTGGCCGCATTGAACGTGGAGGCGGTCGGTGCGCAGTACCGTATCCAGCAATCGAACCAGTGGCCG
>JBHIWE010000060.1:0-19702 GCA_041987645.1 Acidovorax sp. | reverse complement strand
ACGCTTGAAACCAAGAACAAAGAGCATAAATCGCTGATCAAGCCCTCCATTCGGTTGTTCAAATACTGGAATGCAACCGCCGGGTTTCCGTTCCAATCCTTTGAAATGGAGCAATGGGTCTGCGGCCTGAGCTTCTGGTTCCTCTCAAACCAAAAGGACTATTTTCTTACGATCATCGAAAATCTGAATACCAGCTCGTCGTACTCGCAGTGGGTGAACAACGAAATTGCGCGGGCAAAGGCTATCGTGGCCAATGTTCGGCAGTACGAAAAGGATGACATGCCGGTAACGGCGGAGAATGAAATGAAGAAGCTGTTCCGGCTCTGAGGGGAAGAACAAGCGCATTCGAAAAGCTTTTTCGTACAAAGATGCAGGGAGTAGACGATGGGGAAACTGATCGATGGGGACGATGGACTGCCTGCCGAAGAAGTAGGCGTCTGGGCCAAGGAGAAGCACGACTACCTGTGCCGCTACATCGACATTTCGCGCAGCACCCGCGCGAAGTATCTTGGCCCCGGCAAGGCGGGCGCGACCTATATCGACCTATTCTGTGGCCCGGGACGATGCAAGGTGCGGGACTCCGGCGAATGGATTGACGGCGGTGTCGTCGCTGCGTGGAAGAAGAGCCAGGAAGGCAACGCGCCGTTCTCGCAGGTCTTTATCGGTGACCTCGATACCCAGCGGCGTCAAGCCGCCGCAACCCGCCTGCGAAATCTGGGCGCACCGGTGGTCGAGATCGACGGTGCCGCAGTCGATGCAGCGAAACAGGTCATCGCTCAGCTAAACGCCTACGGCCTGCATTTCGCGTTTCTCGATCCGTTCGATCTGGCGGCGCTGAACTTTGACATCATCGTCGCCCTGTCAGCGCTCAAGCGCATCGACATGCTGGTTCACATCAGCCAGATGGACCTGCAGCGAAACGTCGTGAGCTACGCGACCACGGACAACTCACCGTTCGACACCTTCGCGCCAGGCTGGCGTGAGAAGGTGTCCATCATTCAGGGCCAGCAGGAACTCCGACAGCAGATCTTCCAGTTCTGGCGCGACAAGGTCGCAGGCCTTGGCGTGTGGCCCTCTACCGACATGCGATTGCTCACAGGCAGCAATAACCAGCCGCTGTACTGGTTGCTGATGGCGGCCAAGCATTCACTGCCGCACAAGTTCTGGGCCACTGCCTCCAACGTCGAAGGCCAAGGCGCGTTCAATTTCTAGAGTTGCGCCACCGCTTCCGGGTAGTCATCCCATGTGCGGCCACGGAAGACGCGACCGTTCGCCTTCTTGTGACGCTTGACACCATCAGCGCCCCAACCGCCCCACTGCTTGAAGAAGAACGCAGCACCAGCGGCTTCGGCCTGCACCTGCACGTTCGCCACCCACTCCTCGCGCATCGGACGCGCCTTGTGACCTGATTCGCCGCCGACGATTACCCAGTGGATGTCGCGCAGGTTGATGCGGCCCAAGTCCTCCAGCAACGGTTCGACCGAGAGGAAGCGGATGTGCGCATCCACCTTGCGCAGATGGTCGATGCGCGGCACGCCGTACTTCTTGTCCTCTACCGAGACGCCCAGCCACACGTTCTGTGGGCAGGCCCTCCGCGCGAAATACTCGGGCAGGCGCTCTGCGCGCTTGGTGAGGATTTGGTAGGTGTGCTGCGGCGTGGCCTCGATGATCGAGAACACACGGTCGAGGAATTTGTCCTGCACTGCCTCGTGGAACAGGTCGCTCATGCTGTTTACGAAGTACGTGGTCGGCTTCTTGCGCAACAACGGTTGCTCCAGCCGGTTTTCATGCACAGTGAGCTCGAACTCGTTTTCGTAACCGGGCGCGCCCATCGCGTGCAAGCGTCGCGCCATCACTTCGGCGTAGCAGTGCTTGCAGCCCGGAGAGACTTTGGTGCAGCCGGTGGTCGGATTCCAGGTCTGCTCCGTCCACTCGATGGTCGATTGCGTCGCCATAAGGCCTCCTATGTCATTGCGGCGCAGCGCCCGTCGTGCGGGTCTGCGCATGTTCGGACGCGAAGGCGTCCACCAAGCGGGATAGCGCCGAGCGCACCTGCCCCAAGTCCGGGTCGGCCAAGGTCACGCGCACCCGTTCGGCGAGCTGTTCCGCCGACGGAGCTGATTCGCCTTCCGCCGTATGCACCAGACGCATACAGCGGTTGATGACGCTGATCGGCGGACTGGCCTTGCCCCGCTCGTACTTGCTCACCATCGACTGATCGACCTCCAGCAGGTCGGCGAATTCCTTCTGGCTGCGCCCACTACGCGCCGCCCGGATGAGTTCTTCAACACTCTCGAAGGCCACGATTTTGTCACTCACAAAATGCACTTAAAGCCTATTTTATATTGAATATGCTTTTTGTACCTAGCTTGATCAACCAAGCGTGAATCGCAGGATCAGGGACGCTTCGGCTTCACGCCGGGCTACGAGGCCTGGCAACACGCGCCCGCCACCAAATACCCAGCGCCGCAGTTCCATCGCGGCAGCGACCCAGTCCCGCTGGTTCACACGCCGCCGCAGCGTCGAGGTCTGCAAGCGCCCGCCGCCGAGATTGAAGGTGAAGTCGACGATGGCCGCCATCCGCTCTTCGGGTTCGGTGGCCAGCACAGGGCAATGGCGCACGGTCGCCGCCAGCGCCGTCTGCAGATCACGCGCCAGATAGGTCTCGGCTTCCGCTTCTGTGATCGGCGGATGTCCTGCATCGCAGAGGTGGCCGTAGCCAATCGTCCAGAAGCCAGCGGGGCAGACGTAGGGAATGGCCGTGATTTCCGTGCCATGCTTCACCTTGCGCTCGAACCCCTCGAAGCACTTGGCCAGTTCGATGGCCGTTTTCGGCACCGCGATCACGACCGCACCCGGTCGAACACGCGCCCAAGGAACCAGAAATTCAGCACCCCGGCCCACAGCGCCTGATCGGCCTCCGTCCAGGCGTGCAGGACAGCGGTGCCCCAACCAGCGCCAGCGGTCACGGCGGCCGCGAACGCTGCCGTCTTGGCCGCGCAGTAGAGCGCCATGAACCAGTAGGTGATCACCGGTCGCACGCTGACCGACAAGGCATCGGCCCAGCGCACGCCGGAGCGCTGCCCCTGAGCGGCGACTGCCTCGCGCAGCGTTTCGATGGCTCCGACGTTCCACGCTGCGTCCGCGCTCGCGCCGATCTCTGCCATCCGCTGCGCGCCACGCAGTTTCTCGAACTCCAGCGCCTTGTCCTGCATCGCCAGCTCGTGGCCACGCTCGCCCTTGCGGTCAAGCCACTTGAGGATTTCGGGTGCGAGACGGAAGGCCCCGCCGAGGAGGCCACCAAGCAGTGTCTCGATCATTGGCCGCCTCCCATCAGCTTGAGCTTGATGGCGGCACCGACCAGCAGTGCCGCCAGGATGCCAGTGGTCACGACCTTGATGGTGGTCTGCCACGCCGTGTGACGTGCGTCGCGCCACGCCTCCAGCAGATCGCGCAATTCACGGATGTCGCGCGCTGCGTGGCCGTTTTCCAGGCCGAGATGGGCGAGGCAACGCTCGGCCCCACGTTCGGCGGCGCGGTCGAGCAGGTCACCGAAGTCCTCCTTGCTCAGCAGGAGCATGTTCTCGACGAGCGCAGGCGGTTGTTGTTCGGGTTCGGTCATTGGTTTTCTCCAGAAATGCGAAACCCGCCCGATGCAGGTGCACCAGGGCGGGTCTCAGGGGGTGAATCAGTGAAGCGGCGGTCTTTAGATTTCGATGATCTCCAGCGTCAGGGTGGGCGCGATACCTTCGATGGCATCGTCACGGACGAATACCTTCTGGCCAACGGCCGCACTGCCGCGCGCTCGGATCAGGCCGCCACCGGGCAGTGCAACGGTGACGACGCCGGAGCCGACGTTGACCACCGTCCCCGCCTGCAGCGGCGGTTCCGGGATGAGCTGGCGGAACTGTTCGTACAGGTTATGCATGGCCCTGCACCCCCAAGGTCTGCCAGACCTCCGGCATCCCGGCCTCGACTTGTGTCGAGCGCACGAGCCCAAGGCGAGTCACGCTGCCATCCTGGTACTCGACGAACGCGCCCGGCTTGATGATCCCGGTCTCTGCGAGCACCGGCAGGCGCAGGCTGACCTCGATCTGTTGCCCGGTATCGGCCAGTACGGCGATGCCTCGCTGGCGCGCCGCAGCGGCTTCGGTCACCAGCGCATCGACCACCATCGGGGCCAGCACATCCCCGGCAGTTCCGGCCCGGGTCACCTGCCCGAGCACACCGACATCCTGCCCGGAGACGAACACGCGGTTGTAGGCGGGCTTCTCGACCCAGCGCAGCGACTCGCGGGCAACCGCATCGACCGGCAGCACGAAGTCCGGCGAGACTGCGCTCCACTCCCACGGCGCGACCGGATAGCGATGGCGCACGCGGATGCTCTGGTCGGACGGGTGCGGAATCAGATAGCCGCCGACCGCACTGGCTATTGAACTCAGCGCCTCGATCCACGTCCCCTGCCGGGCGAACACGCCAGCCGGGACGTTCCAGTCCGTAAGGCCCCAATCGACCGTCCAGCCCAGCGAGATGCCGTTAAGAGTGAGCACGTCTTCCATCAGCTGCCGCGCGGTGCGCGTCTCGGCGTTGCTGAAGGTCATCACCGGCGCATAGGGCGCGGCCAGCACGGCGTTGCGTCCTCGTCCGGAGATGCGGATGCTGGCGTCACCGAAGATGCGCTCGCGGCTGATGTTCTCGGCCATTACGCGGAATGCCGTGCCGTTGACGCTGGCAACCAGCTCGACCGGGCCCGACGCGTTGCCGGGGGCGACCAGAGCCTCGGCCTTGGCAGGCAGTTGCGCATCGAAGCCCCACGTCCAGGACGCGGCGTCCAGCGACAGTGAGAGATTGAACACCGGCACCGGCAGGCCATCGGGCAGCCGGTGCAGGGTCACGTTGTTGATCACGAAATACACCCTCCGGACAGGAACAACCACCGGCTTCCCATCGGGTGGCGGCGGATCGATGTGGTTTTCACAGACGAACAGCAAGTGGCTGTCCGCCGGGGCCAGCGCAGCAAACAGCAGGTGCGCGCTGGGCGTGTAGCAAGGCGTCGGCGCGGGCGGTTGTGGAACCCCCCAGACGCTGATCCCCGGCGGTGGGGGCACCGCGTCCTGATACCTGCCGCGCCACCCTTTCCGCGCAGCACTGGCGCTCTGGTAGTCAGACCCTTGACCCTGGGTGAGCAGCCACGCGACTTGCCAGAAGCTCACCCGCCCAGCGCGCTTGGTACGGTCGCCGTCCTGATGCCGGAAGCGCGTGGCGTCCAGAAGGCGGACGGCGTTCTGGAACAGACCCAGGCGGGCCAGTTCGAGGCGCGTGCCATCCTGATGGGCGAACCACGTCAGGTCGTGGAAGCGCCGGGCCTGCTGCTGGCTGGTGCGGCGCTGTTCTGGCGCGGCGGTCAAGACCGGGGGCAACCGATGCGCGATGCCTTGCGGCAGTGCCAGTGTGCGCCGCCAGAACGTCTCCCAGCCTGCGGGCGTCGCGGCCGCGTCCTGCTGGCCATGATCCGCGCCGTCCTCCGTCTGCTGCGCCACCTGCCAGTGGTGCGAGGTCTGGCCGACCGTGGGCCGCTGCGTGTGCGACGCGTACCTGACCTCGCCGGTGAACACCACGCCGGGCAGGCTCGCGCCCGCACCAGCACCTACGTTCAAGGGCACGCTCGGGCGCAAGACCAGCGACTGCACCGTCAGGCCCGGCAGCTCGGCCAACAACTCGGCCCGCGCCGGGGGGATGAACTTGATCGCGACGACTGGCAGCGGCAACGTGGCCAGCACCGTCACATCGTCGCGCGGGGCGATGTAGTTGGCCCCGAACACCAAGTTGGCGTCGGTGGCAGCAGGTTGGTCGAACAGCAGATCGATCAGCGGCGGCCCGATCTCGATGCTGACCCCGGGCGCTGGCAGCGTGACGGCCAGCGTCAGTTCGCTCGGCACGGTCTACCCCAAGATCGCCGACACCATCCGGGCGTCGCCGCCCAGATAGAGATTGGTGCTGGCCAGCTTCACGTCGCCGCTGCCATCGGTGCCGCTGCAGTCCAGATCGAGGGCATTCACCTCGTTGCCGTTGACCAGCCGGGCCCAGGTGGCGATGCCGGTCGCCGTGATCAACCCATCCTCCTGCTGCGCCAGCGTGAGCAGCCCGCCCGAGATCGTGCCCGCAGGCTTGGTCAACTTGATCTCGACCAGCATCGCGCTGCTCGGCGTCGTGGCCGGGGTGGCTGGCCGCGTGCCGCCGTAGATGCGCAGACGTGCCGGGTTACTGCCCGCGTCCAGGAATGCCAGGGTGCCTGCCAGCCGCGCCTCGTTGTGTTCGACAGTGATGGCGACGGTCACGGCATCATCTCCGGGCGTAGGTTGTCCGCGATCACGGCGCGGTACATCTGCTTGTGGTCATAGCTGACCACGGTGTATCGCTGCGCCGGGTCCAGCAGTTCGAATCGGTAGTTGCCGCCGGTGTCAGACCAGGTCTCGGCGACCAGGACGCGGGTTTTCTCGCTGATGAGCTGAACCCGCCGCACCAGCGGTTGGTCGGGCTGCCCTTTCTCCTTGACCGTTCCGGCAATGAAGCCGTGGCCGCTGAAGTGGATGTCCTTGCGACCGTTCGGAATCGGGCGGAAGCGCCAGTCGTAGCCGCCGCCTCGGTTCCAGAGATCACACGACGGGCTGTTGAGCCGCGACAAATCGACCTGGGCATTGACGCCGATGTTGGCGGCAGGATCGGGCGGTACCGAAGTCGGGCCACCCGCCAGTGGCAGCAGATCGTCATCGGCATTCACGCCAACGGTCGCAGGAAATGCGGGCAGGCCAGACGGTGTGTCACCGGTGATGGCGTGGACGCGTGCCGTGGCTCCGTACAAGAACACACCGGGAATCAGCTTGCCCCGGTAGGCTGCGTCCCCGACCTGGAACATCAGCACGCCACCGGCCTTGAACTGGATCAGGCGCGCCCACGGCACGCCATTGGCATCGAAAGCCCCGACGATCACCTCGCAGCGCAGGGTCATCCGCTGGCCGACGTTGAAAGTCGGTGCCACGTCGGCCAGACCGGCGATGGGCTTTGCGCCATCGTTGACGCCGCCCGTCACGCCAGCCCCGTCGCCGAAGCCGCTGTTCCAGCGGGAAACGCTCCACCCACCGTCGAGATGGGCGAATCGATAGCCCTCGGCACCGTTGCCCGTGGTCATCCACAGACCGAGATGTTTGCGGGCGCTCGGGTCGGTCAGGAACTCGACATCGGCCTCGAACCAGAAATCGCCGTGGGCGGTTTCATTGAAGCGCAGGATGGACTGGCTGTTGGGAGCCGAGATGTCGATGGATTGCTGCGTGCTGTTGTGGCTGGCGGACATGCTGCCGAGCACCGTGGTGTAGCCGTTTGCCGGAGCCGTGGCGAAGGTGTCGCTCAGCGGGTAGGTCATCGATCACCTCCACGGCCCGGTGATGTCGAACGCGATCTGCGCGCCTTCGGTTTCCGAGCTGTACTGCGTCCTCACCAGCAGGAACTTCTTGCCCGCCTGACCGACGACGTTGTCGACGATGGTCTGGTCGCTGTACGGGCGGTCTTGAGGCATCCACAGCATCCCGGGCATCAGGCCACGCATATGGCCATCCTCCTGCCGCACGTAGGTCGGCAACAGCCACAGGCTGTAGTCAGCCCCGTTGGGGAACGGCGTCGGGCCACGCCCGCAGATCTGCTGGCCGTTGTTGGTGTTCAGCGATGTCAGCCCAAAGCGAACCGGGTTGCCAAGCTGGGTGTGGTTGCGCAGCAGCACCTTGCCGGTGAAGTCGAGCGAGGAGACCAGGCCATAGCCGCTGAACTGACCGGGATAGCTCCAGTAGTTGCTCATGCCCGAGTAGTTGTCGTCGGCTGCCAGCACGGTGGCGTAGTTGTCGCCCGGCTTGAAGCTGATGAGGTCACCGAAGCAGTAGCAGTTGCGGCCATACCAGCCGTAGCCCGCTGCATTGGTGACAAAAAGGAAGAACAGCCGGTCATCGCCGATGAGCACCCAGTTGCGGTTACCGCCGCCGCTGTCGCCGTTGCTTTCGTACTGGGTGCTTCGGGCGTGGAACCACTTGTACCAACCCCACTGGCTGGCCGTGACCTGCTTCCAGTTCTGCGTCGGGTTGTTCGGGTCGTAAGGGGCCTGCGCGCCGACGATGGTGTCGATGTCCGACAGGTCTTCGACGATGCCGACGTTGGCCCACTTTGCCCAACCCGTCGTGTAGTTCGGCGTCTTGAGGCCGTTGTCGATCAGCAGCAGGTTCTGCGGCGAGGCCGGGTTCTTGCTGCGGTACGCCGCCTTGTTGGTGCTGGCGAAAGGCTTCTCCCAGCCCAGTGGCGCGACCTTGGCCGAGAGGCTCGTCGCAGTGGTGGCAGGCGTCACGGGTGTGCCGGTCACCGCGTAGGTGAAGGTGGTCGTGGTGGTCGAGATCACCCGGAACAGCCCGTTGTATTCAGGCTGGTCGGCTCCGGCGATCAGCACCACCTGATCGCGCAGGTAGGCGTGCCCGGCGGTGATGTTGGCCGTGACCACACCATTGGCGAAGGTCAGCGAGTCGATGGCCTTCAGGGCGAAGCCGTTGACCAGGCAGGCGTCGAGCATCGTCACCAGATCGCCCCAGTTGTTGGCGATCTGCGGCGCGCCCACCATGCCGCTGCTGAAATATTTGACGGTCAAGTCAGTCATGGAAGTTCCTGCGAGAAGGTTTCAGAAATCAGGGGGTGTCGACCCACGCCATCAAGGCGTGTCCACATCCCCGCGAATCAGCAACGTGAAGTTGTCGTCGGGCACGGACTCCGGCCCCTGCTGGACGGTGCGCACCACCCAAACCGGGAACTGCGCGCCGATGGTGTTGAAGCGCAGCACGTTGCCGGTCGCCCAGCCATTGCCCCACCCGAGTGCGGGCAGAAAGAAGTACGGGACGCCGGTCGCCGGGTTGTTGGGGGCGCAATCGTTGCTGGTGTTGCCCGTGGCGATCACGCCGACGTTCTCGCCGATGACATCGAAGGAGGTGCTGTTGGTGAAGCGCACGATCCAGCGTTCGGTCAGCGCGCCCCGGTTCGTGACCCGGATCGGGTACTGCGTGTTGTTGAAGGTCGCGGTCGCCGAGCTGCCCGACAAGGCGTCCGACCACGCGCCGCTCCAGGTCACCTGATCGAAAACGAGGCTGACGCGGGCAAACAGGTCACCGGCCACCAGCGCGCTGGACACGAAACCGCCTGACGCCGGATCACCAAGGGTTGCCAGCGGATATTCGTGCGTCAGGGCGCGCGTGAAGCTGATCTCGCCGCTGATCTGCACATCCCGCACCACGGCCATGTCCTCGATGCGATGCTCGATGGTCACGGGCTGGCTGTAGCCACTCACGTTCGTGAAGGTGACGGTGCCCGCCTCCAGATCGGTGCTGTAGCCCGTGTGGATCACCGAGCCGTCGTGGCCGACCACGCGCACGCGCGACAGACGCACCCGGGCGCAGTCGATGGTCTGGCCGTTGCTGACCGAGGTGGTGATCTTGCCGGTGTGCCCGACGACGGCGAAACCGCCGGGACGGAAGATCGGCACGCGCCCGTCGCTGGGCAGGCGCACTGGATCGATGCCGAGCAGATCGGCATCCAGCGGCAGATAGCTGTAGGCCACCGCGCTGTAGCGCACGCTGGATGCCGCCACCGGCTCGGGCCGGAAGATCTTGCCGTCCGTACCCACGCGGTCGGCTGCGTACCAGGGCTGGCTTTCGTTACCGGCAGCCGTCACCATCGTGCCGAAGCGCACACGCACAAGACCGGTCTCGTAGTCGACACTGCCGCTGATGCCGGTCGCCTCGATCTTGCCGTCGATCCCGGCCGTCACGTTCTGCGTGCCGCCGACAGCGCGGGCGTACTGGATCGAGAGCGACCCTGGCCGCAGCGGAGCCGCGCCGGTGCGGAACACGAATTCGCTGGAGATGTTCTCGCCGACCGTGGTCACGCAACTGGCGCGCGTGATGGCATTGGTCACGCCCGCCGTCCAGGACGTGAGGATCACGTCACCCGAGAGATAGTTGATCGCGCCGCGCGTGACCCAGCCGCTGGTGGTGAATTCGCGCAAGGTGCCCTGGCCGTTGTCGCCCCAGGGCTGCGCGCCCGAGATCGTGAGCAGCACCGTGCCCGTCACCACCTGCGCATTCACGCCCGGCACCAGCTTGAAACTGGGCGCGAACTGGAACGTCTCCGAGTGGTTGCTGGTGGAGCCCGGGCTGTTGTAGCGCAGCTTCACGTAGCCCGACTCGTCGTTCGGGTACAGCGACGGCGCGGCGACATAGGAGATGCCACCGTAGTTCAGTCGCCAGCGTCCGATGCCCGCGATGGCAACAGCGGTGTAGTTCGGGCGCGGAATCAGAATGCTGACGTCCGGGTTGAACACCACCGCGCCGGTCGCGTAGTTCACCGTGCCGATGCTCGCGCCGTTGAGGACGACGTTTCCACTGCCATCGTCGCGGGCGATCTGGGTCGGGTCGCGCCAGGCGAAAGGCACGCCCATCTCCATCAACTGCTGGAAGGTGTACGCGCCCAGCACCGACGTGTCGGTCAGCGTGTTCCATTCGACTTCGAGCGACCCGGGATCGATGGCCCCGAGGGTCGCGGTGACCGGCAGCGTCCCCGCGCCATTGCGGGACGGATGCACGAACGAATCCTCCTGTTTCGGGCCCGCCACGTAGCTCACGGTGAGCTGCGTGCCGACCGAAGGCAGCACGTTGGGCGCGAAGTCGACGCGGTTCTGCGCAACGCTCAAGAAGCCGGTAGCCGCCCCAGACAGCACGCCCGAGGTGGCCGCCGTTGCCGTCTTGGTGCCGCCGTATTCCCAAGACACCGTCAGCGACCCGGTTTGCACCGCCGTCCCTGCGGGCGGGTTCAAGGCGAGGCTTTGCGCGGCCTTGAGGGTGGCGGATGGCTGCTGCGTTTCCTGCGTCGGAACGTTCCAGGTCAGGACGAGTGAACTGCCGACGTCGGGCAGCGCTCCCAGCGTCACGACGAACGCACCGGTGTTCCGGTTGAAGGTGCCCGCGCCGTAGCTGGCATCCAGCCCCTTGAGCGAGCCGTTTCCGGCATCGGACAGCACGTACCAGCGCCCCTGGGCCATGTAGCTGATCGACAGCGTGCCGGGCTGCGGCACCGGATTGACCGTGCCGACATAGGACTGGCTGCGCGACTCGGGCGTGACCGGGATCTCCGAGCTTTGCGGCGCACGCAAAATCTGCGCGGCGGGCGTGTAGGTGATGGTCTTGGTGTTCGACATCGAGCCGGAGTTGAGGCTCAGGATGCCGTTGGCGTAGTCGATGGTGCCCATCGTTCCGCTGGCCGTCTTTAGCAGGCCTGCGTCGTCGAAGATCGTGATGCCATCCGTTGCGATGGTCAGCGAGCCGGGCAAACAACCGCCCGGCAGGTTGAACTTGATGCTGGTCGTCCAGGCGTGGTTGGCGGTGTAGCTGACTGGCACTGCACCGGGTACCGGCAACCCTGCGGCCGCATACGGCGGCACGAAGGAGATTGGCGTCTCGGTTTGGGCGCTGGGCACCAGTTGGGTGTAGATCGACGCGCCCTTGATCGTGAAGTCACCGACGGCGGCGGCCTGGGTCAGCGGCACCACGCCGACGTAGGTGCCCGCGTCGGCCACCACCGTGTCGCGGGTCTTGGTGCTGTTGCTGGCGCGCGTGAATGTGCGCGTCGCGGGCGAGCCAGTGAAGTCGTAGCGCAGCGCATCGCTGATCTCGACCGTGACCACGTTGGCCTTGTAGTCTTGGTCGCTGTTGTAGGTAAAGGTGCGCTCCACGACCGACACCGAGGTGGCTCGGATGTACTGCTCCTTCTGCGTGCCCAGGCCCTCGTTCTCGATCAAGACCAGGGTCTGGCCGACGTTGGGGATGGTGTCAGTCGTGCGCTGGAAAAGCTGGATGACGCGCTGGCCAGCAATATGGTTCTCGAAGAGGTAGCCCGCCCACTCAGGGCCCTTGTTGAGGTAGGCCTCGATGCGGACTTGCGCCTGTTCGCGGGTGTCGAAGGTTTTCTCGGTGGAGAACAGCGTGACGCTGACGCGGGCGTCCTGCGGCGGCTCGGCCACGATGACGTTGGCACCGAAGTAGGTGTCGGTGTCATCGGTCTGCACCGAGACGAAGGACTTGCGCAGATTGACCCGCCCCCCGGCACGATCCAGCTCGGAGATGTCCGGGAAGATGGCATTCGAGACGCCGTCAGCAATGGTGATGCCCGTTGGAGCGCCACCCCCTTCGGGCACGTCCGCCATCACGGCGGACTTCAGTAGTTTCACGTCGCCGGATTGAATCGGCATCTCAAATCTCCAGGAATCGAAGGGTCAGGCGGTAGAAGTCGGTGTCGGCCCGCGCCGGGATGCCGAGCACGGGCTCCGCTTCAATGGCCATTTCCGCGTGGCGGAAGGCCACGGTGAACGAGCGGCCATCGGCAAAGGTCAGTGCGAAATGGCCAGTGGCAGTGCCAATGGGAATCGCCGCCCATGCGCGCAACAGCTCGACCGTGGCCCGGGTGACCCAGGCCATGTCGGGCGCGCCCACCAAGGTGATCGGGCGACCGGCCTGCCGCGTGGCGGACTGGATCAGCAAGGCACCGGTGACGAGGTAGGACGTGGACGCCACTGCGGGCGACCACGCGTGCTCATCGCTCCACAGCAAGTCATCGGGCAATGGCAAAGCCACCCCGGTTTCGAGGTTCGAAAGTTGCATCGAAAAACCTTCAGGCCAAGGAACAGGAACGCACGGTCAAGCCGTGCGGGCGCGGGCGGCGTCCAGCAGTTGCAGCAGACGGGACTCGTCGCGTGCGTCGACGGTGGCGTTGACCTTCTGCTGCCCGGAGGACAGCTCCACACGCACCGTGCGCGTGGGCGTGCCATCGGGCAGAGAAGGACGCGGCAGGCTGCTGCCTGCGGGCTGCACCAGACCGCCGGTGGCAAAGCCCTGGACACCCGCCATCACGCGACCGGCCAAGGCCTGCGCCGGAGCGGACAGGTTGTTGATCGCTTCGAAGAAGCCAGCGCCGTAGCGGGCCACCGCGTCCCTGTTCACGACAAACTCACCCGGGGTCAGCATCGCCGGAACGGTGTCGGACTTCGACAGTCCGCCACGCCGGTAGAACTCGCCCTGGTTCTGTTCCATGTAGTCGATCAGCTCACGCTCCAGGTCTTTGCCCCAGAGCAGTGGCTGGGCCATCGCCTGCCGCCACGTCTGCTTGATCCGCTCCAGGTTCTGGCGCTCGTTGCCGGTGAGCTGCTTGCGACCGATGAAGCTCTCCAGCGTGCGCCGGTCTTCCTGCGCCTGCTTGCCGTAGCTCTCCATCGTCTTGCTGCGCATGTCCAGGCTGACCGATGCGCCGTAGTTCCACTGCAGCCAGCCCGTGTACTCGTTCATCCCTTGCAGGCCGAGATCGATCATCTTCAGGGCCTCGAACGCATCGCGGTTCTTCTTTGGGGTACTGGGCGAGCTACCGCCATCGCCATTGACACCGTTGCCCGATGGGCGTCTGCCATTGCCGAGCATCACCGCACCGCCAGAGGCGAACCGAGCCACGCCCCCACTGACACTGTTCGCCAGACGCGCGAGCGCACCGCTGCCGTACTTCTGCACGGCGGCCTTGCGGATCACGAAAGCACCGGCATCCAGGGTGCGCGGCACCGTGTCGTGGTGGCCCGAGCCGGGAACCGAGCCGCCCCCCATCCGGGGAAAAGCCGAAGCCACCGCGCCGCCGTCCGCGAAACGCCTGACACCGCCACCGACCAGACCGCCAGTAGCATTGACCTCGACCCGCTGCACGTAGATGGTGTGCGTGCTCGAGGTGTTGGCCCCGTTCAGGCTCATGATCTCGGCGCGGGCTGCTTCGGCGTTGGTACTGACCTGATGCCGGGATTCGGTCTGGATGCGATCCAGCGCCTTGATCATCCCCTCGACGTTGGTGATCGCCGCCTGCGCTTTCTCGGTCGCCACCTTCAGTTCGAACTGTGAATTCTGGTCGGCGTAGGTCTTGAGCTTGTCCAGCGCCTCCTTGGCCTTGGAGACATCGGCATCGACCGGCAGGGTTTTGCCTTCTTTGAGCAGTTGCTCGTACTGCTGCAACTTCTTCTCGGCATCCTGCAGATCGGCCTGGATTTGGAGCAGGTACTGCTTTTCCGCCAAGGCCTTGTCCAGATCGGCGATGGCCTTGTCGAAGCGCGTCGTGTCGGCATCCAGAGTGACCTTTAGACCGTCCTTCAGCTTGGCCGTGATCTGATCGATCTGGGTTTGCGTCTGCTCCAACGTCTGGCGGATCTGGTCGCGGGCTGTCAATGCCGACTGCGCCGCAGTCTGGTGGGCCTTGGCTTCGGCATCCAGAGTCTTGTTCAGAATCTCCTCCGACTCGCGGATGCGCTGGATGGCCTGATTGACACCGTCCTTGCCCTGCGCGATCTGCGCGTCGGCATCCTTGGTTTTCTGGGCCAGTTCGGCGCGTAGCTGATCGGCCTGACGCATCAGAGCCTCGGCCTGCGCGTACTCCTGCTTGCGGTAAGCATCGCGTGACTGGGCCTCCAGTTGGGTGACCTGCGACACCGCCTGCTCGGACTGCTTGCGGGCGTCTTCGCCGCGCTTGGCCTCGCTGGTTTGGCTGCTGGCGACCTGCGCGGCCAGATCCATCGCCTTCTGCGCCAGTTGACGGGCCTGCTCGAATTCGCCATTGGCCAACGCCTCGCGCGCCTTCTCCTGGTACTCGGCGATCTGGCGCTTGCGATCCTCGGTCGCCTCGAACTCGGTCATGCCCTGACGCCGGATGTCGCGGATGCGCTCTTCGGTCGTCATCGAGAGCTGGCGCTTTTCCTCCTCGATACGCTTGATCTCGGCCAGATGCCGGTTGGCCTCGGCGTTGAGCGCATCGATGTGCTGCCGGTACTCGGACAGCGCCTGCGTCATCGTCTGGCGCTTGGTGGCCAGAATTTCGTTCTCAACACGGTTGACGTTGGCCGCACGCTCGGCCTCGGTCTGTCCGTCACGCCGCGCCGCTTCGATCTTGGCCCGGGACTCGTCGTCGATCAGTTTCAGGGTGTCGGTCGTGGCCTGCCGCCGCAGCGTGGTCTGCTGCGTGAGCGCCTCGGTCAGCAGCTGCGTCGACTTGGTGATCTGCGCGGCTTCCGACTGTTTGGAGAGTTCCAGCGCCGACTGCTCCTGCTGGTAGCGCGCCTTCACGGCCTCGACCTGCCGCTGCAGGTTGGCCTCGACGATGGAAGTCAGCCCCTTGTAGGCCTCGGCCATCTTGGCGGTCGAGTCGTTGACCGTCTGGTTGGCCTTGCCCACGGCCTGCTCGACTTCGCCGAGCCGGGATTTCAGCTTTTCCAGCGCACTGTGAACCGCCTCGATGCCGCGCCCGACCGCTTCTTGCGTCCCCTGACGCACGGCTTCCAGCCGCTTGGCGATCTCCTCGGCGGCGGTCGCTGCGGTGTTCATTGCGCCCTTGGCGGCATCCGCCCCCTTGGAGGCGTCGGCGTACATCTGCGCGAAGATCTGGTTCATCTCCGCGAGACGGGCCTCGTGGCGCTTGGTGGCCTGCTCGATGGTGTCGGACGTGAATACCGCCTTGAAGACTTCCCAGCGGTACTGCAACTGCTCGATGCCTTTCATCAGCATCTCGACCGTGAAGATGCCCGCCTTGCGGACGATTTCGAACTTCTCCGACAGCCACGTCCCGATCTCCCAGCCGACCAGGAAGGCACCCAGCACGGCGAACGCCGTCTTGAGCACGCCGACGCTGGCCACGGCCGCCGACACCGACAGGTTGGCCGTCGTCCAGGCTGCAGCGGTGGCACTGGCGGCCGTGACTGCCGCCGCACCGGCGGTCTGCCACGCGGTGATGAGCGCCGGGATCAGGCGGTAGATCAGCACCGTCAACCCGACTTCGGCGATGCGCTTCAACCACTGCATTACCGTGTCGAGGTTGTTGGCGAGGAAGGTCAACGCCTCGGCCAGCTTCTTGGTCAGGCCCGTCGATTCATCGACCCTGTTGATCCACTGCCCGAAGGCATTGCGCAGGCGTTCGAAGGCTTGACTGACCGTCTGCGGCAGTTGGGCGTACTCGCTGGCCAGCTTGTCTTTCTGGCTCATCAGCGCGTTGACCACCACGTCAGCAGTCAGGCGGCCTTCCTCGGCGAGCTTGCGCAGCCGCCCGATGGGCACGTTCAGTCCATCAGCCAGAGCCTGCGCCAAACGGGGGCTGTTCTCGACGACGGAGTTGAATTCCTCGCCACGCAGCACCCCAGAGGCCAGCGACTGCCCGAACTGCAGCAGGGACGACTGTGCTTCGGTGGCCGATGCGCCCGACAGGCGCAATGCCTGCGAGATGCTTTCGGTGATCGTGAGCGCGTCCTTCTGCTCGCCACCCAGCATCCGCACGGCCTGCTGGAGCTTGCCATACAGCGTGGCCGTTTCCTGAATCGGCACGCCGATGCGCTGGGCGATGTCGAACAGCGCCGCTTGCGCGGTGGTGAATTCACGCTGGCCTGCCGTCGCCAGCTTCAGGCGTGCGGACATCATGTTCCAGGCGTCGGCGATCTGGACGATCTCCTGCACCTTGCCCGCCGCCCAGTTGATCGACAGGAAGGCCAGCAACTGCGTCTTGGCCGTCGCCACCTGATCGCCGAAGGCCGACATCCCGGCCTTGACCTCAGCAATCCCGGCGGCAGCCTTCTCACCGGCGGTCTTGGCGGTGCTTGAGAGCTCGCCGAGGCTGCGCTCGGCAGATGCAATGGCGCGCTTGAGCCCCTCGTCGGCCCCTTCGAGCGCGACGAGGACAGAAATTCGGTTCGCCATAGCTCAATCCACCGTCCGGATCTGCTTCTCGATGGCCGCCGACAGGCGCGGGATGCGGCCCGCGACCAGACGCTCGACATCGAGGCGCTTACGGAGCACGACCTTGGGCACCAGCACGGCGATGGGCACGTCCGCGCCGCGCTTGAGGCGCTTGATGCCCTCGGCCTTGCGATAGCGGCGCTTGAAGCCCGCCAATGGTCGGTCGTGTTCCTTGATGTTCTCGGCCATCAGGACGATGTTCCCCTTTGCGTTCTTGATGAAATAGGCATTGCCGCCGCGCATCAGCTCGGCGATCTGCGCCTTGAATCGTTTCCTGCCGACCCGCCCGTGCAGCGGGATCAGCATCCGACCGGCGATCAGGCCGCCGCGCTCGTGCATCCCCGACCACGGAATGCGCGAGCCCACGTACAGCGCAGGCAAGCGGTTCGGGTCCTTGTCCAGCACCTTGGCGGTGAAGCCCTTGAGGAAGGATTTCTTGACCACCGCCATCTGGCCCGCGACGTGGCCGCGCACGTCCTGTTTGAGCTCGGACGCCTCGCTGGCAATGGCCCGTGACAACGCCTTCTTGACCTTGTCGCGGAACTCGCCGCCCCAGCGGCGCAGTTGCGCCTGCGCCGCAGCGCTATCGATGCGGACGGAGATGCGCATGGTCAGTCAATCGGTCGAGGGTCTGGTCGAGGTGGCGGGCATCGCCGCGCGTGCCGATGGCAACGAGCGACAGCAGCCGCGCATCGCGGGCCGCGTCGCTGCGCGCCGTGGCAGCGACGAAGCCGCGCACCTGCGCCAGGGTGTAGTCCAGGATGTCGGGCAGGCGGTGGCCGCGCTCGATCAGGTGCTGGACGGTATCGAACCACCCGCTTCGCCAGCAGCCGCCATCAGGGGCGGCAGCTTCACCGTCGCGAACAGGCCGTCGAGTTTCGGGATCACCGTCCGGGTAAAAAAATCGGCGTTCACCTCGATCACCTTGGCTGCCAGCAGGATGGCCTCGTCGGCCGCCAGCTCATCAACCCACGCCCGAGGTTTGCCGACGGCAATGGCGATGGCCGACAGCAGATCGTCGCCGCGCTCACCGAACAGCGTCAGCCAGTCGATCTCGCTGGCAGTGAGCTGCTGCATCACCGGCGATATCGCCCGCAGAAAGGCGGGCATCTGCCCAACCTTCAGCGGTTTGATGGCCAGCGGTTCGCCGTCGATGACCAGTTCGACCGACTGCGGTATCAGGGCTTCCAGATCGCTCATGGTGGCCCCCATCAGAGCTGGACGATGCGGCCGAACTGACCGAGCACCGCGTCGTAGGGCTTGGTGGTGTCAGCCAGCAGCGAACCCTCGAGCTCGAACTTGTTGTACTCGTCCGAGATGAAGGAGATTTCCTTCAGCGGATCGAAGGCCACGCGGTAGAGCTCGACCAGCACCTTGGCATTGCCCTGCGCGGTGTTGATGCCTTCGAGCCGCAGGTAACGCTCGGGCAGCGCCTGTGTGAAGATGCCGATCTCGGTGGCCACGCCATAGCCGTAGCTGGCCTTGAACGGCGCGGTGAAGCCGGTGGTATCCAGAAACTGGAGGGCGCCGAAGTCGGTGTCGGCGGTGTAGTTCGTGCCCAGGGCCAAGGTGGCAGGCGTACCCGCCGAATCCACCACGACGAGGGACGACACCTTCGGGTGGGCCAGGAAGTAGCGGTCGCCCGGGGTCGGCGTCGCGCCGCCCACCGGTTCGGCGGTGACCGTGCCCGGCGTGCCGACGACGTGGTTGCCGTAGAGGGCCAGCGCGAGGTTTTCCTTGGTGAACTCCTCGATGGTCAGGTTCACGGTGGCGGACTTCTGCTTGACCATCCGGTGGTCGAGCGAGCGCTGGCCGGTCTGGCTTTCGTAGTGCTCCAGCACGTCGGTCTTGAGGGAGAGCTTCAACTCGGCGACGTTGCCGGGCGAGCGCACTTCGATGGGAAAGCCGTCGGTGTCGCGCTTGCCGAGGAAAACGCGCCCTTGAAAACTGGCATAGGTGCTCATTGCTTGGGTTCCTTGCGTTGAATAGGGAGAAGGTCGGGTTCAGTCCGGGCGGGCCTGGCAGGGGTCGATTCGCGCGTGGCGATGTCGTGCGCCAGCAGCCATTCGGCGGCGTCGGCGTCGACCTCGATGCGGTCACCGGGCCCGTAGGACTTGCCCGCGTGGGTGTGCGGGCGGGTCAGAACCAAACGTGTCGGTTGTGGGTTCATGGGTCGTCATCCAGGGGTTGAGAGGTCATTGGCCAGCGTCCGGTACGTGAAGCGGTACCGCGCCGGAAGCGCCACGGCCACCGCGTCGGCGTCCTCCACCTCCCACTCGCATTCCTGCTCGCGGATGCCCAGCACCAGATCGCCGAGATTCCCGTCCGCCATCAAGGCGGCGTGGACGGCGGTGAGGAGCCGGTCGGCCTCGGTTTCAGGGATGGCGGGTGGAACGGCACGGGCCAGCGCCACGACGCGAACGATCAGTTCGCGGGTGACGCGGTCATTGGCACGGTCGGTGATGGCCTCGGACTCGGGGAACAGCGCCAGCGCCGGGCATTGCTCCCGGCTGATGGCCACCGTGGGCGAGCGGTGCAGCGTTGCCCCGAGGGATTCGGCGTGCGGACGGACAGCCGCCAGCGCCGCGAGCAGGATCTGTTCGCGGATCGAGTTGCCAGCCATCGTTCAGACCCTCGTCAGGGTCGCGCGCAACTCGGAACCGTCGCCCACGGCCCGCAGCTCTCGCACCAGGAAGGTCACGCCATCGATCACCACGGGCTCGCGCTGGGCGAGTCCGATGAAGATGGACGCGGGATAGGTCATCACGTACTCGGTGCTCAGGCTCAGGCCGTCGAGCACCGTGTCGTCCGGTGCGGCGAAGCCTACG